>JBGSTP010000116.1:0-30807 GCA_041736515.1 Pirellulaceae bacterium
TCTCGTCCGAGTTTTCAATATACCAGGCATAGTCGGACAGCTTAGCTTAATCGTCACCGAAGCTATAAGCGGTGTCCGCGCCAGCTCGACAGGCATACTCCCATTCGGCTTCAGTCGGCAAGCGATATTGTTGACCGGTCAGTTTGCTAAGCCATTTAGAGTATTGTTTGGCTGCGTACTGTGTCATCGTAACTGCAGGCAGTTTCGGGTCTTGGCCATATTCATAGGTGAATGAAGAGTCGTAGAGCTCCGTAGGAGCGGTGATGGCATCGACCTTGTTGCTCTCGTCGATTTGCCGTAGCCCCTTGGACTGCAATTCCTTCAACAGTTTGTACATCGACATGAATAGTTGATACTCGGCCCATGATGTTTCGTATTTCGCAACCCACATTGGACCAATCTTGACTTCAACCTGCGGAACTTCATCTTCGGCGCCGTCGATTGCTGCCTCAGGACTTCCCATTTTAAACGTGCCACCTGGCACGGGAACCATTTCAACAGAAACGGAGCTCCCTGGAATCTGCAATGTGTAGGGCACCAAGAAACCGCCATCCACCTCGACTGCAGGCCCTTTCTCTGGTTTTGTTTTCGAAAAGCCAGGAATCGCAAGCTCAGCGTCTGCGACGGCACCTTCCACAGCAATTGCGGAAGGCACAGAACAACCCAAAAGTACTAAAGCCGCCCAGGTCACACAAACTAATCGCATTGGTTTTCCTATTGATGGTATCTCGCGCACCTCCGTACGAAGGTGTAATTCTCTGGTTGAGGAGAGCAGTTGCGGAGACGAATGGCGTTTGCGCGGCCGAACATTCGGCTCGCCTGTCGCGCTATTCTAATCGAGACCCGCAGAGGGGCCAACTATCGCGCCATCAAGCTGAGGGATAGCCAAATCAGCAAGCAGGAGCCACAGGCAACCGTCAAAGCATGCCTCAATCGCTCTGCTAAGGGTAACAATGGAATCAGATCGCGGCGAACAACATATTGCTCATCGCTGCCGGTCTCGCGTGAGACAAACTCAGGAACTCCCGGCGGTCGCGTAAGCAGCACAAACGCAATGACGAACCAAAGCGCAGAAAAACAGATGGCAAAATACGCGACCTGACGCCCCAACATTCGGTCCATGGCGAACAACATTGCCGCCAGAAAAATCGTCAACCCCATACCGCGGATATATTTCATACCTGACTAAACCATTCAATGTGAAGCAAAACCATGAGGCTGATTCGCATGGAGCTGTTCCGAGCAGGGAGTGCCCATTTACGAATTCAAGCTTTACTGCGGATTCGGAGCGCGTTTACCGATCAGGACATCGAAACTGAATTTCTTTCCTCGGCGCATGATGGCTACCTGGGCGCTGCTGCCAACTTTTGTTTCGCCGATCAACTTCATCAACTCAGCTTGGTTGACCACTGTCTGATTTTGAAATTCAACGATGATATCGTCAACAGCCAACCCCGCTTCTTTCGCTGGGGAAGGTAACCTGGCGGGGAAGCCTGATACGCGCACGCCGGGGACAATCTTTCCCGCTTTGTCGAAGCGTTCCACATCGGCGAGATCCTCCATCATTACACCCAGCCAACCGCGGGCAACTTCACCCGCCGCGATCAATTCACCAGCTACCCGCTGTGCCACTTTGCTGGGAATGGAGAAACTGATGCCGTGATACGTTTCGCCCAGGATCGCCGCATTCACCCCTACAACTTGGCCCATCGAATTCACTAGCGGCCCTCCGCTATTACCGGGGTTCAAGGCCACATCGCTCTGCATCATATCGCCATAAGCAGTTCCGCCTTGCACGGCTTTGTCATAGCGGGTCGCTCTAAAATCGACACGGTGCTTGCCGCTGATGATCCCGAATGTAACCGTCTGCTGCAGCCCGAACGGGCTGCCTGCCGCCCAAACTGGAGTTCCCACTACAACTTCATCACTGTTGCCCCAGTCCACCGGCATCAACCCATCGGCTTCAACCTTGAGAACCGCTAAATCCGTCAGCCGGTCGACTCCAACAATCTCAGCTGGCAACCGCCTTCCGTCGCTCAAGGTTACTTCGATGCCATGTCCCTCGACAACGTGTTGGTTGGTAAGAATATGGCCCTCGCTATCAATTACAAAGCCACTGCCCTGCCCCTCGAGTCTTAGATGCGGATGCTGGTCCCCGAACAGAGTTTCGTACTGATCGAGGGTCGCCTGATCGCGCAGCATACTAATGTGAACTACACTCGGGCTTACGCGACTGCTGACCAGTTGCGAAACTTCGGCCAAATAGTCGAGCGAGACGCTCTTCAATCGTTGACCACTCAGCTCGTACTCAGCCCTTAACTGTCCGCGATACCAGCCGTAGCGAATACTCTCAACCAACGATGGCACGAGAAGCCGCGCTGCCAAAAGTAGCGCAAGTACCATCAACAGGCTAAGCAAAGTTGAAGTAACCAAATGCAGCGGGTACGTCTCCCGTCCTTGGATTTCACTGCCAGCCTGTACCTGTTCTGCACCTTTTTTATCCGCTTGGTCTGGAGCGGCATCCAATCCTTCACCACCTGGCGAATTGTCTCTGGCAGCAAGGCTGGCGCGAGAAACGTCAGTCGCCATTGTCTCCTGCGAAACCGTCGCTTTGGAATGGTCGTTTGGGATTTCCTGGGGCACATCGATGCCTGCAAGGTACTCGGCTGCAAAACGCTCCGCGTCTGCCTGCTCTCGATCGTGCTCTGAATTCGATGGGCTCATGTGTTCACCAACTCGGTGTTAGGGATTTGCTTCCCTCGATTATAGCCGTAGCCGGCGGAAAGAAGCTGCAAAAAAAGGCTCTAGCAGCCACCAAGATTTGCGGCAAAGAATCGTCCTTTACCAAGAAATCGGTACTTTAGTCAGCCTTTACCAGGCTTCACGCTACAACAGCGATCGCATAAAACTAGCGGTGCGTTGGAGGACGAATCAGCGCTCCAACGAACTATTTCGAACCACTCCACCACAAATTGCGATTAGCGGCATGACGGCAACCCTAAAACAGAGGCTTTTCAACGAGCTCGACTCACTAGTATTGATCGACCCGCATACCCACATCAATCCGCACAGCCCAGCTAGCAAAACATTAGCTGACTTTCTGGGCTACCACTACTACACCGAACTCTCGCACTCAGCTGGCATGCCACGCGAGCAAATTGAAGATCCGCGGCTTTCACCGAAAGAAAAAGTCGGACGACTGGTCGAGGGTATGCGGCACATTGACAATACGGCGCAGCTGAGTTGGCTGCTAGAAGCCGCCGAGGTTCTGTTCGACGTAAAGATCGAGCGGCTAGACGCCTCGAACTGGGAGTCGCTGTACGATGCGGCGCAAACCAAGCTGGACCAACCGGATTGGGAAGAACAGGTATTGCAGCTGTCTAAGCTGGAAGCGGTCTTCTTGACGAACGACTTTGATGACCCGTTGGCCGGATTCGATACGAAGCGGTACATACCCTGCCTGCGAACCGATGAACTGGTGTTCCACTTTGCCAAAACCAGCGTACGCGAACGACTGGCCCAATCCGCGGGCGTAGAAGTCCACTCGGTGGCGGATTTTGCCAACGCCATCCGCCAACGTTTTACTCATTTCGTGTCCAAGGGGGTGCGTGCCTGCGCGATTAGCTTGCCACCGTCGTTCGTACCGCGAAACGTCAGCGACGTGGATGCTCAACGTTCCCTGACCAAGTTGCTCAGCCTCAATGAAGCGAGCAGCGACGAAGATAAATCCGTGGTTGGCGCTTGGGTTTTCTGGCAGCTCGCCAAGAATTGCGCCGAGTATTCGCTGCCATTTGACCTGATGATTGGCGTTAATCGCGCGGTCTATCCGGGCGGCGTTTACCAAGGCCAAGATTTGTACGACAGCCGGGTTTCTCTGATCCAATACCGCGAACTATTCAATGCTTTTCCCCAGGTAACATTTCCAATTTCGGTCTTAGCCAGCGTCACCAATCAAGAATTGGTCAGCTACGCCTGGATCTTTCCGAATGTCGTTTGCAATGGACACTGGTGGTACAGCAACACCCCCAGCTTCATCTCGCGCGACCTGCTGGCACGCATGGAAGCTGTCCCGCGTAATAAGATCGTAGGCTATTACAGCGACATGTATAAACTGGAATTCGCCCAGCCGAAATTTGCCATGTTCAAACGTTGCCTGGCGGGTGTGCTTGCCGATCACTTCATCGGAACGATGGGCTGGAGCGAGCGGCGGGCGATAGAACTCGGACACCAAATACTTAGAGGTAACGTCGAGACGATCTTCTATCGATAGCAATAGTATCCCGAACTAGCTACCTTTGAAATTGCCGTCCTCATCGTAACGAATGTAGGCAAACCAGAAAAAAGTGAAGATGGAAATCGGGAACATCAGCAGAAATACGGGATGGAGAAACGACATCACCGTCCCAAAAACTGCGAAAACGACCCAAAGCCACCAAGTCTCACGAATTAATGATTTGAACCGCATTCCCCAGTCACCTACCTAGTACGCTTTCAGTTTGCACGCAACCTATTGCAAGGATAGATATTAAACCGCCTGCCTGAAATCCAACACCCCCCGGTGATCCGCGTTGAATGCTGTTTTTTTTCTCGCAAACAGACTTTTTTGCGAACCTTTCCTTGGACTCTCTGTCTAAGAACCTGTCAGGCACCTGCTAAAGACAGACTCTGGCTACTTGCAACCACAGCCGCTGACCGCCGGGAGTGCATATTCTCTACGAGCTTGCGGACTACTTGGTTTTTCTCGGTTTTCTGCAAAACAGCGGACAGCAAGCACGCTCCCGCTTCCGAAAACTAGAAGGCAGCAGGTCAAAGAATTTGTTTTTGCTTGCCCTGTGCGGTAAAGTATGTTGTCCCATCAAGTGAGGACAGAGGCCGTTCCGCCTCAAACCGAAGCAATTCGGATGTAATTTCTCTCTCTCAGTTCATGCCTTCGGACGGCGTGACGGAGGAATAACCATGCGTAAATCATCAATTTCCAGCTCGTTCGCCACCGCAGTAGCCACCGTTGTGGTCGATTGTGCAGCGTTTGCTGGTATTGCTTTACGTACGTTCCTCCATCTCACGAGTATGCGTGAATCTATGGGGTATTGGCTAGAGCGATACCAGTCGACGGAGGTTGCAGGTGGTTGGGACCGACATGGTCGCCTTCCCATCGGCAATCTAAAGCCGGGTTTTAAACCCGGCCATTGTCCGCAGTACTGCATATCCGTTCTAGCTGTCTGTCCAGCCACATCAAGGTTGGCAGCGGTCAGAGCTAATCGGCAAGGTTAAGCAGCTTCACGGCCCAGCTAAACCTAACGAACTGACATCCGACCACGAGCACCATGTGTTCGGTCGGCCCTGCACGAGAAAGATTCGCCTCTGACCTTTTGAGGTCCAAGCGTTTCTACGATCTGAAGCCAGCTTGCAACTAAGTGTCCAATCGGATTTCCGGGCCTGGACAAAATGTGTTAGCGGAACTTTCAGACAACCGTAGAACACCACAATAGCGCATCTATCTCAGCTACCCATCCAACGTCGTACCGCGAGCATCGGCCCTCAGGTGACCGCCTGCTCGCTCACGTCATCAGCGTGAGTAGGAGAGAGAATATGGTTATGGAAATTCTAGATACTAATTTCAGCACTGTCGCTGATCTGGTTCGATCCGCTCAACTCGGAGATCGCGACGCGCAGAGCACGCTGTACGAGCGATACCAAGGATCGGCTTTGGCATTGGCTTACCGCAAGCTCGGCAACTGGGATGAGGCGGAAGAATTGGTTCAAGACGTGTTCATCCACGCCTTCGACCGGCTCGAGCAACTGCGCGTCCCGGAGGCCTTCGGTGGTTGGTTGCGTCAAATCGTTCGCCGCATGGCGATCAACCAATTGACGCGTCGACGCGTAGCGGTGTCGATGGACCAAACCGCGCTGGAGGCAGTTGCGATGCGCGAAGCTACTCCGCTGGATTGCCTGCTGGATGGCGAAAACAATGAGCAAGTTCGATGCGGGTTGGATCGCTTGGGAGAAATCGACCGTCGGACTCTGGAGGCGTTCTACCTTGGCGGACATTCGTTAATCGAAATGGCCGAGCAATTCGAAGCTCCATTGGGAACGATCAAGCGAAGACTCCACGTCGCGCGCAAGCGATTGGCAGAGGCAATGTCTGATTTTGGAGCAATCTAAAATACTCGGCAAATGCCTCCGCACTGATCAGCCTACAGGAGTGCTGACCTCCCCAGTTCTAGAGATTCTCTGGAGCTGGGGACCTTTATTTGTAGCCGTTCACGGCTTTCATGGAGCAATTCAAGCACTACAGCCTGGCAGCTAAAATGCGATGAGCACAGTGGAGAGCAATTGTCCCAAATGCTTATCAAAACCATTGGGACAATCGTTCTACAATAAAACTAAACTCTAAAGTTAAATTGTGTTGAAGCATTAAAGGGCAAACAACGAAAGAGGAGAGGCATTCGCGCCCGGTGCGTCTTCACAGTCTCCGCTGCAGTTTCCTAGTCAGCCTTTGCAGGGAAATCTTGATCGCGTGAAAATCGGGTACAGCCCCGCGCCGAGGACGGACGATTAACCAAAGATGCTGTGGCAGTTCTTGTCGGCTTAGTCGAAAAGACTCGCGAATCAATCGCTTCCATCGATTTCGCAGTGGAGCATTGCCAACTTTCTTGGAAATACTCAGGCCAATTTTTGAATCTGCCTGTTCCGAACGCAAGGCGTGAATCACCAGGACGTCGTCCGCGGCCACTTCGCCACGCTCGAAAACTGCGGCAAAATCTTCGCGCCGCTTAAGTCGCAAGGCGGCGGGAAAGCTAGTAGCAGAGTCATCAGCCATGGTCTACCACACAATCTTACTGCGTTCTTTACCAGAATAGAGCGATTCGATCTGCTCAATTGCCGCTCGCAAATCGGCGGTTACCCCCACCGACGAAGTTAGTTGTTCAGGCAACTTGATTTGCAACTCAACAAAAAGGTCACCTACATCGTCGGCAGCCACGCGCACTCCCTGCCCTTTGACGCGCAAGCGCTGTCCACTACTGCTACCAGCCGGAATTTTTAGCGAAACAGTTCCGCCGGGAGTTGGCACGTCCACCGTCGCCCCCAAAGCGGCTTCGCCGATCGTAATTGGCAAACGCAATTCTAGGTTCTTCCCGGTGCGTTTGAAGAATGGATGTGGGGCAACATTCAGCGTCACGATCAAGTCACCCTGAGCAGCCCCCCCACCAGGCTCGCCTTGACCACGCAGGCGAATTTTTTTTCCAGTTTCCACTCCAGGCGGAATCTTCACCTGCAGCGACTCTAACTTGTCAGCTCGTCTAACCGAGATCGACGCTTCACCGCCGAGAATCGCCGTATTGAACGGAATCGTATGCTCGGTAGACAAGTCGCGTCCCTTGGCAGGTGCGCGCTGTCGAGCACCGCCCGCTTGACCTCCGCCTCCCGTAAACTGCCTGAATAAATCCCCTAAATCGCCGTCAAATTGAAATCCTCCGGGACCGCCTCGTCCGCCAAAGACCTCTTCAAAGCCCGCACCACCTGTGCCACCTCGGAACGGGCTACCACCAGCTCGGTCGTAATCCGCACCGAATTGGTCGTACATTTTTCTTTTTTCGGGCTCGCTCAACGTATCATAGGCGAGCTGAATGTCTTTAAATTTCTGTTGAGCCGCTTTGTCGTCGGGATTCAAATCGGGATGGTATTTGCGCGCGAGCTTGCGATAAGCCTTCTGAATCTCGTCTTGAGATGCAGTTTTCCCTAGTCCAAGCGTCTCGTAATAGTCTTTCGACATAGTTTCCATAGATTTACACGGGTGCTAGAAAGATCCCAGCGAAAAAGTATATCGCCAAAAGCAGGAACCGCAGAGGCGTGCCAACCTGACAGCCCCGATGAGGGCGAACAGGCATGCAATCGGCGTGCCAGCACCATTCCTGGGGTCCAACCGGAATGGCTAGTCAGCATTAGCCATTTCACCCCGTTCCCGCCAAAACTCCCGCGCAGAACTCAGGTACGGAGCGGCCGCGTTGCGAGCTCCCGGTTCGAGCGTTTGGATCTGCCCCGCCGATCTTTCCAACCACGCCTGAAAAAAGGCGACGGCCGAACGACTAACGCGCGGAGTTTGTCCAACTACAAAATAGAACGGAGCGGTAGTTGCTAATCGATAGGTGTGCTCGCGGTCTGTGACGACGCGGACCAACAGCCAACCGCTCTGTCGAATGGTCTGGAGTGGAATTCTGCCACCCTGCCTCGCGTGCTCATCCAAGCGTGCTCGATAGAGTGTGGCCCCGTTGCAAACAACCTCTAAGTATTCGACTGGATCCGCGACGGTCAGTTTGAGCTCTATGTCAATGTCGATACTCTGCCCCTGCTCGGACGTAAAAGTATACCCCGGTACCTCACCGTTCACGGTGACGCGCAACAGCGGTCCGTTAGTGACCATGGATCTACCGTCGCGCACAGCCTGCCACCAGGCTGCCGGAGTTGAGTTGGTTGGATAGGCGTAGATGCGGTTGTAGCCCAGCGGCGAAGAATTGGACCCGAAACCACTTCCGGCCGACGGTGGAATCTGCAATCCGGTTTCGAGCAGTTCCCAATAGATGCTTTCCAACAAGCGTCCCGCCTTGTGTGGCCCGCGAAACCTCCCAGGGTCTGGTTCAATGATTGGTTCGAACTGAAGTGCGCGTTCTCCGTCGATCGTTAAATGTTCTCCGAGCAGCTGGATCGAATCAACCTTCCCAGAAGCGAGCCAAATTGGTACATCTCGGGCCCACAACTGTTGTATTTCTGCATGCACAGGATTCCGCGCCTGAACATGAGTTCCTGCGTGTGTGGACGCACCATTCGGCTCGCTTGCAGCCTGCTTTGCCATCACCAATAGCCGACTGGACGGCAACTCATCGGGAACTGGCGCGGGCGGGTACCAGTGATGCAGTGCTAATCCACTGCCAGGGCGAGAGTCGACATAGCATGAGCGCTCAACCCACGCATCGGCCTTGCTCAGCGAGTCTCGCTTTCCCGCTCCCTGGTCGATCACGACAGTCGCCATGCTCAAGTCTTCTGCGGGCAACCAACGCAATGCCTCCTCGGCCGGGACGCGAACCAACATATCACCTCCAATCCAATTCTCATGCTTCAAATCAGCATGCCGCGTCAAGTGAACCACATCCAGCGCCTCCGACTTTCGATCGAGCGTAAATCCACCCGAAGCAGGGGAAAACTGCGGGCCGTGGGAAGCGAGATAACGATACTCTCCCACACGCCCTTTGAAGCTCAGTTCCGCCTCGACTAAGTTCCAACCTTGCTGGTAAAGACTCGCCCGAATTCGCTGGGGTTTGCCCTCAGCGGAAAGTATTTGTACACGACTGGCTAACGGTGCGTCGGTGCCTTTCTCCCGAAACTCGATAGCTATGGCCCCTGTTGCTTGCGCGAACAAGGGCTGTGATAGCGCATAGCAGCCCAAATGAAGCCCAAGAAAAATGAGGGGCACGGAGCCGAATTTGGTACGGAGGCACAGCGGTTTTGTTCTTAACATGGACGGTTCCTTCACGTTTGGCCCCGACAGGTCTCGTAGCCGCCAGTTTCAGGGAAGGGTTCTTCGGAAATTGGGGATTCACAGTTCATTCTAGCTCGCCTTCAGCGTAGCCCGGCGACAGCATTTGATCTGGCAGGTATACTCCCCGTGCATCACAGCCACCTGTAGCGAATAGGCCGACATCGGCTAGAAGAATACCATCGCATGCTTGACTGGAAAGCACTTTATCCTTTTGAATCGCAATTCCTGGAGATTCCCAAGTCGGAGGCTTCAGCCGAGAAAGTGCGTATGCATTTTGTCGAGCGTGGCAGCCATCAGAACGACCATACGATCCTCTGTGTTCACGGAAATCCAACTTGGTCCTTTACGTACCGCAAGGTGCTAACGGAGTTGAGCGACATTGCGCGCGTTGTCGCTGCAGACCACATCGGCTGCGGCTTAAGCGATAAACCTCAGCTATATAACTACACGCTCGAGCAGCATATTGGCAACCTGGCTCGATTGATCGAGCAATTGGACTTGAGACGCGTCACGCTGTTAGTACACGACTGGGGCGGCGCCATCGGATGTGGCGCTGCTCTTAAGTTGCCTGCGCGGATTGAGCGATTTGTCATTTTAAATACAGCCGCGTTTCCACCACCCTATGTTCCGTGGAGAATTGCCGCTTGTCGCCTTCCGTGGATCGGCAACTGGTGCATCCGCCGCCTCAACTTGTTTGCACGCGCCGCATTAACGATGGCGCTTCATCGACTTCCAAACTTGAATCCACCCGTTGCTGCTGGCCTCATTGCTCCCTATTGCGACTGGAATTCGCGAGTGGCGATTGCTCGATTCGTACAGGACATACCGCAGCGTAAAACACAGGCGACATGGCAGACACTGGAAAAGATCGAAGATGGATTATCGATCTTTGCCGATC
Organism: Pirellulaceae bacterium; assembly: GCA_041736515.1. Taxonomy (GTDB): domain Bacteria; phylum Planctomycetota; class Planctomycetia; order Pirellulales; family Pirellulaceae; genus Aureliella. The sequence goes on from JBGSTP010000116.1 coordinate 10,434, forward strand.
GGCCGATTCGAATAGTTTGGGGTATGAAAGATTGGTGTTTTCGCCCCGAATGCCTCGATCGACTCGAAAAGATTTTTCCACAAGCCAAGACAACTCGTTTAGCGGATGTGGGGCATTATGTCATGGAAGAGGCGGCTGGCGAAGTTATTGAAGTATTGCGACAGTCGTTAAGTTCGCAATCGTTGATCGCTAAATAGCGGGCAACCATGTCGATCGAACTCCCTTTTCCTTTTAATCGAACCTGGCCGCTGGGACAGGCCGTGCAGCTTGCCTGCCTGCTAGAAGCCTCTGCTCCCAAAGCAGGAAATGTTCATCCCAACGCACATTTTGCGGACATGCAGTTTGCGCATTTCCTAGCCAGTGGAGTAGCCATTGGAGAGGTGTTTGCGGAAACTGCTAAGCTTGGAGTCGGGGAATTGGTGTTGCAATCTGTCCTGGCAACCCAAGCTGCGGTCGGTTGCAACACGAACTTGGGCACGCTTTTACTCTTCGCGCCGCTTGCGAAAGCACACGCCCGGCGAGCCTCCACCATCGAGCTTCAGCAGCAAGTTGCCGGGATCCTGAGAGAATTGCAGCCCCAGGATTGCCAAGCCGTTTATGCGGCGATACGCGTCGCAAACCCAGGAGGTCTCGGTGAACAGGCTCGCGATGATGTGGCCAGCGCGGCTCCAGCTGATTTGATCGCTGCGATGTCTCAGGTAGCGAGCGTCGACGCAGTGGCTCGGCAGTACACCAACTGTTTTGCAGACGTGTTTGATCGACTCGTACCCTGGTTTAAAGCGGAGCTTGAGCAAGCCTACGATCCATTGGAGGCAATTTGCCGATTGCAGATTCGTTGGTTAGCCCATGAGCCGGACGGATTGATCATGCGCAAAGTTGGCCAAGACATTGCGCGGCAGGTCCAGTCCCAAGCGGCCGATACGCTCGCACAGTTTTCGTCGCAACGTGCGGGGATACCACGTTGCGCCCCATGGCAGCAACTGGATCAATTTCTGCGATCCGATGGCCACCGCCGCAACCCAGGCACGACGGCTGACCTGATTGCCGCTACACTGCTCGTCTTGTTGTTGGGTTAGTTTCTGGCGACTTATCCACCGAATTGCTTTTTGTAGATTCCCTGAATCATAGCTTCAACGTCTTTGAATTTCCCTCCAGACGCAAGTGCCTGCTCGATGAGCTGACGCGCGTCGCTTTCGCTATGCCCCAGGGCAAGCAATGCCTGATAGGTATCTTCGACGACGCCATCTTTGACAACTTCGCCACCGGGAGTCTCGCGGCGAACCAGCAGCGCGAATTTGGGCATCTTGCGACGTAGTTTTGCAATGATGCGTTCCGCCGTTGCAGGACCAACTCCCGGCAAACCAGACAGCCCCTTGGCGTCTTGCTGCTCGATCATGATCGCAGTGTCCTGCACGGGTTGCGTCATCGCCCGCAGCGCCTTCTTGACCCCCACACCATCGACCGAGCAGAACAATTCAAAAAAATCCTTTTCTGCGGTCGACAGAAATCCCACCAAACGCGGCGTCAATCGCCCACCGCTGGTAACATTGCCATCCATGTAGTGAATCGTATGCAACACAACCTCTTTCTTCAGTTGCGATTGCAAATGGCGACGCGTGAACTCGGCGATGAGTACTTCGTATTCCATGGGCGGAATCGACAGTGTGGCCGCATCATCGTCGAGGGCAACCAGTTTTCCAGAGATTTTGGTGATCATAGATGACGACTCGAGTTACTTTTCTTGAAGTTTTGTCAAAGTGCCGGTTGATAGCTGAGCGAGCAGGCTCAGCGGAGTACACAGCGCGCTGTGATGTGTCAGCGCAATAGCCAAAGCATCCGCAACGTCAGCTGGCTCAGGTAATGTAGACAATCCAAGCTGGTGCTTAACAGCAAATTGCATTTGGTTCTTAGGTGCACGACCATTTCCCGTGAGAGTCTTCTTGATATGCGTGGCTGCATAAGAGGCGACGGGCAATCCAGCCAGCTGCGCTGCCAGCAAAATAACTCCACGTGCATGCCCCATGAGTATGGCCGTGGTGGGGCGATCGTAGTGCGAGTAGAGTTGCTCGATCGCGAAATGGTCGGGCTTAAACTCCTGCAAGATCTCGACGATTCCCTCGTGCAATTCGCGAAGCCGTTCTTCGAGCGGTCGATCGCGGCGGCACCGCACAAAGCCTGCATCCACCAGCTGAATCTTCCCGCTGCTGCAGTGAATTAATCCGTAGCCGGTTGTACCTAAAGCCGGATCAATCCCCAGAATCGTATGCGTCCCAGCCATTGCTACTCCGAAAAGGGGTCAGGTCTCTTTTTGGTCACTGAACTCCGAAAAGGGTTCAGGCCTGTCACTGAATCCACGACCAAAAGAGGACTCGAACCTTTTAATTCTTCTCCCAGGTCGTGCCCTCTTTTTGATCTTGCAGGGTTATGCGCACCGCTGCCAGGCCATCTCGGATCGCATCGGAAGTTGCAAAGTCTTTATTGGAACGAGCCTTGGCGCGTAGCTCTATCAGTAATTTCATCAAGCCATCGACGGTGTCCCCGCTCCCCTCGTCGCCAGTCTTCTTGGGAGCTTTTAGAAAGAGCCCCATAATCGCTCCCAACTCGCGCAGTACACTCATGGCCACAGTGAATGTCGCCATGTCTTTCGCGGTTCGTTTCTTAGTGTCTTCTAGGTTACTCTGATCCACGAATCGATTGATGGCTCGCGACATTTCGAATAGATCGCTGACAGCACCTCCCGTATTGAAGTCATCGTCCATCTTCTCGAGGTAGGACGCACGCAGCTTCGATAGTTCAGCCAGCAGCCCATCGGGAGCGCCAGCCAAGACCGCATGGCCATCGGCTCGCGTTTTCGCGTACGCCAACTCCTCCATCTCCCCAGCCGCGTTGACCGCAGGATAAAAGGCCGCGCCAGAAAGCCGCTCGAACCTTTGGATTAGTCGATAGAATGCGCTGAGAGCTTGTCCTGCTTCTTCGAGACCTTCATCGCCGAATACAATCGTGCTGCGATACTGCGATCGCAACAAGAAAAATCGGATTCGTTCGCCGGTTTGCTGTTCAATCAACTTGTGTAGGCCACCGGCACCTTTGCTGCGACTGATCTTGCTCGAAGCGTCTGCTTGCGCCTCAACTGGCTCTGCAGGAGACGCATCGCGATCGCTCTTGCCGCCGACTTTGCCTGCAGCGCCCGCCCGCATCAATCCGTTATGCATCCAATAACGAACCATCGGCTGACCATGACAACAGCGGCTTTGCGCTAGTTCGTTTTCATGATGCGGGAAGACAAGATCCAGGCCACCACCGTGTATGTCAAAAGTCTTCCCAAGAATTCGACGACTCATTGCCGAGCATTCAATATGCCAACCCGGCCGCCCTGCACCCCAAGGACTTTCCCAACTCGGCTCATCTGGCTTGGCGGATTTCCATAGTGCAAAATCACCCGAGGAACGCTTCTTCGCCGCAGCGCCTCCACCCTCGCCCTGCTGACTGTCAGCCGTGCGATTACTGAGCCGTCCATATTCGGCATCCCGAGTTACATCAAAAAACACATCGCCATCGTTTTCATAGGCAAAACCGCCATCGATGAGTTCCTGAATGAAATGGATGATTTCATCCATGTTATCGGTGGCTCGCGGCAAATAATCGATCTGCGTTACACCGAGGGCCTGTAGATTTGCCAAGTAATCCATGGTCATCTCTGTCGCAACTTGCGACATGGAGATACCGCGTTTGCGCGAGGCGGCGATAAGCTTGTCGTCCACATCGGTAATATTCACAACCCAAGTCACACTGTAGCCGCAGTAGACGAGATATCGCTTGATCGTATCAAAAATAACCGGCCCAACCATGTGACCAATATGCGCCTCGGCATAAACGGTTGGCCCGCACAGGTACATGCCCACCTTTCCATCTTCAATGGTTTCAAAAGGCTCTTTTTGTCGGGTCAACGTGTTGTAGACACGGATATTTATTTGGGCTGGCATGGACTTGTCAGTTGTTATCGTGTGGGCAGGTAGTGCGCTGGCCATCATAGTACTCCTTGGTCAACCATCAAAACGCCATTACTCGCGTGTCTACATTCACGGACTAGCCGCAACGCGCCTGGTACCACAAAAACATAGTACCTCAAAAAAAACTTGTTGTGGCAAGCCCTTTGCGGACATTCACCACTACAGGCAAAGTCAACCTACAAGCCGCAGATTATAGAGACTCCCTAGCCGGATGGTACGTCAAAAATGCGGTTGCCATTGGCTTTTAAACCCACTAGCGCATCGATTGTTGGATCATTTGCAACAATTGGGCTGGCGGCGCCTCGATAGTGACAACTTTGTCTTCACCGTTTGCATCGCGGACGATACAGATCAACTGTTGAGCACTTACGTTTGCGGATTGTCCGGGAGCAGCAGAGACTTTCTCCAGGGGGTCTGCAGGTGCGGAGGCTGCACTGTCGGGCCACTGGAGTGGTTCGGTCTGAGCAGTGGCAGTTTGGGCCTGTCCCGCTTGCCAACCAGCGGAAGTCGGAGCTTTCGGGGCGCTGGCAAGCTGTGTAGTAGCTGCTGCCGCTGGAGTTGTACCGCCGTTGAACAGCTCGGCTAACCCCAGTCGCTCAATTTGAGTGTAGACAACCTCAGCCGCCGCATAGATTCCCTCGTCGTCTTCCACATTGGCCGCATTGCAAACGCCAATGAGCCGGCCTTGCAAATCGAACAAACCACCGCCGCTGCGTCCAACTGCGGGCGCACCCATGATTTCGATATTGTCTGCGCCAATGTACCGATTGATGTTCTTAATTCTCGTATCGCGGCGAGTTGGATTCTGGCCGTGATCGCAGCCAAAGCTAAAAGCCGGATTCCCAACCGCCAACGGCTCGCCTCGCGCCAAAATGGGAACTGGAGCAACCGGTACTGGTACTCGAAAGCTTATCAAACCAATGTCTTCGCCCTCGGCCTTGAAATCGATCAGCTCGCTCGGCAAGTTGACTTCCTGTGCTGTGCCGGGAAATAGGTCAATCGTCAACTGCGAGTTGGGTTGCATGTCGCGGAACAAATGACCGCAAGTCAGAATTAGCGCTTCCTGACCGCGCACATCGACAATTGTTCCAGTTCCAAAGGCGGTCGTGTTGGCCTCATCGACGCGAATGCGCACGGTGGCCGCCGCAGCTCGCGCGATCGCCTGTTCCACACTGATTGGAGCAGAAACGGGATTGGAAGAACTTTGCGGCTGAACCTGCGGTTCGAAGCTTGTTGGCGGAGCGGCTGCAGGCCGCTGCCCAGAATCGTGAGCCACGTCTGATACCGTGCCAATTGTCGACAACATGGGAAAGGCAGCCATTGCAGGCGATTGCCCGCGGACGATCGGCTGATTGACGGAGCTTTGTTGGGGCAGGGAGTTGGAGGGAGCGCGGGCTTGACCGCTTTCGTTTCGTGCCGCCGCTCGCTTAATTCGCTCTTGAATTCGCTCATAGGGGGCCGCACCTACCATGCGGTCTACCTCCTGATTGCGACACAGAATCACAATTGTCGGGAGATTTTCAACGCGAAACTGCTGCAAGAGTTGCGGGTGTTGGTCTGCATCGATGGATTGAACCGACCATCCCTCGCGTTGCAATTGTTCCAAGGCGGGACGCACTTGTTTGCATGGCTCGCACCAAGCGGCGGTGAAGTAGACTAAGGTGCAATCCGCGCTTCCGCCACCGGTGATCGACAAAAGCAACGACAATATCCAGCTTGCCATTGGATTCCCTCCCAAGGCGATTCGTGACCAATAGCAGCCAAGGAGCAGCGCATCTATGCGACATTTCCTTAGCCGAAACTGTCGCGGAGTTTCGCTGGATGCGCGTTCAACCGCAAGTGCAATTGCACCTGCGATCGTGTGAAATTCGTACCCCGCTCTGCGTCGCTTACATTAGATCGCTACGTCGATCAACGGTTCTTTGCAGCCTTTGTTCCGCTCGCCATGAAGCGATCTGTTGATGATTCCCGCTGAGCAGTACATCCGGCACGACATGGCCGCGAAACTCGCGAGGTCGCGTGTACTGCGGAAATTCCAACAACGCTTCATCCGTGAAAGAGTCTTCCACCGCACTGCGTTCGTCTCCTAAAACACCCGGTATCAATCGAATGACGGCGTCGATGATAGCCATCGCGGCAACTTCGCCACCATTGAGTACAAAGTCTCCCAAACTAATCTCGCGCGGCTTCAAAATCTCAATCACCCGCTGATCGAACCCTTCATAGCGGCCACACAACAGGATTAAGCGGCTTGTTTCGACCAGCTCCGACACCACCGCCTGTTTCAGCATTTGCCCCTGCGGACTCATTAGCAGCAATTCACCAGGTCGATCGTCGAGCCGCTGTACGGCCTCGACACAGTCCACGACTGGCTGAACCTGAATCAGCATTCCAGGTCCGCCACCGTAGGGCGGCGCATCTACTTTATGATGCTTGTCGCTCGACCAATCGCGTAAATTGTGCAGATGCACTTCGACTTGTCCGCGCTCGATGGCTTTTGACAAGAGACTCTCGCCCAAATAGCCGGGGAAAATCTGTGGGAACAAAGTAATGATATCAAAGCGTATTTTTGGGGAAGGCATTTGCCAGCAATGGAAAAGGACCAGTTGAAGTCAAGCCGCAAAGTCTATGCAACCGATAAAGCTTAACATGATGTCTCGGCTTTTGTCGCGATTAGAATCGCTGATGAACGTCGATTGAGTGTACTCCAAGACGTTTCTTTAGTGCAGCAACACGAAGCCTTTTAGGACATCTCCAGGCTGTTTTCATTCAGGAGAGTCGAACCCGTGTCCTCCGTGTCTACAGCGCGGCCGCAGAAATACTCTTCCTTGGAACAAGGTGGAGTGCGCGCTTCGTTGGTTCGCTGGATTAGCGACTGGGGTGAACTGGTTGTCGATGCCTTGACCACGCTCGGCGACATGGCGATTTTTACGTGGCGAGTCCTCGTGTGGCTATTCACGTCCCTCCCCAGTCGCGGAACGATACTCCCCAATTTTTACTATGTCGGTGTGCTTAGCCTGCCTGTGGTGGCCTTGACCGGAACCTTTATCGGCATGGTACTAGCCGTGCAGAGTTATCAGCAGTTTCGAAACATTGGACTCGAAAGTCAGCTTGGCGCCGTCATCAACATGTCTTTGGTCCGCGAGTTAGGGCCTGTACTGGCCGCCACCATGTTGGCTGGCCGTGTTGGAAGCGCGATGGCGGCCGTGTTAGGAACGATGCGAGTCACTGAACAAATTGATGCACTGATCAGCATGGGAGCCAACCCCATTCGCTACTTGGTAGTACCGCGGTTCTTAGCTTGCATCATGTTGATTCCGGCCTTGACCGTTATGGCGGACTTCATGGGAATTGTGGGTGGGTACTTTTACAGTGTCGTGATGTTGGGCATCGATCACTATCAGTACTTGAATAATAGCCGTCAGTTCGTCGGCGGCTGGGATTTCTTTATGGGTATTTTCAAGAGCTTCTTTTTTGGCGGAACGATCGCCATCGTCAGCTGCTATCGCGGATTCCATTGCCACGCCGGTGCCGAGGGAGTTGGGCGAGCAGCAACCGCGGCCTTTGTATTTAGTTTTGTGCTGATTCTGGGCATCGATTTGATGCTCAACATTTTGTTGGATGCCGTATACGCGGCGATTTGGCCCAAGGGTGCAAGACTACTGTGACTGTTCTCGATCAACACCAAGAACTGTTTGCCTCGAGCGAATTGGCGGAACGACCTTTGGTCGAACTCCGCAATATGACTCTGCAGTTCTCCAAACAAACCATTCTGAACAATATCAACTTGGCCATCCCACGGGGTCAAACGCTGGTGGTGATTGGAGAGAGCGGTTGTGGAAAGACCATGCTATTGAAGTCGGTCGTGGGTTTGATTCGCCCGACGACGGGTCAAATGCTCTACGCGGGACAGGACATTCAATCGCTCAACGACCGTGAGTTGACCGAGCTTCGCTGCAAGTTTGGTTTTGTATTTCAAAATGCGGCTCTGTTTGACAGCATGACAATCGGCCAGAACGTGGCATTTCCACTCGTGCAACACGATCTGGCTAAAGGCCGCAATATTAATCGAATTGTGTACGACCGACTGGCGGAAGTCGGCTTGCCTGACAATGTCGCAGCGAAACGCCCAGCGCAGCTGTCCGGCGGCATGAGGAAAAGAGTCGGCTTGGCCCGCGCGCTGGTTTTGGAACCAGAGCTGATGCTTTACGACGAGCCAACAACCGGATTGGATCCTATTATGAGCGACGTAATTAATGAACTCATGCTACGGACAAGTGCGAAACCCAATGTGACCAGCCTAATTATCACGCACGACATGAAAACGGCTTACAAAGTGGCCGACCGCGTGGTAATGCTCTTACCCTTCTCGCGTTTGGAGAAAGACGAGAATCAGATCATTTTTGACGGTACACCGCGAGAGCTCGAGCAAACCAAAGATATTCGAGTGCGGCAATTTGTTAATGGCGAAGCGGGCGAACGCCTCATGGAGTTGAGGCGATCTGCAAACGATGGACTCGGCGACACTTCCAGACTCTCAGATAAGTTTCCAAATTAGCGGACGTGCCGCATCAAGGTTTTGAGTATGGACGAACAGGGATATCGTTTCGGAGTGGGAGTGTTGGTGGTTGCCTCGTTGGTAATCGCCGTCATGCTCATTCTATTTTTCGGCGCGGCGCCGAATTTCTTCATGGAACGGTATACCGTAACGATTCGCTTCGAAGCTGCACCGGGCGTTGCGTCCGATACTCCAGTTCGAAAAAATGGAGTGCAAATTGGTCGAGTCAAATCAGTCCAACTGCTCGATGAAGATGGCGTCGATTTGACTCTCGAATTGGATTCCAAATTCAAGGTGCGTGCTCGCGAATTGCCGCGGATCGGTAGCGGATCCATCATTACTGGCGATGCCGTTGTAGAATTCATCCCACCGTCTCAGGATAGCCTAATTGAGAGGTTTGACGGCGCCGGTGGCTCTCCGCGCGATGCGGTGCTCGATGAAAATGAAATGCTGATTGCTTCAACTCCCATCAAAGATGGCGATTTTTTCCGCGGAGGTCGCGTTGCGGCCGATCCACTCGATGCTTTGATGAATATGCAAGAGGGATTCGGTACGACCCTGGCGGCCATCGAAACGGCGGGAAATCAAGTCACTGCATTGGCCCTGGATGTCCGAAAGTTGATAGGAAGCGGCGACGGTGCGCTACAGGACATCGCTCGTAAAACAGATGTAACCATTCAGAACTTTAACGACACTCTGGATGCAATCGAGCAACTGTTCGAAGACCCTAGTATTAAACAGGCGTTAGGAACACTGGCAGACCGCCTACCGGGCCTGGTGGATGAAGCCGAAACAGTGATGAAGAAAACAGGTTCCATGCTTGGCGCCTTTGAAGAGGTAGGCAATGCGGCCGAGGAGACCGTCAAGAACGTTACTCAACTGACAGAGCCGATTGCCCGGAACGGCGAAAAACTGGTGCTTGACGCCATCCGAACACTCAACGACTTGGATGCCACGCTCAATGAAGTTAGGATGGTGGCCGCGAGGGTCAATAATTCCCAAGGTACCGTGGCCAAGTTGCTCGAGGATGACCAACTGTACTACACATTCATCAATACGCTCCAGAATGTGGAAACGATTACGCGCAAGTTGGAGCCAATCGTGGAAGACGCTCGAATCTTTACCGACAAGGTTGCCCGCCAACCCTCCAGCATTATCGACTTGCGCGGAGCCATCACCGGTCGCCCCTTGGGCGCCGGCGTCAAGTAATTCTCGGCGGCACTCCAGAAGCAGCATTGGTCCGCTTTTCTGCGCATAGCCGTGTTCGCTGGCGACTATGTTCTTTTTTCGTCGCTTGGCTATGCTATGGGCTGGATCTAGCGGCAATTGTTGAATGCACGATGGCGAAGCAGCGATCACCGTGCTCCGGCAGTTGGTTCACGAATAGCAATTTGGTTCACCAGTGGCAGGCAGATGACAGTGAAATTAGCAATTCATGGCGCGGCGGGACGAATGGGAAGGCGACTGCTGGCACTCGGCAGTCAAGATCGCGATTTCCAATTGGTGGCGGCTATCGACAACTCCCAACATCCCGCATTGGGTCAAGATGCCGGAAGTCTTGCCGGAGTTGATCCCCTGGGCGTATTGCTCGGCGACGCTTGGCCTGAAGCGCTCGATGTCGCCATCGATTTCTCTGTACCATCCGCCTGTGCGGCGGCGGTCATGCACTGTCGAGAACACCACATTCCGTTGGTCGTCGCCACCACGGGCCTGGACGAATCACAGATCGCCGAAGTCAAGTCGGCGGCGCAGACGATTCCGGTATGCTGGGCGCCCAGCATGTCATTGGCAGTGAATTTGACCATGCGTCTTGCCCAGCAGGCTGCCCAGGCACTGACGAACGTAGCTCAAGGCGTCGATGTTGAGATCATTGAACGACATCACCGCTTTAAAGAAGACTCGCCCAGTGGAACGGCGCTGAAATTCGGAGAGATCATTTCCACAGAGATGGGACTCAGTCAACATGTTCATGGACGCGAGGGGCAATGCGGTGCGCGCACTCGCAACGAAATCGGTTACCACGCAGTGCGCACGGGCGACAATCCAGGTGAACATACAATTATCTTCGGGATGCTGGGTGAAATCATCGAACTTCGCGTCGCCGCATCTAACCGCGACTGCTACGCATCGGGAGCCTTAGCTGCTGCAAAATTCTTGATGGGCAAGCCGCCGGGACTATACAGCATGTTCGATGTACTCGGAATCTCGTAACACTTCCCTTCATCGAGCCGAATAAAAATGGCAAAGTGCGACGAAGGCTATCTGTGCGAAGTGTGCGGCACGGAAGTAGAGGGCCTGACCAATAGCGCTCTCTATTTGCAATACGTCATCGGCTGGATTGATCCAGAAACCTTGCACACCAGGCGCGAGTGCCATTTGCGATGCATGCCCGCGCTAGCCCAATTCATTGACGACGAACGTTTTCAGCCAGCCTGCACCATAGAAGGACCCTTCGACCGTCGCAAGCTTGATAGTCGCTTTGTGGACGAACGCACCCAATTGATTACTCGCGGCTATCAACGACTCTGGGAATTACAAACCAAGCGGCGCGGCAAGACGGTTAGCGACTATCCCTTGCCTGAAGCCCAATTGCGTTGGCGATAAACCTTACAGCTTGGTTTTCAAGCGATAGAATACTGCCAGCGGTAATACTAGTAATCCCATCATCAGAAAGACACTGCAGATCGGCCAACTTGCTCCGCTCGAGATGGCTTCAAACAATTGGTAAAGCGGGCCGGAAACCAAGATCCCCATGAAATTGGCCTGATTCATCGTAGCAATCATTCGCCCTTTTAGATGCGCTGGCGGGCGATCTTGCAAGAAAACCTGCAGGGGTATCGCGAACACCGCCGCGAAGACTCCCATTGAAATCAATGCGAGGATACTACCATAGAAACCGAGCAAATGCTGGTCCCCGCCAGACCATAGACCGAGCAGGGTTAGCGAACCGAGAATCCCCCACAACCCAAGCGAGACCGAAAAATCTCCGTAGCCTTTGCGACATATCAAGCTAGCCAGCAGCGCACCGGCCATGATTCCAAATCCTATCGAAGCGGTTAGTACGCTGGTCCAGGTGGAGTCTAACTGTAAGAGCCCGAGCCCAAGGCGATTGACGGTCGGCACAGCGATGCCGGAAACTAACCAAAAAACGCTGGAAACCATCAGCGCGCCCAGCAAGGTCCGATCGCTCCTAAGCAACGCGGAAATCTCCTTGCTAACCGCCAAACAATCGGCCGTCAGCTGAGCCTCTGGCTGAGCTGCGGGGACCTTACGAACCATTAGCGATGTTAACGTGCCAACGACAGCGATCACTACGCAAACGAGCAAGCCAATCCACAATTTTTGAGTCGAGCCGCTATCGCCGATTAGGTATTCCTTCAGTCCGCCAGCAAGCACAGTTCCAAAAATGATCGCCAGGAAAGTGGTCATCAGAATGATGCCGTTGGCCCGCGGCAGATCGCGAGCTGGGAAAAGCTCAGGCAGAATCCCATACTTGCCCGGCCCAAAAAATGTACTCTGCGTCCCCATTAAGAAAAGCACGGTCCAGGTACCGAGAAACCCAAACACCCCATAAAAATAAAAGGCGAGCAGCCCCAGAAACATTATTGCTATCTCAGCAACTTTGGAAACGACGATGATCGGAGTTTTGCTAAACCTATCCGATAAATAGCCCGCATAACCACTGAATAAAACGAATGGCAGGGAGAAAACGAGCGTTGCCCAACCTTGGACGTCGCCACCAGGCTCGGCAACAACATCTCCAGCACCCACTTCCCCCACGCCAACTGCGACGCTCGCGGATGCGGCGAGAGGGATCGCCAGAAGCAACATGAGTTGCTTGTAAAGATTGTCGTTGAAGGCTCCGAGGAACTGCGTGCTGGTCATGCCCCAAAAAGAGCGATCTGCCAACAAACCACTTCTTTGCACGGGGAAATCTTCCTGCTTGGACATAAGATGGCCTGACTTTGAGCTGACTCGGATCAAAATGGTAGCGACATTGTGGTCGTAGTTAACGGATGCCGAAAGCCCCAGATCGTTGCGCGACCGCGCCCAAAAAGTGTAGAATACGGTTACCAAGTCACGCTTCCATCGGCCCCAAGAGGAGCCGACCTATGAAATGTCGTACTGCGGACAACAAACTATGAATTACCGAATTGGGAACTACCGCAATGGGAAATCCAGTCGACGCGAGCATCTGCAGGCGTTGCTTGCCTTAAGTGCTAGTGCGGGATCAGGGCTAGGTTGGCAGAGTCGCTTGGCTGCACAAGTCAAAGCGCAGGGTAGCGACCGGCATTTGATCGTGTTGTGGATGCCTGGCGGGCCATCCCAAATGGATACATTCGACCTTAAACCAGGACATGCCAATGGCGGCCCTTTTAAGGAAATTCAGACCACCATTCCCGGCATGCGTTTTAGCGAGCACCTGCCGGAACTCAGCAAGCTCGCAGACCGCTTGGCCATCGTGCGTGGTATGCAAACGAAGGAGGGCGATCACAGTCGCGGCACGTATCTGGTGCGGACAGGCCAGCGGCCTGGCAATCCGCTCCGGTATCCAGCCGTGCCGGCAGCACTGGCTAAGGAACTGACCGTCGCTAGTCAATCGATTCCCGATTATGTCAGCATCCTCCCCAATTCATTCATCAACCCGCTCGCCTTCAGCGCAGGTTTTCTAGGTGCAGGATGCGAACCGCTTACAGTTGGCAATGCGGTCACCTACGATCCTACTCAACCCGGAACGAATTCTCCGTCAGGCGATAGCGATCCGGTCGACCTGCGAGTTGATAACTTGCTGCCCCCTGATGACCTGGACCGCGAGCGCATTGCCCGCCGTCGCCAATTTTGGGGACTGCTAGAGCAGAGCTACGATCCTGCCGGTCGCGGTGGCCCGGCCGCGACTCACGAAACCGTTTACCGGCGTGCGATGCAACTGGCTGAAAGCGATTTAGTAGAAGCATTTGATTTGAAGCAGGAGCCCGATGAGGTTCGACGCAAGTACGGCGTAGAAGCCTTCGGGCAGGGTTGCTTGATGGCGCGCAGACTGATTGAACGCGGTGTTCCAGTCGTAGAAGTCTCGCTCAGCGATGGTCCTGGCGGTCTGTCCTGGGACAGCCATGCGGACAACTTCAATGTCGTCAAGCGATTGAGTGCCCGTCTCGATCGTGCCTGGAGTCAATTGATGCTGGAACTGAGCGCGACCGGCCTGCTGGAAAAAACCACCATCGTTTGGATGGGCGAGTTCGGACGTACGCCGCAGATCAACGATAATGGTGGTCGCGACCATTTCCCGACCGCATGGAGCTGCGTGCTAGCAGGAGCTGGAATCGTCGGTGGCTCGATTGTAGGCAAGACCAGCCCTGATGGAATGGAAGTGATCGATCGCCCCGTCACAGCGCCTGATTTTCTCGCAACCGTTTGCAGAGCTGTGGGAGTTGATCCAACATCTGAGAACCTGTCTGAAGACAGGCGTCCCGTCAAGATTGCAGAAGGCGAACCGATCGACGAATTACTTGCGTAAGCGGCCCAAGATAACTCGTTTTGCTACCGAGCACTCCATCGGATTGAATGACAAGCTGGAAGCTAAACCCACGGCATACCCGGGCAGGATGCGCAGGATGACCAGGCTACGCGAAGACCAATTTGGCGCAGTGCGTAGGCCGCAACAAGCACAGCGCAGTTGAGGCAATATTGTCTCAACGACCCAAAGTGTCGTCAGTGTTCACGCTGCGCCTGCTGTTTGCCTATGCGAATAAGGCGATTCCAACGACCGGGTCTCAATCGAACTCGCAAGTGTTGCAAAACGGGACTGTGATGACTAATGATGATTCGATCACAATCCAGAATTGGATTGTCGCTCCAAATCGCTCCGCGGTCGATCAACGAATCAGCTTTATCTCGAGAACGATTCCAAACCAATGGTCGATAGCCAAACTCTAACAGACGCTCGGTGATCGCTGTTCCCATTAGGCCCAATCCTATTACGCCGACTGACAATTGGTTTGCTGGCATGTTTTTAGGAGCACTCTAAAGATAGTGATGTAAAGATCATCCACGGCTGCGCTGGCTAACCTCAATTAGCGTCCGTTCATACGGTAATTCGATTTTGTTAGCCCAATTGATTCCATATTTCCATTGTCTCTTGGCCGCTGTTGTTTTGTCCTGTGCCAGGTACCAGTTGCCAAGCGCTCGGTGATAGCGAGGTCGTCCAACTGGGAATGTTTTTGAATACCGCTTAAACTCTTTCATCACCTTCCAAAAGCTTTTTTGGATTAAGGCATCATGAGGGGCGGCGAACATTGATTCCCGCAAAACCTCAGCGATCCCATTTATTCCTTCCAGCGCAGACACGGTTGGTGAGCTGGGCATTTGGAGTGATGTTTCAATCGCTAGTGCTTTAGCGTCGTCGGTTCGATCCATATTCCACAGTGTAAACGCTAACAGTCCCTTGGCACGCAGTATCTCAGTATTGCTGGAGGAGCCATTTAGCAATTCTAAGGCCTCGTGAAGTTCGCATTCCGCCTGATCGAATCGTCCAGTGCGAGCATAGATTTCACCCAGCCCACAACAAGCCCAGGCACGGTGGAGGTCATTTTTACCTTGTTCGGCGAGCTTGCGCAATTGCTGAAACCAATCAAGTCCCTCGGTGAATTCGCCTCGAAAGGCGTGTAACATTGCTAGAACAGCAACGCTTTCCGTGCGGTCTTTGAAACATTGGAGCTTTTGCCCAATTTGGACGCTTTCCGTTCCTAGCCTCTGCGTATCATCCCAGCGGCAGTTTCCAAGCCTGTGCATATTGGTGACGGTAAGCACATACGCTAATGATGGCAAATGATTTACCCGTCGAGCAACCTGCTCCGCTTTAATGGCGTAAAAGTCTGCTGCTTTGGGAAAGCGTAGCAGTGAATGGACAATGCACATGTCAGCGAAGGAGCGCGCTAGTCCAGGCGAGTCGTCAATGGACTGAGCAATGCGTAGGCCTCTAAGTGCGCGGGCGGTACCGGGAATCAAATCGTTGCGGAAATAGTGGATCTGAGCCAATCGCTGGTTGGCGGATGCAACACAGTGTCGGACATCACCTACTTTGGGTTCGTCATCGAGAACGTGCTCCGATGGGCGACTGTGCGTAGTCCGTTTAAAGACTTGTTCCAGCAGCAGATAGAGTACAGCGACGCCGTCCCTCCATCTTTCTTTGGGCGATGCGTACCCGAACATTTTCAGAGACAATTCCAGTTGAGTTCGACTTTCTTCCACTTCACCCGCCTGCATATATGCTTCGCCGAGAAGCCTACGATAGTAGGCCTCCCAATTATCAGGTGTAGATAAGTAATCCGGACTGGCCTCGGATTTCTGCGAGACCTTTATATCCGCGGTTTTGACGTTCGAGGACGCTGCTCTAACGCGACATACTAAGGCCTTATTGAGAAACTCGATTGCATCGAAGCCCGCACCTTGAAGCAACGCAAACTGACCTGCATCGGCATACGCTTGAGCTGCGTCGGAAAATCGTTCAGCATTCTCGAAGTGAAATCCAATCATCGCCTTATTGCGACCGTCCTTAGCTTGCGAATTCTGCCACACGGCCAGAGATTGATGGAGTTGGCGACGTTGAGCAACCGGCAGTTGCGAATAGGCAACTTTCTGAGTGATAGAGTGGCGAAAGCAAAACTTGGCGAAAGGCGTTGCGAACTCGCGGAGCTCTTCGCTGGACGCTCGCTTCGCAATATGCTCCAATTCTGGTGCCGCTTGTTTGCGGAGTGCTGCAATGATATTGTGCTCACACAGATTCATAACGTAGTTGGGAAGCTCAACGCGATATTCGGGTACAGGGTACACCGCATCAATTTCATTGAAGTTGAAATTTTGACCAATCACACTGGCAACCTTTGCCGTAAGTTGAATCGGCTGGGCCAGTTGTGCAAGTCTCCCTGCCACTACATCCTTAATAGAGTTCGGAATATTGATTTGATCGTTTTCCGGCTGCAGCAAAGTGCAAACGCCAGTTTCAACGACAAGTAGGTTCGCATCAATCAAAAAACTTGTTAGCTCTTTTGCGAAGAATGGGTTGCCGCCGCAACGTGTCCACAGGTGCTCAATCAACGCGTTGTCGATCTCGAATTCTCCAATACTCTGCTTAACGAGAAGCAGGATTTCATCTCTGTTTAGCGGGCGAAGTCGGATTGGTTTTGCCTTTGGAAAAGCAAGGATGCTTCGCAGAGATGGTGTAAAGCTCTCATCGATTTCTCTTGTAACTAAAAGCCAGTTGACGTTCGTGAGATTAACGAGAAGCGCACCTATTAGCTGGCATGATGCCTCATCCATCCATTGAATATCGTCCAGGACGACCGTATGAATGCGTTGGTTATCGATTGATTTCTGAACAATCAAGGTAACTAATCGTTGCAGGTTTTCTACGCGTCGTTCACCAGTTAGTTGACGTACGAAGTCATCCTCAGGGAAATCTGTATCAAAAATAGCGTTCAACAGAGGTAATAGACTGCGAGATTCATTTGGTAAACCAGAAACTAGCTCCAGGACGCTATCCTCTCGCCGCCAGTTCGGATCTCCTGATGACTGGAGGCGATAAAGTCGCGATATGACGTTGCGTATAATAAAAAACGGAGTACCCCGTTCGACTCTACTTGCCGCCCCTTCAACGGCAATCTTGCCTTGGCTAATCGAAGATTTGATCAACTGAGCAATAAGTTCCGATTTTCCCATGCCAGGTTCGCCAACTACTATCAACACACGCGGAACGTCAGGTGCATGGTCTGCAAACTGCTGCAAGATTTGTAGTTCGTCATCTCGACCGACAAGCGGTGGCGAAATAGTGTTGGACTGCGCGTGAAAAACAGCAACGGGATTGTCGTACCCCTTTATTCTATGATTTGGGGTCCTGATGAAGCTTATCTGATGACACTCGTTCCTTGTCTGCTGATCACAGAGTACTTCGGAGAGTGAAGATTGCATCAGTCGGGCGGCCAGATTCACGACGTCTCCCAGGACGGTAAAGCATCGACGACTTGAACTACCTAGCGGCCCACAAAAAACATCCCCTGTTGCCACTCCCACCGAGCATTTGATTCCATCGGCAGAAAATTCCTTTAGTAAATTCTGGGACGCACTTACAGCACTCTCGGCCAGATTTTCAGTGTTATTGGGTGGAATGCCAAAACCCAGAACAGCAATCGTTCCTTTGTCATCCGCAAGGAAATGGATGACTGTTCCGTCATACTTTCTTACGATCTTCTGAGTGCGACCTGCAACACAATTTAGGGTGGCTGCACACTCAATGGAGTCGGAAAGAAGCTGATCGAATCGAACAAAAGCGATCGAAGTGCGTCTCAGTTCAGCAAGCCAATCCGTTTGCCCAACGTCGATGCGTGACAAAACGGAAAGTGGAACGAATTTGCGCAGTTCAGGAACCACCGGTTCGAGGACTTCGTTCCTTGCCAGTGATTGAACCTCCACCTCTTGATTCAATTTGCGCAGGCGGCGCGGGCCGTTGCCAGAGTCTACTGCAACTCTGTCTTGTAGTAACTCGATTACCTCTGAAGATAACGCAGTCTCTCCAGGACTAGTGACCTTGTCGGCAGCGCGCACCTGTTGGAGTGCAGGACCAACCAGCACCATTTGTTTTTCAAAATCCTCACCGACCACAACTCCGAGTAACTGTCCAGCCCCCACACTGACGCGAATCGAGAGACGAATATCCTGATCTACGACGTAGTTGGCGAGATTCTTGGTGATCTCCAACGCACAATTTGCAGCGCGATGCGCTGCTGTTCTCAGGTCCTGATCTTGAATCGTGGCGAAAACTGCGTCGCCAGCGAAGGCCACAATATCACAGCCGTGAGAATTCAGTACTCCGACAAGCAGCTCAAAATAGCCATTCACAATCGTGGTTAACCTCTCTGCCCCTTCCCCACCAAGAGAGGAAAAGCTGCTCGCGAGCTTACTGAAGCCTGAGATGTCTGCGAACAACAGGGCCGCATTGAACGGCGTTTCAGTATGTCGTACATCGATTCCAAGATGGTTGACATATCTTCTTACTCGTTCAGATACAAAAGGGTTGATCGGATGGTCAATGTTCATCACTGAGCCTACGCAGTTGATTTAAACTATTTCTCGAATTGCTATTATCGATGCGAGCGGCCCGCCGATACGTTTTCATTGCTCACCAAGCCAGTCAAGAGTCCATAGCATGGAGCTGGAGCAAGTTGAAAGTCGTCTCACTCAAGGAATGACGGGCCGACAATGGCTCGCTTAGCCTCAGCGAACGCGGTATTATAACGCTCAATCGCGATCAGACATCGAGGCTAGCGTCGGACTCAGCTTGTGCAAATTCCAAGTTTTCACTGTATGCTCCTGGTAAATTCCTGAGCATTTCCCTCAGCGTGTTAAAGTTTAACCGTATGCCCGGCGTGTTCTTTCATTTTCTAGTGGGCGAATTGTTGATCGATCGCTGGCCAGCACCAGAAATTGTCACTGATGATTTTCGCTCTAGCTTTTTAGCCGGTGCGATTGGCCCCGATCTCGGCTATTTCGCCGGACAAACTTTGTTTTCTGATTTCGCTCACTACATTCGGTCAGCCGAACTGCCAAAGGAGATGCTCGCGCAAGCAGAGAACGATAACGACAGAGCGTACGCGTACGGCTGGTTCACTCACATTTTGTCCGACGTTCTTGTACATCCAATGATCAATCGCGCTGCAGCTCGTTATGCAAAATCTTCTACTCCCTTGACCTACGGTGATAACTCGGTGCTCCATATTCGCATAGAACAGGGCCTTGATGCTTACCAGACTACGCCCACGTCGGCACTAAACACGAAGGTTTACCGATACACTCCCGTTGCTCTTGTAGAGAGTGCGTTTAGGAAGGTTTATGACGCTCCACACTTGGAACTCAACGTCCCTGAATCGATCGGTATCGCTTCGAAGCGATTGACTGTGGCTTTTCGCCTAACCCAAATCAATCTTCGCCGCCTGGGACGAGCGGAACAAGCATTAGCTCGGTGGTATGAGCTTTGGGCCTTCAATACTATCCATATGCTGACATCGATGCGACCTGCTTCAACATTTTTCGCGCTCACCCATGCTCTGAGCCCGGACAACGCATTAAGGCAGGAAGCTGTGTCGGCACTAGCAAAAATTGAATCAGAGTTTTGGCTTGCCCTCGAGACAAATTTTCAGCATCTAGCGGATTTCAATCTCGATTTAGGAGAACTTGAGCAGTCCAGGGCCGCGATCGAGTATCCGCTGGCCCGGCAAGCGCTTCGCAAGCTAGATTCTATTCGTAAAGGTAGCGTCCTAGTTTAGACGATGGGCGCGACACTCGCGCAGTTCAACATCGCTAGTTGCTAATGACGGGCACCGTTGTTGCCCACCCACAAATGAAGGTTCTTCCTAAAGATGCGATTCCTAGTTCTCGTTCTACTGTTGTCGACCTCTGCATTGGCTGCTGAGCGACCGAATATTGTCTTCATTCTAGCTGACGACTTAGGCGTTGCAAAACAATAAGTTACCGAATATTGTTTGGCCGAATTTCATAATTCCATTCACCATGGAATTTATTCCGAACGATGTTCACTTGGCTTAGTTCGTCTTCGATGACTTCTTTTTTTGTTTGATAATCTTTGCCGTCAACCCAACCGTCTTGTTCGTCGCTTGTCCCCCAGGTCACACGATGCGAAATGTGTTTCAACCCACTCGGTGTTGTCGAGTACCTTCAAGGTAATTTCCCATCCGTGCAAAAAACGTTTCGCTTGACTGGACACTCCTTGGTACTGCAAGTCGAAGGAACGCGGCCC
>JBGSTP010000308.1:0-19956 GCA_041736515.1 Pirellulaceae bacterium
AAATTCGTGCACCGCTGCTTTGCATCTAGCTGTGGAAGCACTGCAGTTGAAGTCGGGGCAAGGGGTACTTGTTCCTACCCTGACTTTTGCGGCTACAGCTGAGATAGTTCGCTATCAGGGCGCTGTGCCGATTCTCGTCGACTGCGATCCCACCAATCTGAATATGGATCTCGCCGATGCCGCGCGGAAATTGGCCATGCTGCGCTCAAATCAGCTTCCAGTTGATCCCGATCTGCAAGTTGTTGGCATAATTCCGGTCCACGTGGGCGGATACATGATGGATATGTTTGAAGTACAAGCATTCGCGCGGCAAGAGAACCTGTGGGTTGTCGAAGACGCTGCGCACGCTTTTCCTGCAGCATGGTCACGCGGTTCCGATATCGAGCAACAGTACTGCGGAGAAAGTACTGCAGATGTGACTTGTTTCTCGTTTTACACGAATAAGACGATGACCACTGGAGAAGGTGGTATGGCTGTAACTCCGGACTTTGATTTGGCAGAACGCATGCGGCAAATGTCGCTGCACGGCCTGTCAAAGGATGCATGGACTCGCTACAGCGGTGGAAACACATGGGACTACCGAATCGTGGCTCCAGGATTCAAATACAATCTTACAGACATCGCTGCTAGTCTAGGGATTCATCAATTAAAGCGGGCTGAAGCAATGCGGCTAAAGCGACAAGAGTTGGCGCAAGCTTACTTTGAACGCTTGCATGACGTAGCCGAAGTCGGACTACCGCATCGCGATGCAAGCCGACATCATGCCTGGCATCTGTTTCCAATTCGCCTTAAGCTGGACTTGCTTGAAATCGATCGAAACGAATTCTTCCAAGCCTTGCGCGAGGTCGGCATAGGATGTTCCGTGCACTGGAGACCACTTCACCTGCATCCTTACTACGAAGAGAACTTCGGCTGGTTACCGACACATTTTCCTGTTGCCAGTGGTGAATGGATGAGGCTCATCAGTTTACCTCTGTTTCCGGACATGGAAATCGATGATATCGACTATGTGACCGATGCAGTGCGTGGGCTGTGCAAGCGATATTCGAAATGCTAGAGCGATTTAGTACTTCGGTGGTCAGTTCGCGCCATTTAAGCTCGGAGGTTCGGAGTATCAATCTTCACAAAATTTCCATGAACACGAACTCAACCACTCTACCGCAGCGAACAGGTACGTCAAATTGAAGCGCGGACTCGACATTTTAATGTCTTTGTCTGGTCTCATTCTGCTGACGCCGCTCATGTTGGCCATTGCAGGATTGATCAAGCTGACGTCAGCGGGGCCTGTGCTGTTTCGACAAGAGCGCATTGGCCGTCACTTTCGCCCGTTTCATATTCTAAAGTTTCGGACGATGGTGCCGAATGCGCCCAATCTAGGCAGAGCCATTACGGTTGGTGCCGACCCGCGAATCACTAGAATTGGCCACTTACTGCGCAAGCTTAAGCTTGATGAACTACCACAACTCATTAACGTACTCCGCGGCGACATGAGCTTGGTAGGCCCACGGCCGGAAGTCCGCCGTTATGTCGAGCTTTTCGCAGGTGACTACGCTGAAGTACTGAGCGTTCGGCCAGGTATTACTGATTTTGCATCCATCCAGTTTCGAGCGGAATCAGAACTGCTTGGCACTTCCGAAGATCCCGATGCTGAATATTGTCAGCGGATTCTGCCAGAAAAAATTCGCTTGGCTAAAGAGTACGTTCGTCGCTCATCGGTATTGTTGGACCTTCAGCTTATTGTGCGAACTGTACTCGTCGTATTGAGCCGAAATTGAGTTTACAGTTCAAGATTGCCATTCCGGATGAAAGCTGGCTGGAATTCACAGCGCTTCGGTAACTAGTCCAACTAGGTATCCGGCAGCAGTTTGCCTACCGTTCAATCGATGGTGAAGCAAGTCAAACGGAGGCCCCTGCCTTTGGGAAACCTTGGTTTAACCAGGTTCTTGTTTTGAGGACTCGTTACTTGGGTACTCGTAAGCCATGCTCTCCGTCGTTGTGCAGATAATTTAACAAAAAAGAGATATAGAATGCGAATTAGCGTTTTTGGGTTGGGGTATGTGGGAAGTGTGTCCGCAGCATGTCTGGCGAAATCGGGCCACCAGGTGATCGGAGTGGATCTAAGCCAGCGCAAGGTGGACGCGATCAACACTGGTACGACAGTGATGTCTGAGCCTGGCTTGAACGAATTGACCGCGGAGGCAGTCAAGGCCGGACTTCTGCGCGCCACGACATGTGCTGAGGAGGCTGTCAGGCAAAGCGATTTGAGTCTCATTTGTGTCGCAACTCCGAGTAATTTCAACGGCAGCCTGAATACACAACATATCGATACTGTGGCAAGGCAAATCGGCAAAGCCTTAAGATCTATCTCAAACTACCACGTGGTGTGCAATCGCAGTACGGTCCTGCCCGGAACTGTTGAAGGAATTCTAATTCCAGCTTTGGAAGCTTCTTCCGGAAAACAGTGTGGAAAAGACTTCGGCGTCGCGATTAATCCCGAGTTCCTGCGTGAAGGCAGTGCTGTAGCGGACTACATTGACCCCAGTCAAATTGTTGTCGGGCAATTTGATGCACGCAGCGGAGATGTGACGTTAGCCATGTATGAAGACATTCAGTCGCTTCGAGTTCGCACCTCAATTGGAGTTGCCGAAACCGTGAAGTACGTGTGCAACTGTTACCACGCAATGAAAATTGCATTTGCAAACGAAATCGGAAATATTTGCAAATCGCACGGAACAGATGGACAAGAGGTCATGAAGATCTTCTGTAATGACGTCAAATTGAATCTGTCCAAAGCCTATTTGCGTCCCGGATTCGCATTCGGCGGGTCGTGTTTGCCCAAGGACCTCAGGGCAATGATTTATCGGGCGAAAGAAAGAGACATCGAAGTACCATTGCTTCGCTCCGTACTCGAAAGTAACCAACTGCAAGTCGAGCATGCGATTCGGTTGATTGAAGGAATTGGAAAGGAACGCATTGGGGTTCTGGGGCTGAGCTTCAAGTCCGGAACAGACGATGTACGAGAAAGTCCGGTTATCCCGTTGGTAGAGACCTTGTCCGGTAGAGGGTATCAGGTTTCTATTTACGATCCGATCGTCAGACCATCGGAACTAATTGGCGCTAACAAATCCTTTTTAGAGCGTTCGTTGCCCCACGTGGCTACCATGATGCGATCGGAGATGTCGCAAGTAGTCGATGCGAGCGACGTAGTCGTGGTGACGAATGGATCGAAAGAATATCGGTCTGTACTCGCTTCGCTAAGATCCGATCAGTCTGTAATCGATTTGGACGGCGTGGCCAAGCCTCAAGCTCGGTCGACGAATTACGGTGGAATTTGCTGGTAACGCTGGTCGTCGCCTAACAAACCACAGGAAATTTGTCATCCGGCTGCTTGGGAACGGTTGTTGCTAGACCTACTCACTCGCCGGAACATCTGGAAACACAAAAGCAAACATTCTTGGCAGGAAGCCTATTCTAACGCCCGCGGTCGGCCGGTCTACTAACCGCCGCCGCGCTTCTTCACAGATTTCCGCACGCAGCTCTTCGCGCATTCCCAACGCGACGACCAGTTGCATTTCGTCGGAGGTTATTCCAAGATAAGTTGCGGCAGCCATTCCCGCAGCAGGAATGCCTATCGGCAAACTCGAGCGGGCAAATTCGCGCTGGTAACCTCGCGCGGGCATTGTCGAACTGCTTGCGGCTGAATTTCTGGGAAAGCTGTCTAGAATCCCTCTCTGAATCCTCTGCTAAATAGGATGCCATTATGTGCGATGAGAAAATGGACTCCGCTCTGCGACAGAAGGCGGCAATCGCTAGAGCAAAAACCAATGGTCCCGTCTACGCAGTTACTCGGACCTGCTATTTTCTACTCGCGACACTGGCACTGCTCGAAATAGCAAATGCCCAACGAACGATTGTCCCCAAGGATCTTATAAACGATTTAGCGGATGAGGTTGTGAAGCAACCGCTTGGCCCGATGAGAGAGATCGCATTGCAGGATCTGGTGCTTACCAAGGTCGTTACTGGCAAAGGGGAGCCAACCTTGATCATGATGATTGAGGCGCTACGCCCCGGCAAGCAAACGGTCGCTGTGACACGCATGGAACAACGAAAGCAATCGAGAAAAGTTCCGGGCAAAGATGGCAATCTCGTAGACCAAGAGTTTCTAGTGCCGGTAGAAATCACTGAGAATGTCGAAATGGACATCAAGGTTCCGGCAGGACGTCGGCCGGTGGAATTTCCAGCCAGCGAATTTGAGTTCTACGACTTACACGGTCGGAACGTGGAGCTAGACCAGGCCGCCAAACAACTCAGTCAACTCCGCCCAATGTTTTTGCTTGATGCAACGCATGGGAGCCCACCGGAGGTTCCTGAATTGTATCGCCAGGCACTGCGAGAGGATTGTTTAATTGCGGTGACGGCAAAATTGGTTCGCGATCGACGCTCGTTACCCATGATGCGTTTGGCTCCAGCTGTTGATGTTGTAGCACCAAGGAATGTGAAGCCATGATGATCTCGAATATTATCCCTCAACTATTTGTTTTTCTGGTCCATGGATTGTGCTGTCTAGTGGCGTTGGGAGAAAACATTGGTCCACAAACAAATGTGATCTTCATACTTACCAACAACCAGGGAGCTTGGTCTCTGGGCTGCTATGGCAATCCTGACATTCGTACGCCCAATATCGATCGCTTGGCGAGCGAAGGAGTGCGTTTTACTCGAGCGCTTAGCAGCAATCCCGTTTGCTCGCCAACTCGAGCCACTTTCTTGACTGGCCTGATACCATCGCAGCATGGCGTACATTCGTTTCTGGACCCTAAGTTTATGATGGGACCGGAAGCCTACAATACTCTAGCCGAGTTCACTTCGCTGGGAGAAATACTTCGTGACGCTGGTTACACCTGCGGACTAAGCGGCAAATGGCACTTGGGGGCGAACGTTACTCCCTCGGAGGGCTTTTCTTTTTGGATCACCAAGCCCGACGGTTCGACGCGCGAGTTCTACGATCAGCCGATTATCGAAGATGGTCAGGTTCGCAACGAACCTGGCTACACGACCGAGTTATGGACCCGCAACGGCATCAAGTTCATCGAACAGAATCGCGAGCGTCCATTCTTTTTAATGCTGGCCTATAATGGGCCTTACTCACTAGGTGGGTTGATGCTCAACGCGGCTCGCAACCGCCACGCGGAGATTTACCGTGATCACCGCTTCACTAGTTTTCCTCGCGATGCAATGCATCCCTGGCAGTTTCAAAACAAACAGTTCCATAATTCTCAAGTTGCCATGGAACGCGTTGCGGCTGAGACCAGCGGAGTAGACGATGGCGTTGGTGAGATTTTGCAAGCACTCGAGCGACTGGGCCTGGATGAATCAACGTTGGTTGTCTATGCGGCAGATCAGGGATGGATGGGTGGGCAGAACGGCCTGTGGGGTATGGGCGATCATACGCGACCCATCGGTGCCCATGAGTTGATGATGCAGATCCCTTTTATTTTCCGCCACACCGGTCGCATCCAACCAAGCCAGACTAGCAATTTGCTTGTTAGCAACTACGATTTTCTGCCGAGTATTCTGGGCTATTTGGGCCTGAAGGAGAGCTTGCCGGCCACGCCGCAATTGCCGGGACGAGACTTTTCAAAGTCGCTCCTCGGCGAACAAACCAATTGGGAGAATTTGGTTTTTTATGAAATGGAGACCTGTCGCGCAGTGCGAGGCGAGCGTTGGAAGCTAGTGATGCGCCATCCCAGTGGACCGCATGAGCTGTACGATATGGAGCATGATCCACAGGAGCGGTTCAATCTGTATGGACAGTCGGAGCTTGACGCAATCCGAGTCGAAATGAAGTCGCGACTCGATAGCTTTTTTGCAACCTACGCTAACCCCAAGTACGACATCTGGCAGGGAGGCGGGTCGAAGGCAAAACGTTTAGGTCAGCGCCAATAGTCGACCGTGGCTTCCAGCACGGTCAGTAGCTATCGGGATCAAGTAGGACGCTAGAAGGCCGCGATTGAGACATCTTGAATGTCGCCAGCTATGGCCACCGATCTTAAGTTTTCGCGGATTGTTTTTGCAAAAGATCGATCCAGGGCCCTATGTAGGCACCGTTGTCGTGAAAGGTGCGTCCAGTGATCAGATTTCCGTCTACGACACAGGCTTCGTTAACGAATGTGCCGCCGCAAACTTCGAGATCAAAGCGGCATTTGGGGACGGTTGCCATTCTGCGGCCACGCACACAGTCGGCGTAGGCCGGAATTTCCACTCCATGGCAAACGCTGGCGATCGGTTTGTTATTGGCAAAAAAGTACTTGGTGATGCGCACGAGGTTTTCATCATAGCGAATGTACTCCGGTGCACGTCCGCCGGAAAAGAGGATGCCGGCATACTCTTGTTCACGCACCTCGGCAAACGGAACATCGCACTCGAGTGTGTAACCTTCCCATTCCTTAGTAATGGTCCAGCCAGGTTTTACTTCATGCAACACAAGTTGATAGCGCCGTTTCTCCGGTGCAGTTACCACCGGTTGAAAACCTGCTTCCTGTAGTCGGTAGTAGGGATACATGGTGTCTAGGAGTTCGGTGGCGTCACCGATAACGATTAGTACTTTTTCCATGTTGAATTCCTTGCTGCTAAGTATTGTGGGTCTGTGTTCGGGCCTGCGTGCGGACAGGAAGTCAGGCGGGTTTCATAAGCGATGCTAAAAAATCGCGAGCGCGATTGATTTCATCGGTTACTTCTTTGGCTGTTTCCAGTATTGGAATGCCACGCGGCACCGGGTGCATAAAAATCTCTGTCCAGCCCTGATAACCTATTTCGGAAAGTGCCAGCAGAAGTGGACGGAAATCAAGCTCGCCGCGTCCAGGCAGTTGGAGCAACTCCTGCTCCTTGGGCAATCGCGTCATACAGCCCATGCCATGTTGCCAGGCGTAGAATACTTCTATCTTCTCACCAAGGTCCCTGATAAGTTTGGCGAGCAGCTGCGGGTCCTGTGGTAGGTGATAGGGAGCCAAGGCAATTTTGAGTCTGTTGGAAGGCGCGAATTCCGCAAGCCATTTGAGCGAATCAGGCGAATCGATCAAATTGTTTCCATGGTTTTCAATGGCAATCGAAACCTCAGTTTCCTCTGCGAGCGCCAGGTGAGGTTTCATTTTTTCTGAAAAGTCAGCAACGGCTTTCTTCAAGTCGTTGCCACTGAGTTTTTTTGGACCTTCACCACCGGTGACAATTGTATGGCAACCCAATCTGTGCGCTAAACGCATTTCGGATTCCAATTTAAATGGTCCGAGCGGGTATTGTGTGATACAGCCAAGCTTGACATCGTGTTGCTGGAGCATCTTGGCAAACTTTTCTTCACCTAAGTCGGTGAGTTGCTCTCTTTGATTTCCATGCACCTTGGGCCAGACGTCGATAGCAATCGCTCCAGACTTGCGGACTTCAGGAAGGATTTCGCCTAAGTACATATAGCCGTACAGGCACGAAGCGAGCATCAAGCGGCCGGGAATTTTCGTGTCGGAGGCGAACTCGGCAGCAAGTGAGGAACGGGCATAGCTGGCAATTGAAAGAGCACATAACTGGTTGAAATTTCGGCGGTACATGAATGGCTCGATAGAAATGTTGCAAAACTATGACGTGCGTAATTGATTACCCTGGTGCAGAAATGGGACTCCGAGGTGCATTAGTTCGGTTGTACCTGGTTTATATATCGGCTCAGGAGAGTACTGAGTGACATAAGCGCGGCGCATCTTGTTAGTCGTGTTTGCTCCACTGCGATGGAAGCACAGCGAGCTAAAGACAACCAGGCTGCCTGCGGGAACGACAGCAGCGATGCCAGGCTCTCGTCCAAAGTAGCCCACTTTATCTCCGGTGGCGGGATCGCGAACGTGCTCGACTAGAGTTCTAATGCCTATTGTCGAGTAGGGCATCACATAGGCGGTACCGTTTTCCAGCGTCATGTCGTCCACGGCCGCCCAAACAGTTACATAAGGAGTATGCGAGAATCCCAAATAGCCGCCATCCTGGTGCCATGAAAACTCGATCCCCTGCTCTGCCGCTTTGGCGACATATTGATCATAGAACAGGTAAGCCGACTCGCCGATCGTGGCGCGACATACGTCTGCCATCAAGGAACTGAACACGTATCGCGACAAATCAGGCGCTTGTGCGAATTGTTTGGCAATATGATATCGCTTTCCACGGTGCGAGATGTGAATGTGATCGGTTCCAAGTCGATCCATTTCTAGGTGCATTATATTGATCAAATGATCGCAGGACTCCTGCAGGATCTTTAGGTGATCTGCAGGGATAGCTCGTTCAATGATAAAATAGCCTTCATCGCGGTAGAGTTGACGATGAGTTTCGGTTATCGCGCTGGCAGGGTTGGCCGACATCCTGGTGTTCTCGCTTTTCTAATTAAACCGTCTCAAAACCACTGCGTTGTTCGCGACGCAGCCAAGAATTTGCTTCGGCATCGCCATGAAACTGCTCCGCCGTTGGATCCCACTTCAGCGACCTTCCCAGACGCATCGAGATGTTCCCAAGATGGCAAGTGCTAACGCTTCGATGCTGGCTTTCGATATCCGAAATGGTCTGCTTTCGGGACTGGACGCAGTCGAAAAAGTTTCCCATGTGATTGAAGATGGCATCGAGCTTTCCTGCTCGCTCCGGACGCTCACGATTATCGAAGTCGTAGACCAGCCAATCGCTTCTAGGAAGAGGTTGGGATTCTAAATCTTCGACCGGCTTTCCTTCCAGCGACCCGCGATTCACGAAAATTCGTCCCTGCTCGCCCGTAAATAGTATTCCATTTCTTCCCGTATCACTCACGGTCATAGTTACTCCGTTTGCATAACGGTAACTGGCAGCGAAGTCCACGGCGACATTGAAACCATCTTCGACCGTCGGCAGTTTGGCTAGGCCCTCGATCTCGATCGGGTAGCTGTCGATTGCCCATTGTGCGATATCCAAATGGTGTGCCCCCCAGTCGGTCATCTGACCACCGGAGTATTCGTACCACCAGCGAAACGTATAGTGCGCGCGTTCTTCCAAATAGGGAACTTCCGGCGTTTGCCCTTGCCAGAGATTCCAATTGAAATTGTTAGGGACCGATCGCCTTTCAAATGGCCCTCCCAGCACATTTTTCCCCAAGACAACATCTACTTTAAGTAGTTTGCCAATTCTGCCTTGGCGTACCATCTCGACAGCTTGTCTAAAGCGATGATCGCTGCGTTGCCATGAGCCAACCTGGACGACTCTGCCCGTCTCCTGCACGACTTTGCGCAGCACTTTCCCTTCGTCGATCGTCAACGTCAATGGCTTTTCGCAGTACACGTCTTTACCGGCGCGACAGGCATCGATCACCATCTTGGTGTGCCAATGGTCTGGAGTGCCGATGGTGACAACGTCGACGCTCTTGTTGTCTAGCAGTTCGCGATAGTCTTCGTAGTCTTTAGGCGTGCTTCCGAACGCAGCTTTGATTGGATCGCGCACATTTTTGTCCACGTCGCAAACAGCAACAACATCACCGTACATGGCAGCCTTGTTGAGAATCACGCTGCCTTGGTACCGCAGGCCAATTGCTCCCACTCCAAGACGATCTAGTGTGGATCGAGGTTTGTCTTGAGCATGTGAGCTGGTGGTGGAAATGGCCGTCGTAGCGAGCAACGCAGCTTTGGCAAATTTGCGTCGAGATAG
The DNA here is from genome assembly GCA_041736515.1 of Pirellulaceae bacterium. Lineage (GTDB taxonomy): Bacteria > Planctomycetota > Planctomycetia > Pirellulales > Pirellulaceae > Aureliella. Next base: position 9,688 of record JBGSTP010000308.1, read on the forward strand.
ATGGCTGGACATTGGAAACTCCTTGAGTTGGAGTCGAGGGTGGGAATTCAATCTGATATAGCTTAACAGGAATTATTGCGATGCGCAGGTTATTCGCCGTGCACTCCACAGATTCCAAAGTCACAGTAGCCATTGTCGCCAGAGGGTGGTCGGATAATCCTCATCCACTTGGTAGCGGTGGCTACGAGAACTGTGCAGGTATCACTCCCGGTCATCTTCCTTTTTCCACCATCGCATGGCAAATAGTAGTGTAGCGATAGTACAGATAAGAAGGGAGCTGAATTGAAGTGTTGGATTGTGCGGAGTACTCTGGTCGGGGAGACGCGGACGCAAAGCGCCCGGTTCGCTGAGCAAACGATGGTCTTGCAAGCTGACGATCCACTGATGCAGCATGCGTACTGCGTCCATATCGATAACATTTGACCCGATGTGCGGCATACGTCCTAGCCCGGCGAGCTGCATGCGTTGCAATATTAAAGAGCGATCGGGATTGCCTGCCACTAGAATGCGTGGATCCTCCAACCCAAATGTGCCTTGCCCGGGCAGCGCGTTCAAGGTCCCGGTTTGGTCGAGCGTGATCGAGGCTTGCAATTCAAATTCGGCATTGCCTCCGCCCCACTTTCTGTGGCAGTGCGCGCAGTTAGCATGGAGGTACGATCGCGCTCGCAGATGAAGCGGTTGCTTCGTATCCCGATAATCTACCAGAGCAGGCAATTGCGATAGTGGGGCTGGAAGTGGTTGTTTGAAAACTCCCAAGCGACTGAGTAGGCTCAACTGATTTTCGCGATGTCCGTCATAATCGTGTTCCCTGTTTAATTGCAGAGTAGTCACTCCCAACGCATACTTGGCCCCCATCGTATGACAGATCGAGCATTCAGCACGGCTTGGAAAATGCCATGTCAATTTTCTGGTCCCACCCGGAGCCTGTTTGTCGACGATTGATAACTCCGTATCCATCCCGCTCGCATCCAGCAGGGCGGCGTCGGTCTGCTCTTCATTCCAGACGTATGTGTATCCGCTCCAAACCTGGGCACCATATTCATCGTCATTACCAGGCATCTGGCGAAAATGTAGAATACGAGTTTCCAGCCGCCGCACCTTGTGCGGTTGGCTAGTGTCCATTGCCAGGGAGAATGTTTTTACAAGGACAGTTCCGTCGGGAAAACGCCAACCACGATCCGAGTAGTCTGGTCTATGTGGATAAAAGATTGCATCCATCTCGATTTGTGAATTATTCGGCAACGCGATAAACCGTTCCTTTTCCGCTCCGTCGGACCACAACGGACTGTTGACAGAATACGGAATTAGCCCTGCCGCTGGTACATGATCCTTGGTCGATGCAAACAAACCCGTCTCGCTGAGTTTGCGTGGGAAGGGCTGCGTGGGTTGATCTTCAGGACGACTAGGAACGATCTTGTGAATAGCCCCACCAACGAAGTCGACGATATAGACGTCGCCGATTGCATCCTCCGCAAACTCAACGATTCGAAGCTCGGTATCCGCTAGTTCGACCGGGCGGGGCGGATGGTCACCATCGACCTGGAGCGACCATATTTTTCCAGTGTCATAGTCGCCATAGATGTAGCGACCGTTCAATTCTGGCAATCGCGGTGTGGTGGATACGTATCCGCCCGTGATCGAGCGGAATTCACCATGAGAGTGTTTGACCAGCGGTGGAATAATCTCGCCAGGGCCCCGAGGTCGGTCGGGACGGAACGGCTCGCCCGCTTCCTGGATGCTCCAGCCATAATTGCCACCACGTTGAACGATGTAAACTGCTTCCCATAAATCTTGGCCGACGTCTCCAGCCCAAAGGCGATGTTGTTTGTCAAAGCTGAACTTCCAAACTTGTCGATGACCGAACGACCATATCTCACCTCGTGCACCTGGGGAATCGATGAATGGGTTATCCTCGGGGATGGAATACGGACGATCCCGGGATGGCAGGTCAACGTTAATGCGCAGCAAAGATCCGCTCAAGTCATTGATGTTCTGGCCAGTCAACAGAGAGTCTGCGATGCCGCTGCTGTCGCCGGTTGCAAGATACAAATATCCGTCTGGCCCAAAACGCACACAGCCACCGTTGTGACCTCCCGATGGCCAAGCAATGATCAGCTTTTCAGACTTTGGATCGGCCCGCAATTTCTCGTCTGACTTTGCTGTGAAACGGGACAAGTGAGCTCCAGTCTGATCGACTGCGCTCGGGCTAACAAAGTTGGAAACATAGAAAAAGCCATTCCGAGCGAAGTCAGGATGAAAAGCTATGCCGTAGACTTGCTTCTTAAGATCGATCAACAACTCAGCGGCTGGTACCTGGCTGTCGTTATCGAACGTAAAAATTTTGCCCGAGCGGGTAGCTACGCAAAACTTATTGCTACCCGGCACGCGACACATTGCGAGCGGCTCAACAAACTTCAGCTTGGGAAATGCCAGTTCGGTCGTGTAGGCATCCGGGCCGTCGGGGCGTCCCACGACGCGACTTGTCGTCCAGGGTTGACGAGTCTGCACGTTGAAAGCATTTTCGGCGATTGCGTCGGCAGGCACCTCATTGGCGGACACAGCTATGTGGCATACGCATAAGCCCGCAAATGCCAAGCCTAGGAGCGTCCGACTTCCTAGCCAGGTGGCACTGTTCAGTGGAGATGCAACAAGTCGCATATTCGGTATCTCTTACCAGCTCAATTCAAGCAGAAGTCTAAGCCCACACCTGAGGCCAAATTCGACTACTCAACCACGAGCCGTCTTTCAGAAACCAATCGGAAGTCCCACTGCGAGAGAACGAGCATGATTGGAACTTTCCCAGCCAAAAGTAGATGGACGCTGCGAGACTTAGGCAAATGAGGATCGACGCGGCTAGATAAGAAGTAGCGCGGAACACATTGTAGTTCGGTTGTCCCAACCGTAAATGAAAAAACTGTGGTTCGTTTGTCCCAACCGAGATTCCCAGCCATTTTGACTCATCTGCACCAATCACAATTCGCCACGATTCCGTCTGGACAATTGGAGAGGCAGGCGCACAACACCGATTGAGCGCCCAAGCAGTTTCGCTCGCCTGCTGGCAGAGCAATTTAGCGCGCGACAGCACCGCTGGTATTCAAGCTCTGGCGAGGCTTGTGGTAGAAATCGATATCAAGCAGGAATTGCGGGGCAGCGCAATCCAGCGGAGCATGTGCAGTAGGCGTGGCGTCATGTGCGCCCCCATTCCAAGACAGATTACGAAAGTCCTCCAGCCCACGGCCTAGGGTGCAACCCGCTTTGGGCCCATCGCCGAGGACCACGTTGCCAAGGATGTGGACACCAGCGTTCCCATTCGGGAAATTTAGTGCATTGGCGTCGCGCGAGTATAGAACGTTGTTAGCGAGAATCATACCCTCGCGATCATTCCATGAACCACCCGCAAACGCGTGCCCCGCGCTGACAATGGTATTGTGAATTACCTGTAAGTTGAGGGTCTTTCCCTGGTGGTCCGTACTGCGAAAGCCGCCATTTTTTCCGGCGATTAGCACGTTGTTACGCACGATGGCCTCACCCTGAACCTGCATAACGCTATCGCCGCTTCGATAACAGAGGTTGCACTCGACGATGTTGTTGGGCTGGCCGTTCGTACCGTAGACAGTGATACATGGATAGTTGGTGTCGTGGACGTGGTTCTCCGCGATGAGGTTTCCCCAGGAGCCTTGCTTAACCTCGATGCCATCACCTTGATTGCCCCGGCAGTCGTGGATGTGGTTCTGCGCGATGACGCTTTGGCTCATGATAAGCCTCGCATTGTTGCCACCGAGGTACATGCCCTCAGCGTGGCCGCCGCCGTGATGGATATGGTTGCCCGTAAGATAGAGCCGCTGCGTATCGGCGCTATTTGCGCTGAGGCAGACCTCACTGGTGTGGTGAATGTGGCATCGGTCTACCCAAACATCTCGGCACTGCCCGAGTTGCACACCATGACTGCCACCGGTGAATTCGAGCCCACGCAAGCATAGAAAATTTACTGGGCCACCCTGTCCCACGTTGAGGACATTTTGTTTATCGTCAGGCCGAGTGATTACTACCAGAGCGTCTGGCGCAGCTACGATCCAAATGGGAGCCTCGGCCGTACCGCTTATCAAGAGATCCCACATGCGTTTCACGCTATACTTACCCGCACCAATTTCAAGCCGGTCTCCGGGCTGCAAAGCACTCACCGCTTTAACAAGTGCAACGCCATTCTGCTCGGGGTTGGCGCCGGTAAGTGGCCTGTGCGCAATTGTTTGTTTCGGTTCGATGGATGCCCAAGCGGGTTTGTAGCTCGCCGCCAGCGAAGTATTACCGACCAGAAGCAGCAGAGCGACGTGAACCAACTTGGAGTTCGTTGAGATGGTGTTGGCGAAAGGAACTGCCATGATGCGTTTTCTACTCATACACAAGATTGTCAAGAGACCAATGTTAGTCAAAGAATTCACATGCGACGGGATGTAACTTGGTACCAAAACAAGGATTAGAACATATCTGGTCTTAGGCCGTTGCCATTTGAGAATTGGATTTCTGGGAGTTGTACTATGCATACCTTGCGGTACTTAAAATTTAAATCTGTTGTGGGTGCAACGATCGTGAGTTGACTTGTCGATTTCACAAACTGGTGGATAACAGACTAGCGGACGAAGAAACGCGGTTAGTCGCTGTAAGTTGAGCCCAAATTATGCTCAACCGAGTTAGCGCTTGTGAATGGGCGGATGAACCATTTCCACAGCGGTGTGAAGAAATTTCGCGCATCTTCACCGACGATCAGCGCACAAGGAACCAGATACAGCGAAACAGCAGAAGCGAACATTACCCCAAATGCCAACGATACGGCCATCGGTATCAAGAACTGGGCTTGCAATGAGCGATCGAACATTAGCGGCATCATTCCCGCAAAGGTTGTCACGCTGGTAAGCATGATTGGGCGGAATCGTTTGGCACCCGATTCTAATGCGGCTACCTGCATCGACGCTCCTGCGTTGCGATGACGATTGACATAATCGACCATTACCAACGTGTCGTTGATCGAGATACCGGCCAGCGCCAAAAGACCAAAGACCGACAAGTACGAAGGTGTCAGGCCCAAGACAATGTGCCCTATTAAAGCGCCAATAATGGAAAAGGGAACAGCCAGCATTACAAAAAAGGGCTGTGTTATCGATTGGAGCGGGATAGCCAACATGCTGTAGAGCGTAAGCAGCAGTAGGACTGCACCAAAAATAGTCTGTTTACGAGTATCCTCCGCTTCAGCCACGTAGCCGGTAAATAGTAAGACAGATTGTGCTCGCGACAGAGCGAATCGAGCTGCGGCTTAATCTGTTTGGCGATACCGATCAAGTCGACTTCTTCATCAACCGGTTGGGCACCACAACGAATAACCTCTGCGCGGTCATTGCGTTCGACAAAAGAAGGGGCTTTAGTAAATGCGATGTCTGCCACGGTAGCTAGCGGCACGTCGGCACCGCGTGGCGTGCGAATTTTCATTTTCTCCAGCGTATGCAGTGACTTGCGATCCTCTTCAGGCAATCGCACCATCACGCGGACGCTGTCCGTACCGCGTTGCACTCGCTGAGCTTCTTCGCCAAAAAAAGCTTGACGCACCTGCTGCGCCAGCTGGGATTGTGTTAGGCCCAATTCTGCCGCGCGCGGTTTGAGGCTCAGCTCCAATTCGTCTTGTCCGTAGTTCACGCGTGCCCAAGCGGCACTGATACCTTCGTAGCCTTCGAGCAGCGTGCGAATCTTCTCTGCAACCTCGGCTTTCTGGGGTGAAGCGGGGCCGCGTAACTCTAGATTAAGGAATTCGTCGTCGTTGTCATCGCCACGATTGATTGTTGATTCTGCATAGATTTGAAACGAGGTTGCTTCGGGAATCTTACCCACCAAATCGGTCCAGCGCTTAGCGATTTCACTATTGCGTGGCCCCGGCTCGCTCCGTAGGTCGGGCGAGAGGATTTCGATCGATAGGTAACCTCGGGATTTGTCGAAACTACGGCTCGGTGAACCGGCTCCAATCGAGCGCGATACGTTGAGGATCAATGATTGTCCTGTGCCAGGATCCACGAAATCCTTTTTCAGTTGCTCTACGGCTGCCAGCAAGCGATCCATGTACCGGGTTGTGGTTTCTAGCGGCGTATTATCAGGCAAATCGAGCAGGGCGGAAATGCGTTGTCGATCGATGCTGGGAAAGGAGACGAATCCAAGATGCCCGCCTGCACAATAGCCGGCCATGGCCAAGGCCATGGCTGCAAAAGCAGCCAACACCCCCGCACGATAGTCTACCGCTACCGACAAAGTCGGCTGGTAAAAGTGCTTGACGAACAACTCAAGACCGCGTGCAATACCAGCCTGTAAACGGGCGATTAATCCTCGACCGTTGTCTCGCTGCATGTGCTTCAAGTGCGAGGGAAGAATCAGCTTCGATTCTATCAATGAGAATAGCAGCACCGGACCTACCACTGGAGGAACTTGTCGCGCGAAATCTCCCCACGTGCCATCGAAAAACATCAGTGGTATGAATGCCACGATGGTTGTCAGCGCTCCGAAGGTAACGGGTGTGGCTACTTCATGCGTCCCGCTCACGGCAGCTTCCAAAGGTGGCATACCTGCCTGAATCTTTGAATAGACGTTTTCTCCTGTCACGATGGCATCATCGACTACAATTCCCACCACGATAATAAATCCAAATAGACTCATCGCATTGAAGGTGAGTCCGAACACGGGCATGGTCAGCACGCCACCAGCCAGAGCGATGGGAACCCCCAACACGATCCAGAAAGCGAGCATGGGTCTTAGGAATAGACCAAGTACGATCAGTACCAACAGGCTGCCCTGCAACATCGATCCCACCAATGTGCTCAAGCGTCCGCGAATGGAGAGCGATTCATCGTCCCATACAAACAGTTGGACTCCCTCGGGAAAACGTGTCCCTGCACTATCAACATAAGCGCGGACTTTATCTGAGATATCGATCGCGCTTTCATTACCGGTGCGCATGACTTCGATAAATAACGCTGGTTTTCCATTGAACTCGACTCGCTTGTCACCTTGCTCAAATCCATCGTCGATGGTGGCTACGTCACCCAAGCGAACTTCGGAGCCGTTGCTGGAACGAATAGGGATCTCGGCGAAATCCTGGGCCGCGTAAGCTTGCCCACGCGTGCGGACGATGAAAGTTCCACTGGGGCTATCGATCGAACCGGCTGGTAGGTCGATCGAGAAGCGACGAATGGCATCGGCCAGATCTTGAAAACTGAGATTGTACGATTCGAGCTTGTCGCTGCGAGCTTCGATAGAGATCTCTTGCAATCGTTGCCCAGTAATTGTTGCTCGACTGATTCCGGGCAATTCGACTAAATCATCCAATACCCGTCGGGCGACTCGGTTCAAGTCGTGTTCGCTCATATCGCCGGAGACCGCCACATTGAGCACTTCAAACACGCTAGTTGAATCCGGGATGTAGATTCGCGGACGTTCAGTCTCGGCTGGGAAAGTGGTGATGGTGTCGACGCGTCCCTTGACGTCCTCTAGCATGGCCCGCAAGTCGGTGCCTGGCGCTGCGCGCAAGTACATTCTCGCCATACCGCTGTAGCCATCTGCGTGCAAATGTTCGATACCTTTGACTCCCTCCAAGGCCTCTTCTATGGGAATCAGAATGGCCTTTTCAACGTCTTTGGCCGTCGCCCCACGGTAGGGCATTTCAATCATCACCGTCTCCCAGCTCAATGCGGGCGAGACTTCTAACGGCACGCGGAACAAGGCCGTGTAGCCGCCGGCAATCAAGATGGCCAACATGAGAAAGTTGGCCGCTATTCCATTTTTTGCAAACCAGCGAATCATCTCAGGGCACTTTAATTGGCGACTGAGGTGCTTTGGCCCTCAACGTTGGTAGAGACGCTCAACGACGTTAGCTCGGGGTCGGGAATAATCTCAACTTGGGCACCGTTAGGGACGTAAACCAACTGTGTTGTGGACAGCAGCGAATTGTCTGGAATACAAGTTGGACGCACCACAATATAATCTTCATCCGACCAAATACTGTCGAGCGACTTGGCAGCGACCGTCATGTGGGATGGATCGATTAGGTAGACTTGGTCAAGTTGTCGGACGGCCAATCGTGGAACAGCGATTACCTGTTCAAGCACCTTGCCGGCTATCAACCCAGTGACTGGCTGGCCGATACGCAGTGGTGGCTGACCGCTGCGCAAGCCAAATGGATCATCGATACGTGCGATCACAAAGAGCTCGAGCGAATCCACATCCAGAGCTCCCTCGGTGCGGACGATTTTACCGTGCCACTGCAAATTCGAGCTTGGATTGATCGCATCTCTCAGTATGACATCAATCGCCGCATCTCCCACATGTTCAGGCAGATCAAGAAATTGCGATTCGCTCGCCGCAATCGGCAGGCGAACTTCGGCGAAATCGACGGCAAAGGCAATTCCCAGCGGAGTGCCTGGTGCTACCAGTTGCCCCAAGCCAACCGTCTTCTGCCTCACTCGGCCATCAAAGGGAGCCCGCACCTTGGTGCGTTCTAAGTCGTTCATGGCCCGCTCTACAGTCGCTTGGGCCGCGTCAAGCTGCGCGGCCGCCTGTTTGCGCTGCGCAGCCGCTGCGTTGAGCTCTGCTTCCGACACGTTGTTGGTGCGGACCAATTGCAGCATACGGTCGTGAGTCTGCGTGGCCAAGTCCAACGCAGACGTTGCGCTAAGCGTTTGCGCCTTGGCCACTGCCAATGCATTCTCGTAATCAGTCGCGTCCAACTCAACCAGCAAATCACCCGAACTGAAGTAGGAACCGACTTCAAACAAGGGATTGATGCGGACGATTTTCCCTGATACTTCGACACTGAGCGTGACTTCATTGTGCGATTGCACGATGCCACTGGTTTTGACCACCACTGGGTAATCAGTGACCGACATTTCCTTAACGCTGGTGCGGAGCAATTGCTTTTCAGCGGGCTCATTCTTCGTGTCCTCGGATTCGACGGACAGTCTCATGTAGGCCCAAATGCCAATTGAAAGTGCTGCTAGAGGAAGTGCGAGGCGAAACAATCCTCCGATAACTCGAAGCCACATCGATCGTGGAGGCGAAGTGGGCGAAGCGGCATCGCTAGCTGAGATCATATTGTGTCTAGCAGGAAAAATTGGGCGGGAGTGAAAGCAAAAGGTGGGAGGACGCTAAGCGTGCGGTACAACGCTCGCTTGCGCGTAACCTCTAGAATACTCGACTTTTCGGGTTAATGCGCTCTCGATTAACAAATTTGTGGACCACCAACCGCTCGGCGCCACTACTTGTTCCAGGGCCCAGTGATTGAGCGTCGCCACATGGTTGCGATTGAGAATTGTCTTTGCTGTGGGCCGCAACCAGCGCAGCGCAGTTGAGGCAGAACTATGCCTACGACCTTAATGTCGGCAGTGTTTGCGTGGCGTCTTCTGGCATCCCGATGCGAACATAGCACTTCCAATGACAGGGACTCTATCGACTTCGAACTTGAGGCGCCAAACGGTGCTGAGATGCTGCCTCAACTGCGCTGTGCTGGTTGCGGCCTACAGGGTTACTCAACAGAGAGTAAATGACGGAATCGTACGCAGGTTGTCGCGCGGGAGTTTAGCTCAGCCGTAAGTTCATCTCGATCAAGGGATAACAATGCGTCTTCCGAAGTCATTGTATCACCCAGAACTTCTTCAAGTGTTTGGATCTTGCCTGCTTAGCTTGCCCTCTTCACGCCCCTCTTTGCGGGCGTCGGGGTAATATACCCTCGCGGCGTCGATTACCGCTCGTGCTCAGTCAGACTTCAGAAAACCGACCGACAAGATGGTTGCGGCTCCATCTTCTTCACTCGCAGCCTAGCGCAACCTCTCGCCGCCAATGAACCCAAGCCGTCAACAAGTTGCGACCGCGAATTAGATCAGTACTATACGAACACCACCGCTTGGTCGACGCCAAAGATGAAACACCAGGGTTTTGAAACGCAGCCGTGTCAGGGGGGCCTACGAAAGTATCACGGTTCCCCACAAGCTCGTTTCATGATCTTCGACTACGCAAACGGCTCTGGAGTTGACTGATCAACGCACTCAGTTCGCTCAATGTCTGCTTATCCAATTCCTCGTTGCCGGTTGCTGAGTCGCCAAGCATCTCTTGCAATATATGGATCTTGCCTCGCAACTCTCCACGCTCTAAGCCTTCTTCTCGACCTTCTTCGCGACCTTGAATCAGGAGACGATCAGCAAGCGAGCCGGGTTCGAATTGTGTTGGTAAAATACTCTTCAGCGT
>JBGSTP010000331.1:0-5905 GCA_041736515.1 Pirellulaceae bacterium
CCGCTGGCATCGTTTGATCCAAGAACTCGGCGGCGGTAGCTCCCAATGACAGAGTCATCCAATTGGATTCGTGGCCTGCCTGCGGTGGTAGTCGGAACACTTGCGTTGTTGCTTGCCGCCTACGGGTACTGGATATTGCCCAGCCGATTGCCGGGACAATACCAAGGCTATCTAGCGAAAAGCTCCTCGGCCTATGAGGCTTCCACTGCTGCACTATCGCTGGCCGCCCTTAGGAACGCTTCTGCCACGGCTGCAGACCTCGGTGTCATTTACAAACGCCTAGTCGTACTAGAAAACGGGAATCCACAGCGGATCTGGCAACAAGCCGATTTCTATGCTCGTCACGCTGCCTTCCTGCAGCGTTATACAAAAAGCGCGACGCTTTCGCTTTCCGAGGACGATCAACACACGATTTCCGAGGAATTGCCAAAGTATGTTTCGCTGGCAACAGAAACCCTCCAGAGACTCGCTGAAGGTGATTCGGAGTTTCGCTTCAAATCCAAGTTTCGACTTGGAATGCAAGAATTCGAGAGCGGCATGCGGCAATATGGCGTAGCCAATGCTGACAAAAATCGAGCTGCGCTGCATCAACTGATCGACGACTACATTCAAACAAAAGGGAGTGTTCGCGATGAGCAGGCATTGTTGAGTTCTAGCGAACTCGATCAAGCGTATCAGTTAGTGACTCAGTTTGCGATCGAAGCAGCTTGGCAAAACACCAGTGGCGTATCGCTCCGTTGCGACAGTGAAAGACTGGCGCTGGCGAAGGACACCATACAAATCGCAACGACGAGCGGCATCGATACCCTGCGGTCGCTGGAATGGACTGCAATTCGTGGGCTAATCATTGCCTATGGGCTCGAACAGGTTCCCAGTGAATCAACAGATAAGGCTGCCCGCGCGACGGAAGATTCGGCCATAGAAACTTGGCAGAGGCGATTGTCCGAATTGCAACTTGCTGCGGTGACGGGGGCTTGGCAGGATTTGGCGTTTGAATTGTCTCGGGGTAACGGAGCAGATGATCCAGCGGTGATCATGGGGTTGGCGCGCACCATCTGCCGTTTAGCCTGCTCGCCAATGGCTCGCAAGAATCCAGCCTGGTGTAAAAAATTCGATGTGGGGCTGCTGCTGGTCGCGCAAATCGCACCCCACTCACCCGAATTCAGTGAGCTGATTTGGGAATGTGCCAAGTCGCGGTCCGGCCACACGTCCGAGAGGCACGAGAATGCGAGCCCAGTGGCTCCGCTGATCTTGGAGACGATGGCGACGGGGCAGAGCGCCTGGCTTAAACATTCGGTATTCGCCCTGGCTTCCGCCGTCGATGGAAAACTCGATGTCGCCCGCACGCATCTGCAGTTGATCCAACGTGCGCGGGCTGATCTAAGCATCGTGGCCCGCGTCTCGCTGTGGCAGGCACAGCAAACACAGTCCGTCCGCAGTGCCCCCACAGTCGAAAGCGTGGAGGAAACGGGTGCCACCTCAGACACTCGCGAGGGGCAAGCAGAGCTGGAGAATTTGGCTAAACTAATGGAACTGGTGGCTGAGCTCGAACCCAACAGCGGACTGAATTGGTTTGTGCTGGGGTCGTTGCAGCACAGAAACGAGAATTTCGATGCAGCCATCGTTTCGCTCGAGCGCGCTCAAAAACTGCTGGGCGATGCGACTGCGATTCGCGATTTGATCAAGGTGGCGAAGAAGGAGCTAGGGGTTAGGAGCTAGGGGTTAGGGGGGCGGGGTCGGGGTTAATAGCGACCGCTGCCAAGCGGTTGGAGATTATGGAGGGTAATCGGTGCCCGTCCACCGTCTGGCGACAGTGGCTACGAGGCCCGTCCACCATCTGGCGACAGTGGCTACGAGCCATTCCACCGTCTGGCGACGGTGGCTACGAGCCTTTCCACCGTATGGCGACGGTGGCTACAAACAGGAGCGATTTTTTTTGACCTTTGAGGATTACCAAGAGTATGACGGATTTGAAACGGGCCCTGATTACGGGGATTACAGGGCAAGACGGAAGCTACTTAACCGACTTTCTCCTTCAAAAGAATTACGAGATTCATGGGATCGTCCGCCGCAGCAGCAGTATGGCGCGGTCGCGCATCGATCAACTGACTCGCAATGTCGAGATCTACCAAAAACGCTTGCACCTGCATTACGCCGACTTGGATGATACGACCACCATTCGCCGACTGTTGGTGAAAATCCGCCCGCACGAAGTCTACCACTTGGCGGGACAATCCCACGTGGCGGTGAGCTTCGAAGTTCCAGAGTCGACCTGCCAATTCACGGCCATGGGGACGCTCAAACTGCTCGAAATTCTACGGGACTGCGACCCATCGCCGCGATTTCTGCATACCGGCAGTAGCGAAGTCTTTGGCCATCCCGATGCGAGTCCACAGACTGAGCAAACACCGTTCCGACCAGTTACTCCGTACGGTGTGGCAAAGGCGTTTTCCACGGAAATGGTTCGAGTCTATCGCGATAGCTTTGGTCTCTATGCCTGCAACGCGATCTGTTTTAATCACGAGTCTCCGCGACGTGGCGAGTCGTTCGTGACACGCAAAATCACGCGTAGCGCCGCCAGAATTAAACTGGGCTTGGATAAAAAGCTGACCATGGGCAGCATCGATGCGCAGCGCGACTGGGGCTATGCCCCGGATTTCGTCGAAGCCTTCTGGCAAATGCTGCAACAAGAAAAACCACTCGATCTCGTATTGTCGACCGGCAAGCTGCATCGAGTAAAAGATTGGCTCGAAATTGCTTTCGATCACTTGGGACTTAATTGGGAAGACTTCGTTGAGTTCGATCCAAGATTTTTTCGCAAGGCCGATCCTCAAAATCTACTGGGCGACTCGACGTTAGCCAAAGAAAAAATTGGCTGGGAGCCAAAAATCAGCTTTCCAGAATTAGTAAGGCAAATGGTGGATGCCGAAATCGAGGAATTATCGAAACGTCGCTAGTGCCCAGCGAATGCTGCCGAAAAGAATTCAAAAAGATTTGATGCATGAGTCCACGAATCTCGCGAATTTTCACGAATCATTGTCAGTAGCCGTCCGCTGCCAAGCGGTGGATTGGGACTCAGCGCTGCTGAGAACCGGTTGGGACAATCGGTACCACACTTAACGACCGGCACCACACTGCAGATTCCACCGTCTGGCGACGGGTGGCTACGGGTAATACGGCTCGACGTAGCCGTCCGCTGCCAAGCGGTGGATTGGGACTCAGCGCTGCTGAGAACCGGTTGGGACAACCGGCACCACACTGCCGGTGAGGGTTAATCCAATTATACGGTCCGAGGCTCGTGGAAAACCAACTGGTCTTGGGCTTGCCTATTGCTTTCGCCAATTTCGAATTATCTTAAGGTTGATCGCAAGCTATTGCACCGGTGGGCGTGTCGCTCTGCCGATAAATTAACCTGCGCAGAGCTGGCGCCCTGCGGCTTACGTCCCTTTTCTTAAACAAACTGGTTCTCAATTGTTTTCTTCTGTCTTTGTAGCTGGTCATCGCGGAATGGTGGGGTCGGCCGTAGTACGGCGACTTGCGCAGGATCCAGCCCTACGCATTATCACGCGTTCCAGGAACGAACTGGATCTGGAAGATGGGCGAGCGGTTTCCGCATTCTTCAAGGACGAGCGGCCCGAAGCCGTCATTTTTGCGGCCGCGCGAGTGGGCGGCATACATGCTAATAATTCTTTTCCGGTTGAGTTCCTGACGGAGAACCTAAACGCGCAGTTGTCGACGATCACCAGCGCTTACGAACACGGCGTGAAACGCTTTCTGTTCCTGGGCAGTACGTGTATCTATCCCCGTTTGGCAACGCAACCCATTACCGAAGATCAATTGTTGGCAGGTCCACTCGAGCCGACCAACGAGGCCTATGCCCTAGCAAAAATTTGTGGCTTGAAACTGTGCGAATACTACCGCCGACAATACGGTGTGCTGTTTCACTCAGCCATGCCAACCAACCTCTACGGACCAGGCGACAATTACCATCCCGATCACAGCCATGTACTGCCCGCCCTCATTCACAAGTTGCACACGGCCAAGGTGAGCGGGCAAGCAAGCATGACCATTTGGGGCACAGGCAGTCCGCGACGCGAATTCCTGTACGTCGATGATTTGGCTGACGCGCTGGTGCATCTGCTTCAGGTAGCCGAACCACCCGATTGGGTAAATGTGGGAACAGGAACTGACCAAAGTATTTTAGAACTCGCGCAACTCGTAGCTAGTATTGTGGGCTTCCGCGGCGAAATCCTGACGGACACCTCCAAGCCTGACGGTACACCGCGAAAGTTGACCGATATTTCAAAATTAAAGGCGACTGGCTGGCAACCTCGCATTGGTCTCGAACAGGGCATTCGATTAACTTATGCCGATTACGTGCAGAAGTTGACAGACGGAACGCTGAGGCGTTTCTGAGTAAGATTCACTCGGCGGTGGAACGGACGTGAATCAAACGCTCCACCGTCTGGCGACGGTGGCTACGGATTTTGCGGCTAGGCTGTAGCCAACCGCTGCCAAGCAGTGGATTGGGACTCGGCGCTGCTAAGAGCCGGTTGGGACAACCGGTACCACACTGCGGAATCCACCGTCTGGCGACGGTGGCTACGGATAGGCGGAACGGAATTTTTAACGGACAAAACATAGCTCCTATTATTTAAGGTTTCCCATATGTCTCGTACTGCACTTATTACTGGAATCACTGGACAGGATGGATCCTATTTAGCGGAGCTGCTTTTGGAGAAAGGCTATCTGGTTCATGGACTGGTGCGCCGCAGCAGTAGTTTTTCAACTGGCCGCATTGACCACTTGTACCAAGACGTGCATGAACAACCGCGACTGCTGTTGCATTATGGAGATTTGACCGACGGCCAAGCCCTGACGAACTTGGTCCAGGAATTGGAGCCCGATGAGATCTACAATCTCGGCGCGCAGAGTCACGTGCGGGTTTCGTTTGACCAGCCCGTATACACGTTGATGAGCGACGGCGTTGGGGCCTTAAATGTGCTCGAAGCCGCGCGATTGCTGAGCAAGCGGAAGGAAGTTCGCGTGTATCAGGCATCTTCTTCGGAGATGTACGGAATGGTGCTCGAGACTCCGCAGACCGAGAAAACGCCGTTTAATCCCCAATCGCCATACGCCTGCGCCAAGGTCTACGCCTTTTTCCAAACGATCAACTATCGTCGTAGCTACGATATGTTCGCTTGCAATGGCATCTTATTCAATCACGAATCGCCTCGTCGCGGCGAGACCTTTGTGACTCGAAAAATTACACGCGCTGCCACCCGAATCAAGCTCGGACTACAGAAGAAACTGTACCTTGGCAATTTGGATGCCAAGCGAGATTGGGGCTATGCCAAGGATTATGTGGACGCGATGTGGCGGATGTTACAACAGGATACACCGGATGACTTTGTGATCGCAACGGGCGAAACCCACACGATTCGCGAGTTTCTCGACATGGTGTTCGGACACTTGGAACTCGACTGGAACGATTACGTCGAGATCGATCCGCGGTATTTCCGCCCGGCTGAAGTCGATTTGTTGCTAGGTGACGCGAGCAAAGCCAAAGCGCAATTGGGTTGGACGCCTGCCACCGACGTCCGCGAATTAGCTCGGATTATGGTCGAGCACGACTTGGAGGAGGCTCATCGCGAACTCCACAATCAGAGCTTCAGCGGCAGTTGAGCAATACTCCACCGTCTGGCGACGGTGGGTACGTAGCCACTCGCTGCCAAGCGGTGGATTGAGACTCAGCGCTGCTAAGAACCGGTTGGGACAACAGGTACCACACAACCGTCTGGCGACGGTGGCTACGTAGCCACTCGCTGCCAAGCGGTGGATTGAGACTCAGCGCTGCTAAGAACCGGTTGGGACAACAGGTACCACACAACCGTCTGGCGACGGT
>JBGSTP010000332.1:0-10630 GCA_041736515.1 Pirellulaceae bacterium
GTGCGATCAGTTGGCTCGATCATACAAATCCTTCAATGCCGAGTCCAACTTCGCAAACTGAAACGAGAACCCTTCGTTCATCAGTCGCTGCGGAATGACATAGCGACCGTAGAGAGCCAGTTCGGGATCGGTACGCAGGACCAACGGCGCTCCAATACGAACCATCCATTCAAAAGCCGGCAGGCCAATTGGCATACCGTGGACTTTGCGTAGCGTTCGCATGAAGTCGACTTGGGAAACCGGGTTGGGCGACGAAACGATGTACGCGCCGGACATCGTTTGTTCGGCTATCGCCCTCGCAAAAATGTTATTCAAGTCGGTTTCGTGAATCCAAGACATCCCTTGCGTCCCGGAACCAACACGACCACCAAGGCCCAGTTTCGCGATCAAGCCAAGCGTCGCCAGCGCGCCGCCACCTGCACCACGATCGCGTCCAACAACGAAACTGGTCCGCATGATGACGCCGCGTTGGTATGGAAGTTTGCTCTCGGCAAACGCTGCTTCCCAAGCTCGAGCAATCGTCGGAGCAAGGCCAATACCTTCGGCGGACTCTTCCGTACAAACAGCCGACGGCGGATCGCCATAGATGTGAGCCGTACTCATTTGAACCCAAACCGACGGTGGCGAGCTGATGTCTCGCATCGTCTGACCAAGCAACCGCGTCGACTCGACCCGCGATCGCAGAATCTCGTCTTGGTGGTCGGGCGTCTTTACGCAGTTTACGGTTCTACCCGCCAAGTTAACGACTGCATCTGCGCCGTCGAGGGATTCCTGCCACTTGCCCAGCGTTCGACCGTCCCAGCTTACGTGTGACCAAAGACCGTTTCCCTTTGGTCTGGAGCGCGAAAGAATTGTTACATCACCACCGGCCTTACTGAAATACGCTGCCATCGACAAACCTAGAAAGCCGCTGCCTCCCGCAATCACGATTCTCTTACCGGCAAGATCTGCCATGGCATCCAGCTTCCCAACGGTCCCCGGACACAACACAGCCTATTTAACCGCAAAAGCACTAGCTGCTTTCACCACGCAAGCAGACCGCAGACACGGGAGTCTCAAACTCTCTGCCAAACAACTCTGAGCGACTCTCTACCATGGCCAATTCTGTTAACCCGACTGTCCTTGTTAACCGAGAGAGTCCGAGAGATTCGGCTATCCTGGTCGGGGTGCCGAGCGGGAAACGAGCGTTTCTGGACGTTACACCTGACGGGACAGAGACACGGTAGAGAGGTTCCGACCGCTAAAAACCAAGAAAAACTCGGGATTTAAACGAGAAAAGCCGAGACTCTCGTCTCGGCTTCTTGTGTTTACCAGATTGGCTCAGTTTCGAACCAAATCTGAAAGGCTCCCCGTACAGACCCTGATATCGGACCTTCTCAAAAACGTCCAACTCGCAAATGCTTTGGATGCAACGGGTTATGGTTTCCGAGACCGTTTCGGTGTGTCGTTCTGAGTGTGCCGCGTTACGGAAATTTTGCTTAACAGTCAGCAAATTTCTGTAGTCGATGTCGGCTAGCTACGTTCACGCGATTTTGAGCGTAAGTCCATACGGCAAAAGCGATTAGTGGGTTAAGGACCGGAACGGTACTCCCACACTGGTCTCGAACTAAGTCGCGTGCTGCTTAACACACATTGAGAAGAATGGTGGCGAGATCGACTTCTCAAAACAGGAGCTGGTCTGCGTTGAAGAACTCGGCGGTCATCTGAGGTCGTATCAAGCCGCTGCTTAGCCCGCCCCACGTTGGATCGTCGTTGCCGGACAAAGCCAACCTCGGTCGCGGCTGCGCTCTCTATTCAGAAGTCGCCAACGGAACCTCCGATTAATCTCTGCGGCGCGATCCAAACGTCCGTAAAAGTGGCGATGGGAGACGCAGCCAACTACCACTTCGTGTTGCAGAATGCCAAACTGGACTGTGGTGAGGTTTTTGTACCGCGCGGGAATTGGAGCAGCGGCGACGCAAGGCGAACTAGCCTCTTTAGCGGGCTGGAATATTAGCCACAAGTAGTAGTTATTTTCGGCGTGGCTCCTCAGAGCGAGCATCGGTGCGAGATGGAGGCATGCGAGCTCTGAAGCCTGTGCCGCAGTATATTCCTACTTGCAGAATGACGTCTGAACAGCAGTGTAAGCTGGGCAAAATAATCTCTGCGGTTGCTCTGGCTGCTGGTTCTGCAACAGACTTGTGGACAACGGCGCGAGTGACTGGAGTGATTCTCAAGCGGTTCAAGATTCGGTAAATCCACGATAATGTGGCCGCATGTTAGACTCCCTTATGCTATACAACCAGTCTTGCCTAGCTGACGTTGCTAGCACAAATGAACTTTGCTAGCGCAGCTGTCAAAAAGGATGAGATTCCGAGAGAATTTCCACAAATTTTGAGTCTAAAGTTCTCGACGCCAACGGAATCAAGGTGCTGCCAACTCAACTGCAAAAACTCGAAGATACAACAACGACATTCATTAGAAATGAACTGAGGCAATTTACCCATGTCCGAAATCGACGATATTGCCGAGCTCATGACGAGAGTCCGAGCCGGAGACCAAGACGCTGCGGCGGTACTCGTGAAACAGTATGAGCCGCTGATTCGGCGTATCGTTCGTCTAAGACTTGAGGATCAGCGGTTGAGTCGAGTTTTCGAGTCCATGGATGTTTGCCAATCCGTGCTTGGCAGTTTCTTTGTGAGGGCTGCCATGGGCCAATTCGACGTGCAAGAGCCAGGTCAACTTGTCAATCTGTTGATCACGATGACTCGCAATAAAGTCGCAAGCACGGCTCGACGCGAATATCGACAAAAGCGAGACCGCAGACGCGTCAGCGATGGTGACAGCCAACAATTGGCTAGAGTTGCAGCCAATTCAGAAACTCCGAGCGTCATAGTCGGAGGCCGAGAATTGATCGATCAGGCAAAGGCCCTGATGCGCGACGAGGAAAAGCAAATTTCCGAGTTGCGATCTGCAGGTTGCTCATGGGAAGAGGTTGCACAAAAAATGGGAGGAACTGCACAGTCTAGGCGCGTCCAGTTCATGAGGGCAACCACTCGGATCATGGCACAACTGGGAATTGACGCATCCGACGAATGATTCGCATGGGTGAATCTAGAGCTTCAAATACTCAAGACTCTTAATTCACAACCGAAATCGGTTTTTAGGAAGAACCAGCAGGAATTTGACAATTTCTTGATCAGATTTGTGCGCTTCCAGAACAATTGGTGATTCATCAACTAGCAACTGTATTGGTAGCTGCGAGTGTGCTAGCATTAGGCCTGGCAGTCTTTGACAATAACATTTTTTCAACAGAATTCGAAGAAAGCAGGCGTGTACTATGTGTATGGCAATTGTTTGTTCTGGCGCATCAGATTTAAAGTTTCGACACTGTCGTGCTGGGTTGTCGCACCTGCGTTGGTTGGTTTTGTCACTTGGATTGGCGCTGATGTGGTCTCCATCCATCGCGACGGCTCAGGCACCACTTACATTTGATCGAATACTTGAACTGGTCGAACTGGAGGTAAAAGAAGAGAAACTTCTGTCGCTGATTGCCGTGCAGCCGACCGTTTTCACGCTGAGTGCTGATCAAGTCTCTCGTTTGAAGACAGCAGGTGCGTCAGACTCTGTGATCGCGGCCTTGTCTCCCAAGGCGAAGACAATGATTCGCTCGGACACAAGTGATTACGTGATCATCCTGGATGTTTCCGGCAGCATGAAGGAAACCTCGCGCGAGGGAAGCAGTAAGTGGGAAGTCGCTCGTAAGGCAGCTTGTGATTTGATCACCAATATTCCTCCAGGTCTATCTATCTCGATTGTTGTCTACGGCCACAATGTTAACAAACCCTGCGATGTCGAAGTGATCCGTCCACTGGCACCACTGACTGAAGCCGAAAAGGTGCAAATCGTTGCTCGGATCAATGGTCTAGAGCCATCGGGGAAGACCCCGATTGGCAAGTCGCTGCAAGTCGCCGCTGAGCAGGTTGCGGCCAGCCGCGGAATTGCCAAATTGGTATTGATCACAGACGGCATCGAGACCTGCAACGGCGACCCAGTCGCTAATGCTGCTGCATTCGTTGCTGGTGCAGGGGAAGGTCGCAGCGTTGACGTAATCGGATTTGATCTGCCCGACCAAGAAAGTAGTGCCGTTTCGTTGATTGCCAAGTCTGGTAAAGGCAGGTACACCGAGGCGAAGACCGGTGTCGAACTTGCAAAGGCTTTCGAGTCAGTCAAGCAAGAAATGTCCCAGGTGGTAAAAAAGTCGAGTGCTGGTTTCGTCAAATTGAAAAAGAGCAAAGACCCCACCATGCCGACTGTTTTGCCGATCAATAGCTATACGACTTCCAGGTACAATCCTGGAGAACAAAATTATTGGCAAGTGGATTTTCCAGCGGGAAAATTCACGGTCGTCTTTGATGCAACAGCTTCCGACGATAAACCTCCAGTTTCAGGCGAAGCTGCGATAGGAACATTCAACGGTTCCGAATTTAAGGTTGAAAAGAGCGTGTTTATCTCCGAGAATGTAGTTAGAAAACGTGAGGTCATAAACCTCTCGTTTGCTGAGGCAACCAGTAAATTAATCCGTGTCTCAGCCAGTAAACTAAGTGACCTTACTGATTATCAGATCGGCGTGTTTGCGGAGAAAACCGAGTTTGGTGTTCCATTCCTAGTCAACTCCGCCGAGGTATTGCCACTGACACTTGGACAACAAGTTACTTCGCCTCTGCTTGGACTCGATCCTGCGTTCTTCAAAGACCGGTGTGTCGTTTACAAAATCGTGCTTCCCGCGGGAGATTTTAAGGTCGATTGCAAATGGATCAAGGAGAGCGGCAATAAACGTGATGGCATCCGAAGCATCTCTGCCTTAGATGAACAGGGAGTCTTCAAAACCCAGGTAGTAGGAACTACTCTTGAAACTCAAGCTACGGCGACTTTGAAGACCGCAGATGAGCAAACCATCCTTTTGGAGGTTTCGTCAGGCACACCTCGAGAAAAAGTGATTATCAGCGTCACTGAAATAGAAAATTGAGAGTCCGACACAGTCCTAAGTACATGTACATGAGTCATTCGGGTAAATGATTGGCCGGAAGGGTCGAGCCAAATGTCGGTTACTTTGTTGCATACCTCACGCAAGCCATCCGATTCAGCCCATTGACGTTTATCTGCTAAACTCTTTATCGAATGTGTGAACTTTTCCGGGATCGCGGACGTCCCCGTCCGCTAACCCCGCCACTTATGCTGAGCTTTAAGTGGAAGCATTCAGACTTCAATGCAACGACGTTTGCTTTTCAAGTGAGGTAACCGAGTGCGACAAGCGGGCAAGGACGCCCGCGTTCCGAATAAGAGCACAGTGGGAAGCGATGTCTACAGACGACTTCACGCGCTAGTGGATTGGCAGTCGTAAGCAAAAAGCCAACGATTTCAACACTGATTCTTCTAAATTGAGTCCCAGTGGTAGCTGGCCTCCGGTTATTCCGAAGGACTGGCGTCGACCTGCTTAGCGACCTCCCATTCTAGCCCGGCGGACCTATGGTTCTCTGGGCTTTTTCGTATCCTAGCCACACAATGATTCAACCGAAGTGGGAAGGTCCTTAGCATTTTTCATAAGTTCTGTGCGCTTTGCGAGTCATTGGCGATTCATAGCGGGATGGGGAATTTACTCCATCCATAACTCAGACTCTCAAGGAGCATTCCCATGTTTTGGAAATCAAAAGTCAATGAAGCCAAGGAAGTAAAGATCCTTCGTCAAAATTGTCGCAGCAAACGCCAGCTGAAATTGGAATCGCTCGAGCAGCGGCAAATGATGGACGCTGGCGGCATCTCCGCGTTCATGAATCAGAACTACTTGTATGTCGATTGTACGGTTGGCAATGATCGGATCGAAATCAGCTTCGAGAACGGAAAAATAACCGTTCCTGGTGTCAAAATTTTAAACGCCAGTGGTCAATTGGTTTCCCAGATCACCCGTGCCGAAGCGGTCAATGGAGTCATCGCGGTTGGTCGCGAAGGGAACGATTATATAGCTGCCGTAGAAGTAGGTGCCGACAAAGCGTTGCCGATCGTGATGTACGGTGGCCCCGGCGACGACACCTTGATCGGCGGTTCGAGCAACGATTCGTTGTATGGCATGGAAGGGGTCGACACGATTTTCGGCTTGGGTGGCGATGATCGCTTGGTTGCTGCTTTGTTTGGGGATGAGAGGGATCTACTTCAATCCAATTCCGTGCCAGAGCGTATTTACGGTGGTAATGGTAACGACACACTGGTCGGTTCACGCGGTAGGGATGAACTCTTTGGAGAGGAAGGCAATGATACGTTGCGGGGACTCGATGGCGACGATCGGCTTGAAGGCGGCGCTGGCACGAATTCTTATGATGGCGGAGTAGGGATTGATACGCTCGTCGAATCCACACTTGAAAGTGCAAGGCTAACAAACGATCGCTTTGTGTACGCTCGCTTCCTGGGCAATCTCCAAACTGGCGGCGCAAATGTGCCGAGCATTGGGATTGAGAAAGCAACTCTAAATGGTCGGCTTAACACTACGGGCGGTGTGAAGTTAGATGCTTCAGCATTCAGCGGTTCTGTGAATCTGGTTGGAAGCAATGGCCCCGATGTTTTGATCGGCGGACCAGCGAACGACGTGCTCGATAGTCTAGCTGGCGACGACGTGCTGAATTCGGGTGGTGGCATAAACACGATCTATGCTCTTTCGGGACACAAGTTTATTACCAGCACGCCTCTCGACAAAATTATCGGACCAACAGCCAGCTTCGACGTTGCGACGGGCATATTGCAAATTTCGGGCACCAACTTGAGTGACGATATAGATCTCGCTGTTGAATTGTCGCCCCCACAAGCAAATGGTATCGCGACCTCGTCCCAACCCGTCATTAGGTTCCGAAATGGTGATATAACCGTCATCAACAAAGGAGTTATTTCAAAGGTTGCGACATTGCAAGTCTCAAAAGTTAAATCAATTGTCATCGAAAGCGGGGATGGGCTTGATCGCATCGCAGTTATGAGCCCTACGCCGAGTACGCTCGTACCGGCCATTAACTGGAACACTCCGGTCACAATCCGGGCTGGTAAAGGTTTCGACGAAATCTCCATCCGTGGTGGAAACCCAACGATCTATGGAGACGAGGGTGACGACACAGTGCGTCTCTTCAGTACGAACTCCGCGATTGTCTACGGCGGGGCGGGAGCGGACCATATCTTTGGATCCGAAAATCGCGATGTGATCTTTGGAGGCACCGAAGGTGACGAGATCTACGGAAATGAAGGCGATGATACGATCTTTGGCGAAGCCGGAAATGATCTGTTGATCGGTGGCACAGGGGTCGATCGGCTTGATGGTGGCGCAGATTTCGACACGATCGAAGAATCAGACTTGGTCAATGCTCGATTGACAAACACTTCCTTGCAGACCCTAAGAAACTCTTTCTTTGTCCTACAAACGGATACATTAGTGAGTATCGAACAGGCACGATTGACGGGGCAAGCCAATGGACTAGGGCAAATCACCTTAAACGCATCTGGCTTCAGCGGGAAAACCGAATTGCGAGGTACATGGCAGCGAGATTTTCTGACCGGCGGGTCTGGTGTTGATACTATCTTTGGCGAGGGAGGCGATGACGTTATTCGCGGCGGTGCGAGCGATGACTTCTTGTACGGTGGCGATAACGCGGACAAGATCTTTGGTGATGCTGGTTACGATTTCATCAGCGGCGGAGCAGGCGACGACTTCATGGATGCTGGTGGGAATTGGGAATTGGCAGTATTCGGTGATGGTGGCAATGACATTAATGCCTATGTAACAGCAGTCGACGGTGCTGGCGCTGGTGACGTTCATCAAGGCAATGCGCCAAACTGTTGGGTCGGAGCCGCAATCGCAGCGGTGGCCGACCTAGGGATCGACCTAGCAGCGAGAATTCGTTATTTGGGCAATGCTTGGTACGCGGTTGGTCTGTGGAATAATTCGGCAACGGGCCCAAGGTTCACTGAGACGAGCGTCTACTTTGATGGTAGTTTGACTTCGATCACCGGCGGAACCTCTGACTATAAACCTCATCAAGGTAGCGAGGGTGATACCTGGGTCACCATTCTGGCACGAGCTTACCTGATCTCTCGAGGCATCAGTCTCACGGATCCTCCAGGCGGTGGCACAGGCGATGCGCTGTTCGCCTTAACTGGACGAAACAGCTTCAACGTCGGCTACCGTGGCATTGCAGGCACGGGAGACAACACCCGCGACCCGCTCCATTCCTCGCTGACTTTGCAAGATCGAAATGCGATGTTGCATGCAATTCGTAATCGTCAAGCGATCACTGCGGACACGGAAGACTACGCGACTGAAGTGACCGCCGGAATCTTTACAGACCATGCGTATGCGGTTATAAATGTCTACGATGCTGGTATCGGCGGGGGGTGGCTGGTCGAGGTCCGCAACCCTCACGGAACCGGGGGCGATTTTGGGACAGGTGTCACCACGCTGCGCTGGGATGATTTCGCTCGCAGTTTCCAAGGGTTGACAATCGCTTGATATTAAGCTGACGTCGCAGGTCATTGAGGTGGTACCGACATAGTTGTGACGGGGAAACATTCCTGTAATTATCTCCTCCCACTGATCGCAAATGTTACTGATAGATTTTCTTTGGCAGTGGTCGTCTACGGATATAACAAGCTGAAGCCCTGCGATGTCGAGATTCTGCGCCCGCTGGCACCCATCAATGGTGAGGGCAAGGCCGAGATCACTCGATGTATTAAACAATCGGAACCATCCGGCAGTACACCTATTTGCAATTCACTTCAGGTTGCAGCAGAGCAAGTGAACCAAAGTCGAACAGCCTCTCTGGAGGAAGCATGGGAGTTACTGGATAAAGACAAATGGCTTCGTACTCCAGTTCCAGGCCGTGAGTACACGCTCGCATTCATGGACTCCGAAACGAGCAGCGGCCTCCCGAACCACCGCGGCTGAAACTGCTCGGTTACGACTTGACCGATGAGCACTGGAGCAAGTCTACACTTCAGGATCGATCCATGCATGTGCGCCGGTGATTTGGAGGCGGTTGCGGCACGAAGAGGAGAGAACGGACTGCTGGACGCCGCGGACGCTAAGTTGGCTCTATCTCTATTCCGGAAGGCCTGGCCTGGCATCCGACAGTTCTCGGTGTGGGCCCTGTTCGAGGTAGTTCCCAAAATGGACGCCTATTCATAGATCAGTCGTGTTCCCAAAAGTCGATCGACCAATCCCCGTGAGGGGTACCTAAGGGCGAAAGCGCCCATAACCAATAGACTCATCAAGAGCAAAATGTTTGCCATCGAAAACAAGACCAAAGTTAACCACTGAATCATTCCCAATGTATCTTTTCCAACCTCCTCTCCTTGAGACACGAGGACTCCCAACACTCCGATAAAACAAAACAGTCCCCACGTAACAGTCCAGGGAAGCCATGACAGAATCTCTCGCAATCCACAACGCATTCGTCCAGTCCGTCTTCCGTTCATTCGTCGCAAATCGATTCGAAGCCATCTACAAAACAGAGGTCTTCCAGTGATGAGCGCAGGTATTGCTGGTAACAATAGGCTAAAAAACAAAAGCCCCACTAGACGGAGGTAAAGATCCAAGGTGTTTGCACGCAGTATCCATCCGGAAAACACTAGGATTGCGATCGGATATAAATATCCACCTGTAGCGATTGCCATGCATATCAGACCTAGCCTATCATCCCAGCGAAGCGATACAGGAAGGTGAACCATGCCCTTTAGTTCGCTAGCTGCCCACGAACTGCAATTTGTTTCTTCTCGTTTGGTGGCAAGTAACTCGCAGAATACCTCCGCATGTTTGGGCCAAACATTTTTATGTTGCAATTGTTTGGCTACATCGCACAGAAGATGTGAGGCACGAAGCTCTCCAGAATACTTTTCACTCATTTTTGAGTCAGTCGATTGGAGCCGAAGCGGAAAATCCATAAGCTTCAATCGTCCTGTGAAACTTGTGGTGAGTTGGGAGACATCGAGCACTTCCGGCAAACTGCCTTCTGCATCAGCGTGACTGAGTTCCTCCGACAAGTCGAGAAGAACGCTACGTGCGAAGTCCCATTCTACAGCTTTCCCCTGGGTCACGATTGACGGTAGGTCGACGAGTGTACACGATTCAAATGCATTCCACGTACAGTCATCGTCAATTCCACCTTGCAACCAACGCAACCGAGTCGGTCTTCCGATTCGCTGCTGAGAACTGACCAGTGGAGGTAAGTCTCTCGATTGGAAGTGTATCCAAACACTTCGCTTGAGGAGTGGATCAAACGCTTCGAAAAGTCGATAGCCTGGACATTCGAACAAACACCCTCGCAGTAAATACAGTCCGATGTTTTGTTGCGAACTGGATTCTGATGCGCAGGAAAGTCTCTCGGTCTGAGATGTCACAAAAGATTCCGTTTTTTGACGCACGGCAATTACATTCGTTTCGCTTGCGATGTCATGCCATGCGCGGAATCCATTCTTCCGACGAATCGACGTTATGCACAGAGTTTGGACCAACTTAGAAATTACAGTCAGCGATAAAGACCAGAGAGCGGTGGAAATTTGGTCGCCGTCTGCGGTATTGGGCCCCATTCCGTTGAATACAATTGCCATTGGGTCAATGAGT
>JBGSTP010000040.1:0-12229 GCA_041736515.1 Pirellulaceae bacterium
GTCACACGAAGGTCATTTTTTGCTAGCATCAGAGCACCGCCAACTTCAAAACTGCACGACCTCAATGGTGGGGAGGAGGCCATGCCGCTTGACCCAGCAAGATCCATCAGCGTGGGGGCGATGTCGATAACGTGGGCAGCATGAGTACGCAGTGCATTTCTGGCTGGTATTCCTTCAGGCCAGTGGACGATGAAGGGAGTAGAGATGCCGCCCTCGTGCACCCAGGTCTTGTGTCGACGAAAGGGTGTGTTGGCGGCGCTGGAGAAACCCGGGCCAAGGCACAGGTAGGTATCGGCCGAACCCAGGGGCGCTGCTGGATCGTGCCCATCGCCGCGAACCATGATCTCGGCACTCGCTCCATTGTCCGATAAGAAGCAGACCAGCGTGTTCTCGAACACCTTCATGCTTCGGAGTTGGTCCAGCACGCGGCCAATTTCGCGGTCCATGCGATGAATCATTGCCGCATGAATTGCCATTTTAGTCGCTTGAAAACGCTGCTGCTCCGCTGTCAGTTGCGACCACGGTAGTGGTTTGTTCACTTCGCCCGGGCCGAGCAATGCGATCTGCGCCGGAAAATCGTAAGGGGGACCAATCGATGGCTCCAGCGCCGACAGCGTTGTCCCTGATATCCCCAATTGCAGCTGCTTTGCGAATCTCTCGTCTCTTAGTTGGTCCCATCCTTTTACGTAGCGATCTCGATAGACATCGATATCCTCTGGTAGGGCGTGCAAAGGAAAGTGGGGCGCATTGAAGGCTAGGTAGTGAAAGAACGGACGATCCGCGTGTTTTTCCGCATGCTCGCGCAAACATGCAATGGCATGATCCGCCGTGGCAACGGTCAAATAAAACTGGCTGTCATCCTGGCCTTTTTTTTGTTCGGCGGCAGAGTCAAAGAAGCCTGGACCACGACTGACTTCATTCGAAAGATCAAATCCGTTGTCGGTGGGTTTGCCATCAACGTGCCATTTACCAGAATGATAGGTTCGATATCCCACCGCCCTGAGGTGCTCTGAAACTAATCGCGCCCAGGGCGGACGCACTCCTCGTCCCCCAAAATCTTTCGTGTCGACGCCGGGCATGCTATCCCGATGAATTTGCTGTGGGTAATAGCCCGACAGCAAGGCCGAACGAGTCGGCCAACAGCGGGCTGTGTTATAGAACTGGGTGAATCGTACCCCCCCAGCAGCCAACGCATCCAAATTCGGTGTGGAGATTTCCCCACCGTAACAGCCCGCGTCCGAATAGCCCATGTCATCCGCGATAATAACCAGGAAGTTTGGTTTAGATTCCGCCATCGACGGCAACGGCGACGCACAAACAGCAAGTAGCCAAACGATGGCAATATACAGGCTGACAAGCTTCATAGCACTTGGCTTCTTTTTCGGAAAAGGACGAAAGCGTAGGGGGCAAGCTCGGATTGCTGGCAGAATCGTTACTTCTGGTGACAGCCACTCGCACTTCCCAAGACTTGGAGAGTTTTGACGAAATGTAAGGATACAAGCAATTAGCGGCAACGCTATTATAGGAAGTGCTTGCGCCCTTTATAATTGCCCTACCGTCCCATTACGACCGAGTCATGCCGCCTAATTCGGACGAAGAATATCTTCACTCGCCTGCTCCGGTAGATGACGCTACCCGGTTTTCGCCTCGCGATCAGACCGATGATTGCGACACGGGCGAATTCGAACTTTGCGATCACCCCTCTGCGGGCGGGGTCGGCCCTGTGGGTGTCTTAGGCGAATACTTGTTGTTTGAGCAGATTGGCGTGGGCGGCATGGGGCGCGTCTATCGAGCTGAGCATCGCACGATGAATAGACATGTCGCGCTGAAGATTCTTTCCAGCGACATAGCGTCCAACCCCCGCTTGCTCGAGCAGTTCTTCTTAGAAGTACGCGCCGTGGCGAAGCTCATGCATCCCAACATCGTTACGGCTTTCGATGCGGGGTCCATTGACGATACTCATTTCTTAGTAATGGAGCTTGTCAACGGCGAGGTCTTGTCGGATCGCGTTCGACGCAGTGGACCCTTGAGTCCCAGCGAAGCTTGCAACATCCTCGAGCAAGCCG
Organism: Pirellulaceae bacterium; assembly: GCA_041736515.1. Taxonomy (GTDB): domain Bacteria; phylum Planctomycetota; class Planctomycetia; order Pirellulales; family Pirellulaceae; genus Aureliella. The sequence goes on from JBGSTP010000040.1 coordinate 2,067, forward strand.
GTGTAGCGCTCAGTTATGCACATCGGATGGGTATTGTGCACCGCGATATCAAGCCAAGTAACATCATGCTGGCGGCCGACGGGACGGTCAAGATTCTTGACTTTGGCTTGGCCATGTTGGGCAAACGCGACGCGGAAGTCGCCTCGCGAAAATTCTTCATGGGTACACCGGAGTACATGTCGCCGGAGCAGATTGAGAATGCGGATTCCGTGGATGGGCGCAGCGACTTGTACTCGCTTGGAGCAACCCTGGTCTATCTTTTAACCGGACGCGCCATGTTTTCAGGCGACAAGATGCAAGTGGCCATGGCTCAGTTGCGTCAATCGCCCGAGCCACTCTATGCGTTATGCCCTAACGTGGATCTTCGGCTGGATGCATTTTTTCAGCGGCTCATAGCCAAGTCGCCCGATGATCGCTTTGCAAGCGCTGATGCGATGCTTGAGAACTTGGCTCAGTTGAATCTCTCTTCGACGCCGACTCCTACTCAGTTGTTTGGTATAGGAGTTCGCCGTTTGGGTGATCAGCCAACCAGCCACGCCGTCAGCCAGTCCACGTTAGTGAAGAAATCACAGGTAGTTGCCATCGATCTGGGAATGCTAGTTTCCACCGTGGCGTACTTTGATCCGGTGCAAGGACCGCAAATTGTTCCTCAAGGCGACGGCAACTCGCAGCATTTGCGAAATATGCTTTGGAGTTCTGGCAAGCAGATTCGCATTGGTGCTGACGCCGTGGAACTGCGGCAGGCGCATCCCGATCAGGTAATGCACAGCGTGCAACGTTGGATCGGTCTGAGCGAAATCAAATGGCTTTTTGCGGGCAGGCATACGCCGCCTGAAGTCATACTGGCAGCGCTGCTGCGCAAGCTAATTGCTAGCGCAAGCCATGCAACCGACGGTAGCGAGAGCGCAATTGTGACTGTACCTAGTTGCTATGACCAGATGCATCGTAGAGCCATTCGAAATGCATGTCGCATTGCGGGCATCGACCTGGTTCAATTGCTCGATAAACCTATCGCAGCCGCACTCTCATGGCTCGATTTGAATTCGCGACTTTCTTCCTACACTGGCGCGAAGACCTCGATTGACTCTAAACTACTTTTCGTGCACTTGGGTGGTACTGGGCTCGAAGCTAGTGTGCTGCATGCTCAAGGTGCGGAGGTTACGCAACTCGGTGTCAGCGGCAGTTGGAAGCATGGCAGTGGAAGGTGGCAGAGTATGCTGACCCAGTATTTCGTTGCCCGGCTCAAGGAGGAGACTGGCAAATCCATTCGCGAGGACATCACCGCCGCGACTAGATTGCAACGCACGATTGAGCTTGCCATGGATCGCTTGACGCGGAGTTCTCGCGTTGAAGTCAAATTTGAATGGGCAGGTGCATCGATCGCGCAAACGATTACTCAAGAGGGCTTGGTAAAAATTGCGCCAGAATTGTGCAAGACGATCGAAGAGGCCATTCAAAAGGCCTGTATTAATGCCAAGGTGGCAATCAGTGACATCGAACATGTGCTGCTGGCAGGTTCGATATTGAAGATGCCTCCGATTCAGCAAATTGTAAAGCGCTGTTTGCCAAAGCGTCCCACGGTGACGGAGCTTGATAAGGCAGATTTTGCTCGCGGTGCAGCTATACAATCGCGACATTTCAGTCTGCTAAGCCAGGAGACCAGCTCGCATCCTCGCGGCGTTTCGTGCGCCGCATACGATCTGGGAATTTTGATCGTGGACCCTTTGACGGGCAAAGCAACGCCGCGAGTACTACTCGATCGTTCGAGTCCGCTTCCCACTTCGATCGGTCGTACGCTACGGCCAAGTTTGCTCCGCGACAATGACACAAAGTCGTTTCCGGCACTGCAGCTTATCGAAAGTGGCAATTCCGGAGGTACACATTGGCTGGCTCTTGGCAAAGTCAAGCCTGACGAGCTCTTTCCCGATCGCATTGGAGCGGATCCTCTCAGCTTGCGTCTGGAGATCGACGCGAGTGGAATATTGGAATCCAGTTTGGCTTGGCCATCTGGAAATCGCAAGACTCGCCTGCCACATTCCTCGGATGCTACCCTGAGCGATCAAGAGATTGAACAATGGAAAAACTGGCTGACTTCTGCCCTGCTTTGTACGGATGCCTAAATAAGGTCATCGCGCTGGGGCAACGGCCATGGGGCAATTGGGCCGTTTGCAGACTTTTTAGCTTCCTTCTAGAATGTGCCCTACTTCAAATCAAGCATCGCGCGGAATGTAGCCTGAGTCCCCAACGCAGGCTGCTTGGCTAGGATAACAGAGGTAGCCCAAGCCTCTAGTGTTTGAACGCCTGTGAACCGAACAGAGCGCCGAAGTGCAGCAGGTAAATCACCCCCCGCGCGATGCCAGGTAGCAATTAAAGATCTAAGGGAGAATACTAGATGAGCGATCAAGGCGATGGACAGATCGATACAGTCATGGTTGAGCAGCGACTGTTCCCTCCGAGCGCGGAATTCGCCGCACAGGCGCGCATCAAGAGCATGCAGGAGTACCAAGATCTGTATGATCGCGCGGCTGCTGATCCCGAGGCGTTTTGGGCGGCCGAGGCTCGCGAACATTTGCATTGGTTTGAGCCTTTCTCCCAAACGCTTCAATGGAATGCGCCGCACGCTGCCTGGTTTGTTGGAGGGAAAACCAATGCCAGCTTCAATTGCCTGGACAGGCACGTACTCAACGGGCAGGGCGATCGAAACGCCATCATTTGGGAAGGCGAGCCAGGCGAAACACGCGTGCTCACCTATCGTGAATTGCTGCGCGAAGTTTGCCTGTTTGCTAATGCATTGAAGGGAATCGGTGTCAAATCGGGAGACGTGGTAAGCATCTACATGCCCATGACCCCGGAGCTGGCGATCGCGATGCTTGCCTGCGCACGGATCGGAGCCGTTCACTCCGTTATTTTCGCGGGATTCTCCGCTGAGGCGATTGCCGATCGCAATCAAGATGCCTCTGCGAAAGTAGTTTTGACCAGCGATGGCCTTTATCGCCGGGGAAAAGTCCTGCCTTTAAAGTCTACGGTTGATGAGGCGCTGAAGAAGAGCCCCAGCGTGCAAAAGGTGGTGGTGTTGCGTCGCGTCAGCAACGAAGTTTCTATGCAGGCTGGTCGCGATGTTTGGTGGCATGATTTGATCGCGACGGCCAGCGAGGACTGTCCGGCAACTCCACTCGACAGCGAGACGCCGTTATTCATTCTTTATACCAGCGGTTCCACAGGAAAGCCGAAAGGCATTCGCCACACAACGGCTGGCTATAATTTGTATGCGAAACGAACATTTCAATGGGTCTTCGATCATCGCGAAGACGACATCTTTTGGTGCACCGCCGATTGTGGTTGGATCACTGGACACAGCTATGTGGTGTACGGGCCCTTGTCTGCGGGCGCTACGGTGCTGATGTACGAAGGTGCGCCGAATTTTCCGGAGGAAGATCGCTTCTGGGCACTGATCGAAAAGCACCGTGTGACGGTGCTCTACACGGCTCCCACGGCCATTCGCGCGTTCATCAAATGGGGCGATCATCATGTCGACAAACATGATTTAAGTAGCCTTCGCTTACTGGGCAGTGTCGGCGAAGGTATCAATCCAGAAGCTTGGATGTGGTACCAGGAGAAGATTGGCGGCAATCGCTGTCCGATTGTCGATACCTGGTGGCAAACAGAGACGGGGGGCATCATGATGTCTCCGCTGCCGGGAGCGATACCAACCAAGCCGGGAAGTTGCACAAAACCGCTGCCTGGTATTCGACCTCGCATCGTCGGCGAAGATGGAAAAGACTTGCAACCAGGGTCGGGCGGAATGCTCTGCATCGACTATCCCTGGCCCGGTATGCTCCGTGGAATTTGGGGCGATGAAGCTCGCTATCAAGAGCAGTACTGGACGAAAGTTCCCGGTATGTATTTGACGGGTGATAACGCGCGGCAGGACTCCGACGGCTATTATTGGATTATGGGACGGATAGACGATGTAATCAATGTTTCTGGGCATCGATTGAGTACCATCGAAGTCGAAAGTGCACTTGTCTCGCATCCGGCGGTAGCGGAGGCTGCAGTCGTGGGTAGGCCCGATGACCTCAAAGGCCAGGCTATCTCAGCGTTTGTTACTCTCAAGGCGCAGGAGCCCAACGACGACTTGCGCAAGGAGTTAAAAATGCATGTTCGCAGGGAGATTGGGGCGCTGGCGCAACCCGATGATATCCGATTTACGAATTCGCTTCCCAAGACCCGCAGCGGGAAGATCATGCGACGACTGCTGAGAGATATCGCCAGTGGTAAAGAGCAAACCGGCGACACTTCAACCCTGGAAGACTACACTGTGCTGGCCCAGTTGCGTACTGACGAAGATTAACACCACTAAGTTCACCCCATGGTGAATCTTTCAATCAGTCAAGCAAGGAATCATTGCTATGCGCGGCGCAGGTGGAACTGAGGGGGGAATTGGGATTTTCGTGGCCGGTTTTGCGTTGGCTGCCGGCGCGCTGTGGTTTTTCCTTGACTCCGTACTGGTTACCAGCGGAGGAATGGGGTGGATCACTGGGCAGCTTCAGGCTTTGCGCGGCGAATCGGGCAGCGCGATGGGAGGTTGGCGGACCACATCCATGGGGATTATCTTTGTTCCGTTCATGATTGGTGTACTCGCACTGTTCGTCGACGCCAAGAAAACCTGGGCGTGGGCACTAACCTATTTCGGTATTTTCATATTGGCCGTCGAAATACTGAGCCGACTTCAGTTTGGATTTAGTATGAAGACCTCTCACTTGTTACTGATGTTGGGCGCATTTGCGGCTGGTACCGGCATGATGTTCCGATCCTACCGCTCCATGCCTTCGGAGCTGCGTGAGTTGGAGGAGAGAGTCGACGAAATGGCCGATTCTCGAGCCTCGGAATCCAAATCAAATTCCGGCAAGTCCACTAAGTGATATATCGCCATTGCATCAGCGATTTAGGCATACTTCTATGGTCCGGTAGAACAAGCCGGCGGTGCATTGTCTATACTGGAACGCGTATTTCAGGACGCGATCACAAAAAGCGTTTAAGTCCATTGCAGCGAACTGGCTAGAAACTGCCTAGCGGCTTGCCATTTGTCGAGCAGATGAATTTGCTATCACCAGCGTTTCGCCCACAGAATGTCATTGAACTGAACGGTGTTACCAAACGCTATGGTCGGCAATTGGCACTGAACAATGTCACCATTTCAATCGGCACTGGAGTTAGTGGATTGCTGGGTCCCAACGGCTCGGGCAAAAGTACGCTGATCAAATCGTTGCTGGGTCTGGTTAAGATTCAATCGGGAAGCGCTACCGTACTAGGCTTGAGTTTGCCGCAACAGGTGCAGGTCATTCGCGATTGTGTGGGCTATTTGCCCGAAGACGACTGCTTCATTGCGGGACTGACCGGGATCGAGTCGGTCCAGTTCATGGCTCGACTCTCCGGTATTTCATCGATAGAAGCCCTGCGACGCAGCCATGAGGTAATGGACTACGCTGAGTTTGGCCAGGAGCGTTATCGCCATGTTGAAACCTACTCAACTGGCATGCGACAAAAGCTCAAGTTTGCGCAGGCCATAGTCCACGACCCACAGTTATTGATCCTCGACGAACCAACTTCCGGATTGGATCCTGAACAGCGCGCGTCGATGCTGCGAAAGATTCGCAACCTGGCGGAGAATCATGGCAAGTCGATCTTGATTTGCACTCATATTTTGCACGATGTGCGTACGGTCTGTGATCAAGTGATTATCATGGCCAGAGGAGCTATCCGACTGTCAGACAGTCTCGAGAACTTGAGCCGCCCAACTAACGGTGGTATGTTTGTGCGCGTGGGGAATCAGCGGCCAACGACGGCAACGGAACAATTTCCCGATGCCGGACGGCTGGTTGAACGACTTCGGCAGGTATCCATTGCTGCCGAACTGCGGGGCAACGGAGTGGTGTGGGTTCCTGCATTGGGAGACGGAAGCCGTAAAGCCATCTGGGAGGCTGCCGCAATTTCTGGAGTATTCATCGAAGGCCTCGACGGCGCTCGCAATTCTCTGGAAGAAGTCTTTTTCGAAGCCGTAAAGGAAGCCGCCCATGGCTCTGCATGAAGTCGGATACCGCAAATGGAGCGGAGCCAAGGCGAGCATCTCCAGTCGCTGGATGGTTATCGCGTTAACCGGCGTGCGGCTAGCGTTTCGCTCGACTTGGCTCAGTCGCACGCTAGTGCTTTCGTGGACGCCGGCTTTGCTGGTCGGGTTTTGGTTTTTTCTTTACGAGCAGTCGATCATACGGGACGAACTGCGTCGTGTGATCAGCGGAATCGTTGCAGTTGCGACCAGCGATGCCGATTTGGCGCGTCGCGTCTTTTCTAATCCGGCAGCGGAGCGTCACAACGTTTGGTCTTCACTGCTGCTTGCTTTTTTCAGATATCCGCAGGGAGTGATGATGCTCATTGTGGTTGGCATCGTAGCCCCTCGGCTGATTTCGTCCGACTTACGAAACCGAGGATATCTGTTGTACTTTTCACGCCCTATTCAACTGGTCGGGTACCTATTCGGGAAACTGCTCGTGGTGTGGACTTTTCTGGCCATGATTACGACTGTCCCCGCGCTGGCCTTGTATGTTGTGGGCGTGTTTTTGTCGCCAGACTTTGGAGTCGTTTGGGATACATGGGACTTGCCGATACGCGTGGTCGTCGCTTCGTTGGTGCTGATGTTTCCAACTGCTGCAGTAGCGCTAGCTTGTTCCGCGTTTACTTCCGAAAGCCGCTATGCTGTCTTCAGTTGGTTTGCCATCTGGATAGTTGGCTGGGTTTCGTACTCCGTGCTGCGAGCGGGCGAGATGGCTGGCAGAGGTCGACCAGCCATACAGGAACGAATGTCGCAAAGACCTGGAATCATGCGAATGGCCGAGTCCTCGGATTGGGAAATCATTTCCCCTTTTCATGTTTTGGGACGAGTCCAACAGTATGTGTTCGGGCTGTACCCAGCCGACAAGCAGATTTGGCCTTACGCCTTGATGTTGGCGGTCGTGAGCCTTGCATCGCTTTGTTTTGTGGCCAGTCGAGTGCGAAAGAGGCTCCGAGCATGACGCCGATTATCCAATTTTCGCACGTGTCTCGATTCTACCAGACAGTTATTGGTGTGGGCGATGTTCATCTTGACCTGCCTGCCGGCGCATACGGTTTGGTGGGGCCCAATGGCTCGGGTAAGACGACCTTCATTAATTTACTTGCTGGTATGTTGCGTCCCTCAATTGGCGAGGTCGGAGTTTTTGGAGTCAATCCGGTTAAAGACCGCCGTGTTCTGCGACGCATCGGACTGTGCGCGGCCAGCGATCTGCTTTATCCGAATGTCAGTGGCCTGCAGTGGGTCGAGTATCTTGTCGGGTTGCACGGATTTTCCATAGACGAGGCGCACGATCGCGCGGTAGCAACGTTAATTGGCGTCGGTATGGAAGCCAATATGCGTCGTCCGATTGGCAGTTACTCGTTGGGAATGCGGCAACGAACCAAGCTGGCGCAAGCCATTGCACACGAGCCGGATTTGTTGATTTTAGACGAGCCCTTCAATGGTTTGGATCCGATTGGGCGTTTTGAATTGACATCTTACCTGACCGATTGGATTTCGCGCGGACGAAGTTTGATATTGGCTAGTCATATTTTGCACGAAGTCGAGGCCGTAACAAAAGCATTTCTGTTGATCCATGGCGGTAGGATTCTGGCGAGTGGCGACGCTGCCGATGTGCGCGCCATGCTCAGTGGTTTTCCGGCGCAGATCTTTGTGCGCGGGGAGGGGCTGCCGCGGATCGCAATGGAGCTGTCAAGCGAACGCTGGTTTCGAGGACTCGATCTCAGTGCGGATCAGGCTGAAATGACAATTCGCGTCAGCGATAAGGTCGCTTTTCTGAAAAGGCTCGTCGAACTAGCTAACTTGCCACAGGTCAACGTATTCGCATTGGAATCGCCCGACGGCAGTTTAGAGTCTGCATTTGAAATGTTGCTTCGCGTTCATCGGGGAGAGCATGTTGCCGAAGTCGCGCACTAGCTGAAATAAATGTACTCAACGATATTGCATGTAATCCGTTTTGAGTTTCAACGCTCGCTGACATCTGGGCGCATCCTAACATGGCTGCTGCTATGCCTGTTTCCAATGCTACTGGTAGGCATGCTTCAATGGCAAAGCGACGGCAATCTGCCCGAGTTTGCCTTGGTGATGGCCTGCTACACGCTGGTTCCACAGATCGGCTGCATGCTGGGGCTGTTGATGTGGGCCAGTCCGGCCATTGGAAGTGAAATCGAGTCCCAAGGCTGGATTTACTTGACACTGCGGTCTCGGGGACGCGTTAGTGTTGCCGTGGGTAAATATGTGTTAGCTTACCTGTGGTGTGCTTCGTATGGGATTGTCTCCGCATGCGGTGTGACTATGCTCAGCCAGCATGACGAACCGGTCCGTTTGGCAGCAGCATTGATCGCGCTCGTCCTCCTGTCCTCCGCAAGTTATGCCGCGCTCTATTTGGCCATTGGTGCCTTGGCCTTTCGCAGAGCTACTGTAGTCGCAGTCGTCTATTCGTTGTTGCTCGAAGGTCTTATCTCGTGGATACCGGCAACCGTCAATCAACTTACCGTCAGCTACCGTCTACGAGCGCTGTTGATCGGTTGGTTGACCCCCGATATGTCGCAATTGCCCGAGGATGCGTTGTTGGTTTTTGGCACCGAGCCGATTTGGTTCAACATTGCCTGCCTGTTTATTTTCACCGCGGTTTGCATGTTTATTGCGTTGTTGACTATCCATCAACGCGAGTACCCTGTGCAAGCTGAGGCTTAGCTATCGCCGTGCAAAGGGTCTTCTGTTTTTACAATTCCTGAGCAGCATATTTAAGGCAATTGTAGAACGCATCGTAGGCTGCATCCTTATCGATGCGTGTGGCGACTTCTAAATTCGGCCGCCATTGCCGCGGGGAGCGGCGATCGAAAACCGTAGCTCCGCGCGTTAGTTCACCGCCAGTTTCAATGTCTGCGGCCAACTCCGTCCATTCAAACAACATGGGCTCGACCAACATCAGGATTGGCAAGACGGCGTGTAGCCGAATCGCCTCGTGGCCCAATTGCTGTCTCGACGCTCGCCAATAGAACGGCACAATCTCTGCAAGTACTGCGCCCACTTTGGTATACTTGGCAGGCAGTCTTTCAATCAGCTCGAGCCCGAAGCTCAGCTCGCGGGCGATATCCAATGGAATCAAGCTTTTCGTTGTTGCCGAATGAAACACCGTTCTGGCACTGATCGGATCGAAGTGCATGTTGAATTCGGCGGCTGGCGTGACATCGCCGATTCCATTCAAAGTGCCACCCGCAATGATAATTCGGTCGACCATAGGGACGAGCGCTGGATCGCGCCCCATCGCTTTGGCCACGCCGGTTAAGGGTCCCATGCAAATAATAGAAACTTCCCCCGGATCGGCTCGTAGTCGGTCCGCAATGAGTTTATCGCTGGGCATCGAATGTTGTCGCGAAACCGGCATCCAATCTAAATTGCCAAGTCCGTCTTCACCATGCAGTTCGGTTCCGTTCGCCACCGCGGCACCCAATTCAGGGTCCAACGCGGAGCCGATGCGTGGCATTCGCGGTGGATCGAGTCGCTCGACCAGCGCTCGGACATTCTGAGTAGCTTGTTCCGCGTCGACGGTGCCAGCACATGCAGTGATCGCCACAACCTCCAGACGAGGATCGAATAGCGCCAATGCCAACGCTACAGCGTCGTCGATACCTGGGTCGCAGTCAATGATAACTTTTCTTGGCATTGTTCTTCCTGAGGTTCTTCCTGATTAGCCGACGGTTTTGATTCCGAGATCTGACGCTACAATGTCTGACCAACCATTCTGCTCCTACGCCTTCGGCAGTGCCCAGATGCAAACCACCGATTTTACAGCAATTCTCCAAACTCTCCAATCTGGGAAAGATCTTTCCAGCGCACAAATGTGCGGTGTTATCGCATGGTTTTTGACAGGCGAGGCCCAACCGGAGTCGATGCATGCGTTCTTGGTGAGTCTGGCTGAGAAAGGCGAGACCGTCGACGAGTTGGTGGGAGCCGCGCGAGCGCTGCGGCTGTCGATGGTACCGATCTGCGTGGAGCGAACTCCGATTGTCGATACGTGTGGCACAGGAGGCGACGGTACCAAGACCTT
>JBGSTP010000064.1:0-6449 GCA_041736515.1 Pirellulaceae bacterium
CGTCGCTTTGCCCACATGCGGCTTGGCGGTAACCGAGAGCGAACGAGTACTGCCAACCCTCATGGACCAATTGGAACCAGAACTCGCCAAGCTTGGTTTGGAGCGCGAGGCATTTACGGTACGCATGACCGGCTGCCCCAACGGCTGTGCACGCCCCTACAATGCTGACGTTGGCTTAGTGGGTAAGACGAAAGGCAAGTATACTGTCTTTTTGGGAGGACAATTGCTCGGGATGCGTCTGAATTCAATCTACAAAGACGTTGTTCCGTTCGAAGAACTTGCTAGCACGTTGGCTCCAGTCTTCCGTGCATTTAAGGAACATCGCCAGCAGACAGAAACGTTTGGTGATTTTTGCAGCCGTGTTGGGAACGAAAGTTTAGCTCAGTGGGCAGACGAGTACAATTCCGTAGTCAAGTCTTGATAGTGAGAACTGCTATGCGTTGGCAATTTGTTTGTATCTCTTGGATTATCTTTGATTGTGGATGCATCGAACCGCCGCAAATCACGCTGAGCGATGCGTCCATTACGCAAACGCTGGCAGATCCAGATAAGCAATCTTCGACACCAGCTAGCGTCAATAAAGAATCGGCTGAGACGTCGGCAACGCCAGGTGATCAAGTGCAGCGTCACGATTCGACAAAAGTCTTACCAAGCAAGGAGAATGTAATCGTGTCGGAAAGTTACAACAAGCTGACGGCAGAGGAAGCCCGTATCATTCTTCACAAGGGTACGGAATACGCTGGAACGGGAGAGTACGAACATAACAAAGCCAAAGGCACTTATATCTGCCGCCAATGTAATGCGGCTCTCTATCAAAGCGACAGTAAATTTGCCAGCGGATGTGGTTGGCCGAGCTTTGATGACGAAATCAAAGGTGCGGTAACTCGTGTGCCTGATAAAGACGGCTTCAGGACCGAAATAGTCTGCACGAATTGCAAAGGACACCTAGGCCACGTGTTCCTGGGCGAAGCCTTTACCGCTAAAAACACCCGGCATTGCGTCAACTCCTTGTCTATGAAGTTCATAGCTGAGGGCGAGAAGCTACCGGCAAAGATTGTACTCAAGGAAGAAGCAGCCAAGCCCGTAGAGCTTAAGAAGTAGCTCTGCTAAAACGTCTCAATGGTGCGTGCCATGTTGCATGCCATCTCGGGATACCGCGACTATCGATTAAAGCAAACGACGATGACACGCAGGCACTTCATCCAAGGTTCTGTGTTGAGTTTAACCGGCGCTTTGGCGGCACGGACCGGTTGGGCTCGACCTGCGCCTCGTCGACCGCGGATTTTACTGCGGTCGTCATGGCAAGTGGTCAACATTGGGGATATTGCTCACACACCTGGTGTGCTCGCGCTCATTGAGAAACATGTGCCCGATGCGGAAGTTAGGCTTTGGGCATCCGGCGATTTAACCGCCGAAGTTGCCGAGATGGAACATCGTAGATTCCCTGGACTCAATATTGTAAAGGGAACAATTGATGCACACGGACAAGCTTCCAATGTCGATCTTGCCGATGCGATCCAATGGTCAGACTTTCTTCTACATGGCTCCGGGCCATCGCTGGTTGCGGCCAAAGACGTTGAGTCTTTTGTAAAAGCTACTTCAAAACCATTTGGCGTGTATGGGATTACACGTGGCTCTTTTTTTGGCACAAACGACACAGAACTACTCAGTCAGTCGCAGTTCGTTTACTTCCGCGACTCGATTTCCCTTGAGCTAGCCAAGAAAGACGGAGTCAACTGTCCCATAATGGAGTTTGCGCCTGACGGGGCATTTGCCTGCGACCTTCGCGATGATCCGAAAGCAGAGCAATTCCTGAAGGCCAACGACTTGCAACCAGGCAAGTTCTTGTGTTGTCTATCGCGATACCGTTATACACCTTATTGGAACATACCCACCAAGAATCGTCCCTTCGATCAGACGCGCCACGACCGCAATGAAGCCATGAAAGAACAGGACCATGTGGCCCTACGCGAAGCCATTTGCGCAGTAGCTCGCGAGACCTCTTTGAAGGTATTGTTGTGTCCAGAGGACATGACGCAAATGGCCATTGGAAAAGAGATGTTGTACGACAAACTTCCGGACGACGTGAAACCTCGCGTCGTTTGGCGAGAAAAATTTTGGATGACCGACGAGGCGCTCAGTACCTATGTTCGAAGCGCTGGCGTCTTTGGCAGCGAAATGCATTCGCCCATTATGGCACTTGGCAACGGTGTGCCAGCCATTGTCTGTCGCTTTGAGGAGCAAACGAGCAAAGGATTCATGTGGCGCGATATCGGGCTTGGAGATTGGCTGTTTGATTTGGATAACCCGCAAGATCACGCCGGCATCGTTCCGGCCGTACTGGCCATGGCCAAAGACCCTGCTGCCGCAAAGTCGAAAGCCGCCACCGCTCGAGCGTTTGTCGAAGCACGGCAACGCGAGACGATGGCCAGTTTAAAAGCAGAATTGCTAAAGCTCCAAATTTCATAAAATGTGGGCGTCTTTGAAGAATAGAACTTAGCGGTTCGCGCATCTGAGAGTTTTGAAGCGACGTTGAGTTGGTCTGGAGCACCAGTACTAAACGGCTGCCTTGCCGGTGGATATAATAGGTCTTCTACCAACAGAGATTGTCGCGGCACTGCGCCTGCCCGCACATTCCTCTCTGAATCTCAATCCGCAACTTGTCAAACACCTCTGAGATCTCACAGGATGCCTCATGAAAAAATATGCCTGGCAAATCGCCGCATTGCTTATTAGTTTCTCAACGAGCTTTTCAAAAGCGGAGACTCCGAAATCGGCTGATTTTGGAAAAACAAAAGACGGAGCCGCAGTCGAAATCTTCACTTTGAAGAACGATATGGGACTCGTTGCCAAAGTAATGACACGGGGCGCGACACTGGTGCAGCTTCATACTCCCGACAAGTCGGGCAAGTCGGATGATGTGATTTTGGGGTTCGATGACGTTGCCGGCTACGAGTCCGATCAGAACCAGTATTTTGGCTGCACCACTGGCCGGGTTTGCAACCGAATAGCCAAAGGTAGATTTATGTTGGAAGGCAAGGAATATACGCTGGCAATTAACAACGAACCGAATCACTTGCACGGTGGAACTGAGCGTAGTTTGGACAAGGTTATTTGGAAGGCTCGCCCCTTCCAAAACGAGCGCGGACAGGGTGTGACGTTTTCGTATAGCAGTCCGGATGGAGAAGAGGGCTACCCCGGCAAACTAGATGTGAAAGTGACCTACCTTATACTAAAAGATGCGAACAGCCTCAGCATTCGCTATGAAGCCACCACCGACAAAGCAACGCCCGTAAATCTTACCAACCACGCTTACTTTAATCTGGGCGGTCATGGGAGCGATACCGTCCTGAACCATACACTGCGTCTATTCGCCGAGCGGTACACTCCCGTTGACGATACGCTTATCCCCACTGGGGAAATCAAGTCCGTCGCAGGTTCTCCTCTCGATCTGCGGAAACCGGTAAAAATCGGCAAAGGCATAGGCGAGCTCGTTGGCACAGCAGCTTTGGGATACGACCACAATTTTGTGCTTGATCCATTGGAAGACGGTAAGAAAATGCGTACCGCAGCCGTGTTGTCAGACAAAGAGTCCGGGAGAACTTTGCGCATCCTAACAACTGAACCGGGAATTCAATTCTACTCGGGCAACTTCCTGATGGGGCAAACGGGCAAAGCGGGTAAGACCTATGCTCACCAAAGCGCTTGCTGCTTGGAGACTCAACACTTTCCAGACTCGGTCAATCAAAAAGATTTTCCCAACACGATTCTGAAGCCGGGTGAAACATTTACCTCGCAGACGATCTTGACCTTCCCCAAACCGAACGCTCTGTAGACCATTTGTTAAGTCGAAAAAGAATGACAGCATCCATTGAGATCGATGTGCTTGAAGTGCAAAGACATTTAGCGGCCGGCGAAATTGTATTGATTGACTGCCGCGAGGAATCGGAGTGGATGACGGCGAGAATCGAAGGCGCCGTGCTAATGCCGATGAGTCGCTGGGCTGAAATAGCCTCTCAGCTGTCCGAATACGCCGAGAAGCGAACTGTGGTACACTGCCATCACGGCGGGCGAAGTTTGCGAGTGACACGCTGGATGCGGGAAAATGGATTTCCACATACTCAGAATATGACCGGCGGGATTCAGGCTTGGTCGGAGCGAGTCGACTCCTCAGTTCCACAATACTAATTTGCAAGGTTTGTTTCATGACTCGACAATCTATGCTGATTTTGGCGAGGCTCAGTTTGGGAAGCTTTGTGTTCGCCGTTGCCTCATGGCAGCACGGCAGTCAGGCAGACGACAAGACTGAGAAAAAGTCTGAACAGTCCTCCGAGAAAGTTGCTGCAGAGAAAAGTACGGACAAACAGTCGCATGGTATGCCATTGGTGTTCAGCGAGGACTTTGAGCAAGGTAGTCAGCGCTGGGACACGACGGACGACACATCCTGGACGCTGCACAAAGAGGGAGAGAACCAAGTCTTTGGATTGAATCGCCGAATTAGCAATTACCAGCCCACGGTTCGCAGCCCGCACAACATTGCCATGATCAAAGATGTGCAACTCAGCGACTTTGTATTGATTTACAAAGTAAGGAGTACAAAAGACACCGGCAATCACCGCGACTGCTGTACCATCTTCTGCCATCAAGATGCCTCGCATTTTTACTACGTGCATCTCGGTGCCAAACCAGATCCGGCCAGTGGACAGATCATGATTGTAAACGGCGAACCGCGCAAGCCGCTAACCGACAATAAAAAATTAGTTCCCTGGGATGACAAATGGCATACCGTGAAGGTCGTGCGGGATGGAGATGAAGGAACGATCGAAGTTTATTTTGATGACATGGATAATTCTCACATGAAGATCATCGACAAAACTTTTGGTAAAGGCCGCATCGGAATTGGTTCGTTCGACGATATGAATGATTTTGACGATGTAAAACTCTACGGCATGTAAAGTGTTCTTTACCAGCAGTCGTCCCGGGCGCAGAGCGAGCTAAATGCGAAACGTCGCTGCAATTTCGCTGCTTTTGCTCGTAGGGATGCTGCTTGGCGCAAGCTTGTTGGTCTATTCAGCCTATGTATTGTTCGCCGTATTCTGGTTGAGCCGATATTTCTCTCAACGCTGGACTAATTCGCTCGTAGCCACTCGAACCATGAGTAGCGACGAAATCGAAGTCGGAGAACAAGTCCAGATTCAGCTGCGGCTGGATAATCGCGATAGTCTGGCGATCGTCTGGGTCTTGATTGAAGATGTTCTACCGCTTCAGGCCTTAACGGGTCCGCCGCCGGCATTGGAAGTGGACGGCTCGCGGCTGCGGATATGTAGCGTGGCTGCCAAGTCGAGCCGCATAGTGGCATACAAACTAACGGCTCTTCGCAGAGGCTATTTTCAGATCGGACCTACAATCGCAGAAACCGGTGACTTACTCGGTCTGCACCGACGCTTTCGCGCACTCACGTCTCCAGCCTATTTGCTGGTGCTTCCAAAACTTGTTCCCTTGGCGGGATACGAGATCGCCTCGCGCCGGCCTGTCGGAGAAATAAACGTAACCTACCGACTGCTTGAAGATCCCACCATGGTTTCTGGCATACGCCAGTATCAAAATGGCGATCCGTTGCGCAGCGTACATTGGCGAGCCTCCGCCCGCACTGGCCAGTTGCAGTGCAAACAGTTTCAGCCAACGAGTGTCGCTGGTGCAACCGTCGTAGTCGATTTGCATCGACGTTCGAATCCCGATCACCACGAGCCTGTCCGCACCGATTTAGCGGTCACGGCAGCTGCGTCGATCTTTCACACGCTGCTGCTCTTGCAGCAGCAATTCGGTTTGATTTCAAATGGAAGGGATGCCGCCGATCGAATAGCCGAAAGGCAGGCGAAGAAGGAGTTTGCCTCACTCGAGTCGGCGCAGCGCGAAGTAGCCATGCGAAGCACCAGTACACGCATGCTGCCTGTCGTTGTTCCCACAGGCCGGGGCCCGGCTCACTTCCAGCAAATTCATCGTGCGCTTGCTCGACTTGAGCGCACCGACGGATTGAGCCTGCAGGAACTACTTGTCGAAACCCAATGCCGCATGCCTCGCGACGCATCTGTAATTGTAGTACTGCAAGAGATCGACGACACAGCAGCTCTTGCCTTAGGGATGCTGCGACGTCAGGGATACGCGGTGTCAGCGATAATCAATAACTACGAGAACGAGGCTTACACTATGGCCACGACTCGGTTGATGAGCCAAAAAATCAAAACCTACCATCTACTTGGAGAAAGTTCCATTTCAGAGATATGCAAATCGCTCGTGCTGCGATATTAACTAATTCGACAGCTCCACACTAAAGAGGTCGTGCAGTTTTTAAGTATTGTTTTTGCATGGCTTTTCTGTGCGTCGCTGCAACTTATCGAGCCGAAGCAGGTTCTGGGAGAGAACCATGAGACCGGTCTCGCAGGATGCTC
>JBGSTP010000069.1:0-35446 GCA_041736515.1 Pirellulaceae bacterium
AGGCATGGGTGGAGGTGGCATGTTCCGCGTTGAGCCCGAAAAGACCCATCGCATGAAGGTCCCCTGCGTGTGCCTAGAGCACGGCAAGACCGATCCCAATCCGCGCATGAAATACAAGATTGTGCCGATTGAGAAAGTCAACGCCGACCCACGCGTTACCGCACTGTGTTCCATGTTGGGAGCAGGTAAAGTTCCGCAAAACACGGCACAAGCCGCAGCTTGGCATTTGGCCAACGGTTTGTCCTGGGATGAGCTCATGACCAAGAATCGCTTTGAATCAAAGTACACCGGCAGCGTACGCTTCTTCAATGCAATCGAGCTACGCAATGCATTCCAGGTTTCCACTTTGCTGATTCATGAATACGAGAAACTTCAAGCAGGCAGCGACAGCGAAGAATCAACCGGATATGTCGAGCCTGTTTCGACACAATCCAACTCAAGTCAAGGCACCAATAACGCAAAGACTTAAATCGACAGCGCGCAAATACGAATCTTGATGGGGGAGCCACTGTGCTCCCCCTTTTTCGTTGATGGCTGCTTAGAAAGTAGTTGCAGTCCCGCGGAGAAGTGTCGCGTTTCGCTCCGCGAAAGTCGCGTTAAATCGCCTCTTTCGTGGAGCGAAAGGCGGCGATAATTACCCCGAGTTGTCAATTTGACAAATTACTAGTTCACCTATGATAATATTCACAATTGAGCTGTTTCTCCATTCTTATGTCATTGTAGTTTAACTCCATGCCATCCCCCTTTCCTGGAATGAACCCTTACCTGGAACAACTCGATGTATGGCACGATTTCCATCAGTCCTTCATTGCGTCGATCCGAGCGAGTTTAACTCCTCAGATTCGGCCGTACTACGTGACAAAGATTGACAAAAACGTTTATCTCCATGAACTCCCAGAGGAACAACGCCTATTGTTGGGTAGACCGGATGTCGCGATCTTGAAGAATCCCCCAGATCCACGCCGCCCTCAAATTGCCTCCGAGTTCGGCACGACAGTATTGGACTGCGACGAAGCGACTGTCCATGGTCGATTGCTACCAACGATGGACCGGATCTCCGAACCATACATTGAAATTCGCGATGCTGAAGATCGTGAGCTGATCACAGTGATCGAACTACTCAGCCCAACCAACAAACGCATCGGAAATGACCGCAACCTGTATTTGGCCAAGCGAACACGTTTAATTGAGAGCGACGTTAATTTCGTAGAGATCGACCTGCTCCGGGGGGATGCGAGGATGCCGGTCGAAGGCCTATGTGATTGCGACTATTGCATGATGGTCTGTCGATCGTATCTACGCCCAATCGTTGACCTATGGCCAATTCAACTTCGCGACCGACTTCCGAAAATTCCGATTCCGCTCAAACGGGAGCATGCCGATGCGGTGATCGACTTGCAAGCCTTAATGCATCAATTGTATGACGCTGCCGGCTATGGAGACTACATCTACCGCGGACATCCACGTCCATTGTTGTCGGCCGCCAATGCAAAATGGGCAAATGAGCAAATGAATTGCTCGGTCTGTCAACATAGACCGGAATCGATGACGGTCTCGCTGATCCTACGCCCCACACAACTGCAGGAGTTTTAGGTGAGCATTGTAGAGCGAATTCAAACGGAACCAGAAACTCGAATGGTTTTGGAAGACGTTGCGTGGGAGACGTACGTTGCCCTGGCAGAACAACGACGTGGAAGTGTTCCGCGCATGACTTTTGACAACGGAATTCTGGAATTGATGTCACCCAAACGCGACCACGAAAACATTGGATGTCTCATCGGCAGGATGGTCGAGACATTCTCGGAGGTGAAGGACATTGAGATCCTCAGCGTCGCGTCTGTAACGGTAAGGCGATCCGACTTGAGCAAAGCTTTCGAAGCCGATGAATCCTACTATGTGACTCACGCAGCGCAGCTATTGGGAAAAAAGGAACTCGATTTTGAAGTCGATCCTCCTCCTGACTTGGTCATCGAAGTCGAGCTAACTTCCTCCGTGATCAAGAAGATGCAATTGTTTGCAGCCATGCACGTGCTCGAGGTGTGGAGGCATGACGGCCGCTCGCTCCAAATGTTTCAGTGGGTGGAGGGAAATTACCAACAGATCGAATCAAGCCTGCAACTACCTGGATTGACATCGCAGCAAATCAACGAGACGTTGGCTAAACGCGATACTTTAGGCGAGACGAAACTCATCCAGCAGTTTCGAAAGAGCATTCTTCCGCGATAAGAATGATAAGTGTATCGATTGAATCGTTCGTCGATCGTCCCATATCGAGATGCAAGCGTTCGCGGTTTTGTTTAGGTCCAGTAGTCGAGGAGTGTAGAGTAATTGTCCTCAGTTGCTCCCCTCTGCTGACAGTCTGAGTTTGCTCGCCATCAGAACGATTGAGGACAGTCGGTCGCCCCCCGTGAACAGGGAAAGAAGGGTGCCACCCATGTGCCACTGGGTGGCGCATAATGGAGGTAACAGAGAGGTGCCACCCATCCATATGGCGTCTTCGTCACAAACGTCGTGCCAAACACTATTGGCCCACAGGGCTACCCTTTTTTCTTTTTTCATTGATGGCTGGTAGTTACGTTGTAGTCCCGGTCGGATACACTGCTTTGGAAAGTTTTAACACAAACTTCACGGACTTGCGTTATCGTTGATTGACTTTAGTGCTCATCTTAAGCCATATGTCAAGGAACTCTAAAATGTCCCAAAAGCGAGGGCTGGAAATGATCATGATTCGCATTCTGTGTGTTGTAGCTGTTTGCTTGCTCTGTGGCTCGCATTTGTCCGCGCAGGTAACACTAGATCCGGCGCTGCCTGATTACACACCCGTGGCTGGAATTGCAGGCGGCAATTTGAAGAGCGTCGGTTCGGACACGATGAACAATATGATGGGCCTGTGGACCGAAGAATTTAAAAAGATGTACCCCGGCGTTAAGGTTGAGGTCGACGGTAAAGGCTCGTCCAACGCATTGCCTGCACTTACAGAAGGACAAGCGAGTCTAGGGCCCATGAGTCGCGAAGCTAAGCAAGAAGAGATCAACGCCTTCAAAGCGAAGTTTGGATACGAGCCAATCCTACTGGAAACCAGTTTGGATATGCTGGCGGTTTATGTCCATAAAGACAATCCGATCGAAGGTCTGTCTTTTCCTGAAATTGATGCAATATTTTCTAGTACACGGAAGGGCGGGGCCACCAAGCGCGCAGATAGCTGGAAGTGGTTTACTTCGGCAAGTTCGATTTCCAGTTTGCCTATTGCCTGTTATGGACGCAATGCGGCCTCGGGTACGTATGGTTACTTCAAGGAAGTGGTGCTGGCAAAGGGCGATTTCGCGAGTTGGGTTAATGAGTTGCCAGGCTCGGCAGGCGTAGTGCAATCGGTGGGTGCTAATCCAGCAGGCATCGGCTACAGCGGCATCGGATATCGCACGGCTGCGGTTAAGGCCATTAAGCTGGCTGAAAAACTCGGCGGCGAATTAATAGCGCCAGAGCCGGCCAATGCTTATTCGGGTGAGTATCCACTGGCGCGGTTCTTGTATTTGGCCGTCAATAAAGATCCTCGTTCGCCGCTAGATCCAATGCGGGCAGAGTTCTTGAAGTATGTGTTGAGCAAGCAGGGGCAGCAGCAAGTTGTCAAAGATGGTTACCTGCCATTGACGGCTGAGATGGCTGCCGAGGCTCGTCAGAAGCTGGGGCTGAACTAAATAGTTCAGGCTACATTACAGCGTTCCCATGTGCTCAGAATATTGGCTCGACCAGGTGCTTGACGACCTGACCAAATTGTCGTCAAGTAGTAGATGCTCGCAGATTCAAATGACAAACCATAGTCTTTCACTTCCACCGGGACTTTTTTGTGGCTGGCGACGCCTACACCGGAATTAGACGCCGCAAGCAAACTCCCTGGACTGTTAAGTTCGGGGATGCTTTCGTTTCACGCATGATTGCCGTCGGTGGGATCGGCACGATAGCGGCTATACTGCTGGTGGTCATCGTGCTTGTTGGCACGGCGCTGCCGCTATTCCGCAGTCCATCCTTAGGTCCATGGCGTTCCATACCCGTTGCGTCTGACTCAAACCAGGCTGAGCCCGAGCCCTACCGACATTTTGGTGTAGACGAAAACGGGCTGATGTTATGGGGCATGTTACCCAGCGGCGAGATTCAAGTGCGCGGGATCGCCGATGGCAAACTCTTGAAGTCTTTCCCGTTGGATCTTCCTGAGGGCACGTTGGTAACCGCTTCGAATCTTTCGATTGATCGAAGTACGCTGTCGGTTGGCTTGAGCGATGGAACAGTGCGCACTGCCCGAATCGAATTTAGTTCCACGCTTATCAGCCCCCAAAGCCTGCCGCCGAGTGTGAAAATATCTCAGGACGCTCCCTTAAGTACCGACGGGCAACGCGTATATCAGTGGTTCGATGATAATGGTGTGCGGCAAGCTTCAGTAAACGAGATACAGTGGTCGACCGCGAAGAAATTGGGTGACAGTCCTGTTGTGTGTTTGGATTATTTACCAAGCGATTCTGCGAACTTGTTGTCCGCCAAGTCGGAATCGGCTGTACTGGCAGTCGTTGGTTCAGAACTCGTTTTGGCCAGAGTCGAGACGACTCAGAATCGGCTTACCAAAAAACTAACGGACAAGGTGACTCTGTCTGTTTGCGACTTGCAGATTCGAACTGCCGACGCGCGCCCTCTGCAGGTAGTGATGCTCAACGGACAGGGGCATGGGGTTGTGGTTTGGCCGAACGGCACCTTAGATCGCTTTGCGCTCGACGGTCCTAAGCCGAGATTGGTGGAATCGGAAACCGTCGCAATCAACTGTTCGATAACCTACGCTACGCCACTCCTTGCCAGGCAAACCCTGCTGTGCGGATTAGACGATGGTCGGCTACAGGGATGGATGATTGCCAGGCCAACCAACAATTCCTCGAATCCGAACGGTGCTTCAGACGCATCCTCCCAAGGATTCAGACTGACGCTAGCTCATGAAATGGATCTTGGCTCGCGTCCGATCACCTTCATATCGAGCAGTGCAAATTCACATGTAGCCGCGACTTGTAATGACGAAAACGAAATCGCCATGGTTTTTGTCACGACGAACACAGTTTTGTACCAAGAGAAAGTTTCCGGCGAGCAATTGCTTCAGCAACTCGCTTTCAGCCCTAACAGCCAATCATTAATTGCGGTTTCGGATGGGGCGTATGCGATTGGCTCGCTCGATCTTGGGCACCCTGAGGCCACCGTTAAAGGTTACTTCGGACCTGTTTGGTATGAAGGGCATAACTACCCCAAGTACATCTGGCAGTCGTCGGCTGCGACGGAGCAATCGGAAATAAAGCTTAGCTTGGTGCCACTTGTTTTTGGAACATTAAAGGCAACATTCTATGCCATGCTGATCAGTGTTCCGTTGGCAATCTTGACGGCCATTTACACCAGCGAATTTTTGTCGTCGCAGACGCGAGGCAGAGTCAAGCCGATTATTGAGTTGATGGCCAGTTTGCCAAGCGTTGTACTTGGCTACATCGCCGCATTAGTGATTGCCCCGCTCCTTCAGGAGCACTTGATGTCTGTGCTACTGGGATTATTTGTTGTTCCCATGACTTTTGTGATCGCAGGAACTGTCTGGAACTTATTGCCGGTCGAAAAACTGGTACGTCTGCAGTACCTGCGTCTCTTGGGATTGTTGGCATGCATGCCAATCGCCCTGCTGATGACTCGATTGCTGGCTCCAGTTTGCGAGCACTGGCTATTTGGTGGCGATATCTTGAATTGGGTTGGGACCAAGCAGGGGAGTGCCGTCGGCGGGTGGTTTCTGTTGCTGGTGCCACTCTTGACTCTGGGCGTTTGTTTGCTGCTTCTTGGCCCCTTAAGTGAATGGCAGAGAGCTGCGGCCTCGCGGCGCACGCAACGCGGATTTGCCCTCTATTCGCTCGCAAAGATCTGTATCTTGATTGGGGCTATCGTGTTAGCCGCATGGGGCACAGGAGCGGTCTTGAGCGCGCTGGGATTGGACTTGCGAGGACATTTGTTCGATAGTTACCAGGATCGCAATGCGTTGCTGGTGGGCTTTGCGCTGGGTTTTTGTGTAATTCCGATTGTTTACACGATTTCCGACGATGCATTACAGTCTGTTCCGCAGCAGCTCCGCAGCGCTTCGCTCGGATGCGGTGCAACACAGTGGCAAACCACAATCCGAGTAGTCGTGCCAAGTGCTATGAGTGGCTTGTTTAGTGCGGTCATGATCGGACTCGGGCGGGCTGTCGGCGAGACCATGGTCGTTCTCTGCGCGGCGGGCAATACACCGCTTATGGAGTTCAATCCATTTAATGGCTTCAAAACCCTAAGCGCGGCATTAGCAACTGAGTTGCCGGAAGCCGCCAAGGGTAGCACTCACTTCCGCACACTATTCTTGGCTGCCGTACTTTTGTTCTTTATGACTCTGCTCGTAAACACGCTAGCTGAGTTTGTGAGGATTCGATTCCGCAAACGGTCGAGTCAACTATGAGCGCGCAATCCAAGCCATCTGAGCAACCTGTCGAGAAAACTCGTGGCCGTACCCCCAATCGCCGCATGATGCAAAGCGGTTATTCTTTGCTCGCC
Organism: Pirellulaceae bacterium; assembly: GCA_041736515.1. Lineage (GTDB taxonomy): Bacteria > Planctomycetota > Planctomycetia > Pirellulales > Pirellulaceae > Aureliella. Next base: position 6,589 of record JBGSTP010000069.1, read on the forward strand.
CGTGGCGAGCCGTTGATTTGGTTTACCGGCGGAATGCTGGTGATTTGTCTGTTGATGATTACCTGCCTGCTCGGCTTCATCCTATACTCCGGACTTCCCACATTCTGGCCGCGCGAAGTTCAATGGGTGTTGCTCAACAATGGAACCCAAGAGATCGGTCAGCTTCAAACAACGGAAGTGGACCAGAATGCCGTCGGGCAGGTCAGTCGATATTATCGCACAGGTAATTTTGATTTAACGGGACAGCATTATCGATGGTTGACCTCCTCGGAATTGGACGGAGAGGGACTGTCGAAGCCGCAGTGGGCGATGGTGGTTGAACGACTGGAACACGGCCGCTTGTATGGCATTCTCAACCAGATGACTATTGCTACCGATGTCGGCGAAGCCCCGCGGAGAAGAGTCGCCGAAGCCGAGCGGCTAAAGGAGTTGATCGAAACGATTCCAAGTATTAGTGCGGAGATTCTACCGCAAGTATACGCAGCCCTTGCATCGAGCATCGATCGTGAACTCGATGCAGCAAATCGGTCTTTGCTTCCAAACTTGGAAGAACTTCCGGGATTGTTGCAAGTAAGGCTGGCGACTGAAACAAATTGGCAGTTGGCCAGCCAGCTCGCGGGCGACAATGTGGTCGTAGCCAGCCGTCGGGTGATATCTTCAGAGGCTGACGTGTTTGAGCAACTGGATCGCGAAGTGGCACGCACTACCACTCTTCGTCACCAGATTGAAGCGCTGCGATATCAGATTAGTCGGCGCGACGCACAGTTATCCGAAATGCGAGCGGAAGTGCGTCGGGCGGAAATCTCAGCCAATCAGCAGGTCGCTCTCCCGCTCGAATCTGCCCATTATTTCCTCGATCAACTCGAACTTCTCCACCATCGATCGCAGACGCTGGCGGAGAGTATGGAGTTATTGAGGGAGATCGCTGGTCCATCCGATTGGCAAGCGGCTGTACTTCAGGCGTTCCAAAAGTACGAAGCTGTTGAGCTTCCTCAGCAGGTTTCCCGCGTCCAACAGCAGTTGGTCGAAGCGATGGAGCCGATTCAGAAGCAGGCCGTCGTGATTCGCGATGCTGTTGCTGCCTATCATGTCGGCTATCAAGAGATAGTCGCCAAGAAGCGCCCGCTTGAAATGCAGCTTCAAGAACTAAACGCCCTATCTACCATGGCCGAGGTCGATTTTCTCGTTCCATTCGCGCCAGTCACAGTCGCGGTTGAGGATGCGGATATTGACCGTCTCGTGAGTGGGACGATTCCGGAAACGCTTCGGCAGCATTTGGCTACACAGTCGATCTTGGTCAGTGAAAGTACGGCTGAGGTTACACAGTTGAACGGTCGCTTGACTTGGGTGTCCTGCACCGATTCGCTCGGTCAGAAACATGTGTTCTCAGTAGCCGCAATCGAGGGCGAATCGACGCCCAGCGAGCTTGGTTCAAATCCATCTTCACGAGCGACGCGTCAGGTACAGCTATTGCAAACGAAGTTAGTTAATTGCCGAGAGATCGTGCGTGCCTTTCCTGCTAACCAGTTAGGGCTGGCGAGCAAGGTTTCGACGTACTTGGGGCGCTGGGGCGAATTCCTGCTCGAGAATCCACGGGAAGCTGGCGCCGAAGGTGGTGTCTTTCCGGCGATCTGGGGAACGATTGTGATGACATTGATCATGACGATTGCCGTTGTACCTTTCGGCGTGATGGCCGCACTTTATTTGCGCGAGTATACCAAGAGTGGTCCGCTCGTTTCACTCATTCGCATTTCGATTAACAATTTGGCTGGCGTACCATCGATTGTGTATGGCGTGTTTGGCTTTTCCTTTTTCTGTTACACGATCGGTGCCTATGTCGACGGTGGTGCCAAGAATGCAGGTATCGAACCCTGGCCTTCAATGCTTTGGTATCTTGCGCTGGGGGGCATTGTTGCTGTGGGCACAGTCGCGTTTTTGTTCAGTTTCCTTAGTAGCGGCCCCTCCCACACTCAGACTGGTTTCAAGCGGTTCGCTGCTCGAGCTGCGTTGGTGCTGTGGTTGGTGACAGTTGCTGCCGTAGCCATACTATTGCTCAAGAGCCCATTCTTTGAGGGATTTTATCGGGAGTACTTGCCCAATCCAACGTTTGGAAAAGGCGGTTTGCTGTGGGCGGCTTTGACTCTGTCTTTGTTGACTCTACCCGTCGTGATTGTGGCTACAGAAGAAGCGTTGGCGGCCGTGCCCAATTCGTTGCGTGAGGGCTCTCTCGCCTGTGGAGCGAGCAAGTGGCAGACCATTCAACGCATAATTCTGCCTCACTCGCGTCCAGGTATACTCACTGGAGCAATTCTGGCGATGGCACGGGGCGCGGGCGAGGTGGCACCACTGATGCTGGTCGGTGCCCTGGCGTCGGCCCCAGATTTACCTCTGGATACCGAGTTTCCGTTCTTCCACGGCTCGCGAAGTTTCATGCATTTGGGGTACCAGATTTATACTTTGGGTTTCCAGAGTCAGAATAGCGAAGCTGCCAAGCCGATGGTATTCACTTGCACACTACTGCTGATTCTGATCGTGGCCGCATTGAATATCACCGCCATCTATTTGCGTTCGCGGCTCAAACGTCAGTTTCAAGGAAATCAGTTTTAAGCAATGTCAAACTTTCCAACCTGCCATCGAAGCAACTTATGAATACTCAAGCTGTCCGTTCGAATCGAATTGAAGACATCGCTCAGGGAAAGAAAATCGAAGCCGTTATCCATGAAAAGGTATTGGAAGCGGAGCCGGCGGTGGAGGTGCAGCAATTCAGCCTTTGGTACGGAAAAAAGCAAGCGCTGCACGAAATCAGCATGCCCATCCCGCGTGGCGAAGTTACTGCGCTCATCGGACCCAGCGGATGCGGTAAATCCACGTTGCTGCGCAGCGTCAATCGCATGAACGACTTGATTGATGGCCTGACGATTCGAGGCGACATCCGTTTGGGAGGAGACTCCATATTCGCACCGGGAGTGGATGTAATCGAATTGCGTAAAAGAATGGGAATGGTGTTCCAAAAACCCAATCCGTTTCCGATGAGCATTTTTGAAAACGTAGTCTATCCGTTGCGGATCGATGGTCAGCGGGATCGAAAAGTATTGAAGGATGTGTGTGAGCAGAGCTTGCGTGGGGCGGCTTTGTGGGAGGAAGTACGCGAAAGGTTACCGGAAAGTGGGCTGGGATTGTCTGGCGGCCAACAGCAGCGACTGTGTATCGCCCGCGCTATCGCAAGCGATCCGGAAGTACTCCTGTTGGACGAACCCTGCTCCGCTCTCGATCCACTTGCCACCGCCAAAATTGAAGACCTGATCGACGACCTGCGGGGCGAGTACACCGTGCTGATCGTGACCCACAACATGCAGCAGGCGGCCCGAATCAGCGACTACACAGCGTTTATGTACCTTGGCCGACTAATTGAATTTGGCGTAACCAGTCAAATCTTTACCAAGCCCTATCTGCAAGAAACAGAAGATTATGTGACGGGCCGTTTCGGCTAAACAGGACACTAACGATGCTTGTACGACAACTCGAACCGGAGTTGATGGATAGCTACGACGAAGCTCGCTCGTATGACAACATGGATCACCGCGATGTCAACAGTAGGTTCGTCACGGATTTATTGGATGCGAAGTTACTGGATTCAGGGCCTGTAGACAGCGAGTCCGATTACAGCATGGTACTCGACGTCGGAACGGGCACTGCACTGATTCCGATCGAATTGTGTGGTCGCTTTCAAAACTGCCGAATCGTGGCTAGCGATGCGGCCACGAACATGTTGGATATCGCCAAGATTAATGTCGCAATAGGTTTATGCGAACATCGTATTGAACTGCATCATGGCGATGGAAAACAGCTGGAGTATTACAACGATCTATTCGACGGAGTCATGTCGAACAGCTGGTTGCATCACCTACCAGACCCTAGTTGCGGCTTCTCCGAAATGTGGCGAGTCTGCAAGCCGGGAGGTTGGTTGTTCAGTCGCGATCTTTTGCGTCCGGAGACGGAGGAGCAAGTCGAGCGTTTGGTGGCCGTGCATGCGGGGCGTGAGCCTGAGTGCAACCAGCAACTACTCCGGCAGTCGCTTCGCGCCGCGTTGACGTTGGATGAAGCGCGGGCGATGATCGCAGCACTCGGAATTGCGAGCGAATCCATCCAGGTGACCAGCGATCGTCATTGGACGCTGTGTGCTCGCAAGCCAAGAGTGCCTTCTTGACTCAGCTTTACCTTACGAGTGCACCCGAGCGTTGATTCAAGCAGTGGATTACTGTCCGCTCATGGCAGGGAACATTTCACGTGCCATTTGAATGCCGGCAGGGCCCACGAGCACTACGAAAATGCCTGGGAAGATGAACAACACGAGCGGGAATATCAACTTGACCGCTGTCTTGGCTGCCTTCTCTTCCGCGACTTGATGGCGTCTAACCCGCATCGAATCGCTTTGCACACGCAGGGCCGTGGCAATACTCGATCCAAACTTGTCGGCTTGAATTAGGATGGACGCCAGCGCTCTGAGGTCGTCGACGCCCGTGCGTACACCTAGATCGTTCAAAACTTGGTTGCGTGCTCGACCCATCTGAAGGTGCAGATTGCACATGCCGAATTCGTCGGCAATGATGCGATAGCTTTTCTTCATTTCTGTAGCCACGCGACGCATCGCTTGATCCAAGCCCAACCCGGCTTCAACGCAAACCACCATGAGGTCGAGCGCATCGGGCAAGCCGTAGAAGATCTGCATTTTGCGACGTTTTCCAAGTTGGCTGAGCACGAGGACGGGGAGGTAAAAGCCAGCTGCGCCTACCATGAACGTTCTCACGGCAGCACCGCTGGTAAATCCATACAGAAACACCGCGCCGCCGCCGCCCAAGACCAGAAAACTCAATGCGACAACAGCTCGAATAGCTAAGTAAGTTACCGGTGCACTTTCGCTTCGGAAGCCAGCTTCGACAAGCGACTGCTTCAGTTTGCTCATCTCCTGCTCGTTTGTTGGCGTTAGCGATTTAGCCAACGCAGGCGCCGAGCGCTCGAGAACTCGAGCGAACGCTTCATTCTTCTTCGCGTCACGACTGTCCGCCTTACGACCTCGTGGATCGCTCAATTCCTGCAATCGCTGCTCTGCACGCTCATCCGGTGGCGCGAAGAAATAGCTGAGTATCAGCCAGGTAATTGCCCCAAACGCTAGGAAGATGGCAACCGGCAAAATTACGGCATTGGATAGTGTCAGTCCCAGTAACATGTTTTAGACCTTGATGTTAATGATCTTGCGGATAACCAACGCCCCGACAAACTGCATCACCAATGCAATTCCGGACAACATACGGCCTGTTTCGTCGCGCATTAGAACCATGGCATAATCGTAGTTAAGATAGAGCATGACCACGAACAGCGTGGGCGGTAGCCCGAGTAGGACGATCCCCGAAAGTCGGCCTTCGCCGGTCAATGCTTGAATTGCCCCGGCCAACTTGAACCGATCGCGAATCAGATGGCCAATCTTGTCGAGGATTTCGGCTAGGTCACCACCCGTTTGTCTTTGGAGCATGACTGCGGTTGCGAAGAATCGCAGGTCCATGTTCGGAACTCGCAGCGTCATGCCCTCGAGCGCCTCGTCCAGTGGAATGCCGAGGTTTTGCTCTTCGAAAGCTCGGCCGAATTCGCGACCGATTGGATCCTCCATTTCACTTGCGATCAAACCAAAGCCAGCAGCCAACGAATGGCCTGCGCGAAGCGAGCGGCTTAGCAACTCCAGAGCTTCGGGCAGTTGCTGGTTAAATCTAGCGATTCGGGCTTTGCGTTTCTGCATCAACCAAATAAGTGGCAAGCTTCCTACGACAAGGGCAAAGATGGGTAAGAGGTACTTGGGGGTCGGCGTAACTATACAAAGCGCTGCACCTGCAGCAGCGCACAGGACGCAGATCGTCAAGAACTTCGAGCCCGACATGCGCACGTCGGCTTGGTCCATCATGTTCGAGATATTTCCGAACTTGGCGAGTAGTTCGTCTGCCATTGTCTTTGTGTCGTCCAACGAACTGCTCGTCAGAAGACTTGCTTCCTCGCGCTCTCCCGGGGCACGGCGAACGCCGGTAAGCACGGATAGCCGATCTTCAGCGGCATTGTCGCCGGCTGGACGTAACGCCATGGCGACACCGCCGATTAACGCGGTTACGCCCACACCCGCGGCAACAATAATAATTAGCGACAGCATAACGGAACTCTTCGGATTTAATACGAAACTCAGTTACTGGCGTGGCCTCGAGGACAGCATCGGCATCAGACTGCGACAAGCTGTCGCAGACTGGATGCAAGAGCTCCCCATTTACTTTAGGCATCCATGATTTTTCTTTGTCGGAAGGCGCTAGCAGGTAGTCGGACGCCAGCAGATTCCAAGCGGTGCATAAAGCTCGGACGCACGCCCGTGCATTCGAAGTGTCCCCGTGCCTTGCCTTCCTCATCGATTCCCGTTTGTACGAAGCGGAAAATGTCTTGCATAACCACGGTATCCTGCTCCATACCAGTAATCTCGGTGATATGCGTAACGCGGCGCGGCCCTCCCTGAAGTCGATTGGCTTGAATGATCAGGTTGACAGCGCTCGATAACTGCTGGCGAATTGCCTTGATCGGCAAATCGTATCCAGCCATCATGACGAGAGTTTCGAGTCGAGCTACACCGTCGCGCGGGTTGTTAGCGTGAATCGTGGTAAGAGAGCCATCGTGGCCTGTATTCATGGCTTGGAGCATGTCGAGCGTTTCGCCGCCACGACACTCACCAATAATGATTCGCTCCGGCCGCATACGCAGCGCATTTTTTACGAGGTCGGTTGCCGTTACGGCACCGTTGCCCTCGATGTTCCGCGGGCGCGTTTCGAGACGCACGACGTGCTCTTGTTGCAATTGCAATTCGGCTGCATCTTCGATCGTGACGATGCGCTGATCGTTCGGAATGAAGCTGCTGAGTGTATTCAAAAGCGTGGTTTTTCCAGAGCCGGTACCACCGCAGATAATCATGTTCAATCGCGCTTTGATGCAGCCTTCGAGCAGCATTACCATCTCTGGGGTTAGCGCCTTGTAGTTCAGAAGATCCTCGAGTTTGAGCGGATTGGAACCGAAGCGACGTATCGACACGCAGGCTCCATCCAAAGCCAAGGGAGGAATGATGGCGTTTACTCGAGAACCATCTTCCAGACGTGCATCCACCATCGGAGATGTCTCGTCAACTCGGCGCCCTACCTTGGATACGATACGATCGATAATCTGCATTAAGTGCGTGTTGTCGCGAAACTCGACTTCCGTTTTTTCGAGGCGCCCACGCCGTTCGACGAAGATGTTCTTTGGGCCGTTGATCATGATATCGCTGATCGAAGAGTCCTTCAGCAAGAACTCTAGTGGTCCCAGGCCGAACGTCTCGTCGAGTACTTCCTCGATGATGCGGTCGCGTTCCGCTCTGTTGAGTAGCGTGTTTTCTGCATCGCACAGATGCTCGACCACCAAACGAATCTCGCGGCGAAGCTGCTCACCCTTCATGTCGCCAATGCGACTCAGGTCAAGTTTGTCGACGAGTTTATTGTGAATTCGTCGCTTTACCTGCTCAAACTCCTCGGCCTTGGACTGTTCCGGTGTACGAAGTGGTTGATTGAGTGTCTTCATGCGCGCAATCCTACAGAACGATAGGGACAATTTTCGAATCGAGATACGAAGTCGCCCAGCCTAGATTTGCTCTGCAGAGCAGCTAATTGCTGGGGTTTTACAATATCCCGAATGGCAAGCTACGCTGTGTTGGAAAAACTTGCCGTCGAAACCTACATTACGGATTGCGCACGAAGAGGCGTTTTGGGCAAGAAATAGTAAAAAGCCCTACTTTTCTGATTTCTCATCCGGAAGAGCTGTACTCTTGAATCTGTCGGCTAAATAAACACGAGCCGTATCAACCATATAACCGAAATCACCGTAACTCAAACTTTCTTTTAGGTGTTTCACAGCCAATTTTTCATCGCCCAGCGAATCGTAGTAGAGTCCAGCGTACAGGGCTGCATAAAATTGAGCTCGCACCCGGGCTTGGCCGCTCTCCGTGTTTTTCTTGGCGGCTTCGAGCACCTCTGCAGGCTCAATCTTGCCTTGCAGCATTTTTAGGATACTCATCATCGGTTCGCGTCCATCTCCGTTGCTTGGAATTACGGTTTCGCGGGCCGCCTCAATCCCTTTCGTTTTGGCGATGCACAGAAAATACCAGGCAGAATTTTCCACATCATCCGGGTTGACGTCATGGTGAATCTTGAACTGCTCTGCACCTTCGGCAAACTTTCCACAGCTACATAGCGCGATACCGCGCTGCCAATTGCTGGCAGCCGCTTCGGGGACCAGTTCGATTACACGGTCAAAGAGTGGCAGGCTGTCTGCTGACCTACCAGACAAGTAGAGGATTTCAGCTGCACGCTGTAGAAAAGAAGGAGTATTCTTGGCCAGCTTTGCTGCGGCAGTTGCTTTGTCTGCCGCTGCTGCAAAGTCCTTTTGCGTAAAAGCAATGTCTGCTTCTTCGAGCAACTTGCGGGCATCGGCCAATGCCGCCTCCTGTGCCTTGCCACAAGCCGCAAAGCTTGCACACATCAACATAATGAGGCAGTAAGCCGCCAACTGAACTCGGCTTGTAAGATGCGTAAGACGTGGGAAACGTGCGATAGACATGGTTGAATTCCTGTATCCGTTCACTAGCTTCGGGGTGACTGCGGATTAGTATAGCTGGATTTACAATGGTAGTCCGCAACAACCGCAGCGCAGTTGAGGCAGCATCTCAATACCCTTTCCCACTGTGTTCGGTGTCGAATGAGTCCCGGGTGTTGGAAGTGCGAAGGTCGCATGGGAAGCCAGCAGACGCCGCCTAAGTACCGCAGGCGATTCACGTCCTTGGGACAGTTCTGCCTCAACTGCGCTGCGGTTGTTGCGGCCTACGCTATGTCCCACTAAGCTAAGGGCAAGAGCCTAGAAATGCGGTCTGCGTCGATGCGGACATGTAAGCAACGATCTCGGGCAACCACTAGTTGCAAACGGTGCGCGAATCTTTTGATCGAACAACTCACGCTTCTAAACATACTCCTGCTGGTAGCAGCAGCGGCAGGTATTGGCATTTCGAAGAGCGGTTTCGCTGGCGTAAGTATGCTGCATGTCATTATCTTTGCCAGTGTGTTTGGTGCGAAAGCTTCGACGGGTGTGCTGCTACCCATGCTAGTGATTGGCGACTGCTGTGCTATTTGTTTTTTTGGAAAGAAGGTGCAGTGGCCCCTGGTCAGACGGCTGTTACCGCCGACCTTATTAGGGGTAGTCGTCGGTACGATGCTGATGGGGCGATTGGATGAATTCATGTTTAAGCCACTCGTCGGCGCCATTATTCTGCTGCTGACGACGTTGCAAGTCATACGGGTCTGGCGTCCGGGGACCTTCGAGCGAATCCCGCACTCAGCTTGGTTCGCTTGGGCGTTGGGCCTACTAGCAGGCATCACCACCATGCTCGCCAATGCAGCAGGTCCGGTCATCGCGCTTTATATGCTGGCCGTGGCATTGCCTAAGCTGGAACTGGTTGGCACAAGCGCTTGGTTTTTCCTAGTGATCAACGTTTTTAAGCTGCCGTTCAGTTTCTGGTTGGGGTTAATCAACCCGCAGACAATTTTGGTTGATATCGTGTTCGCGCCGGCAATTCTGCTGGGCATGCTAGTTGGTAAATGGATGGTCAGTCGAATACCCCAAAAACTATTCGACAGTTTCTTACTTGCCTTTACAGCGATTGCAGCGATCCGGCTAGTGGTTGGTTCTTGAACTTGTCGCTATCGCCAGATTCTTGGCATTTGCGGCCACAAACGCCATCGCCTCGCGCATTGCGCCGTGATCGATGGAATGAACGTTGATAGGTTTGCCGAGATCTTTGACCAAGGTAATCGTTAATTCTCCACCGAGGTGCTGACGAAACTCCTCGAGCCCATCGAAAATGACTTCCTCGGCTAAGGCCGAATGCCAAATGGGAAGCTTCAGTTGTTGCAAGGTGCTTAGAGTTTGTTCCGCGACTTCGATCGGAAGTCCGTGTTTTAGGTGAGCATAAGCAACATCGACAGCCACGCCTATCGAAACCGCTTCGCCATGACGCAATCCATAATTGGTAATGGCTTCAAGTTTGTGTGCAGACCAGTGGCCGAAATCGAGTGGTCGCGCTTCGCAGGATTCAAACGGATCTCCACCGCGAGTTATATGCCATAAATGCAGCAGCACAGATTGCCTGATTGCGTGCCTTGCCTGCGGTTGAACGCGGGCTGCGATGTCTTCGGCAGAGGTTGCCAGAAAGTTAAAGAAATGCGGATCCTTGAGCAACGAGACTTTCACTGCTTCAGAAAAACCACAACAGAAATCTCGATCGCTCAAGCCGTCGAGCAATCGCTCGTCGTTGACGACCGCCCAGGGAGAAGCAAATGAGCCTTTCCAATTCTTTTTTCCGAACCAATTCACGGCATTTTTCACACCGACACCCGAATCGGCTTGAGCTAGGGTCGTCGTTGGTACACGAATCAAGCGGATTCCACGATGGGCAATCGACGCGGCATAGCCCACGGTATCGAGTACCGCGCCACCACCCACTACCAGCACGTAGCTGCGCCGATCGAGATCGTGCCGGTTAAAGCAACTCAACAGGTGGTCAACGTAATCCGGATCATTCTTGACCGTCTCTCCACCTGGCAATGACTCGACTTGTCCAGCCAATTCGATTCCGCTCGAACCTGCCAGCTTCGCTGCGATGCGCTGCGGTAACGTTGGTTCCCAGGCCACCAACCCCTGATCGAGCCACACTTGAACTCGCGCAACGCCATGGGAGCTGGGCTGAAAGAGATCCAGCATGGTGGGAAAATCGTCACCAAAACAATCGCGCGTAAATCGCAATCGATGGACTTGCGGCACTGAAAAATCAATGTCGTACCGATTGGAATCAGCCATTTGGCCGAAAGGATCGCTCATTGAAGCAAAATCTCAGGGGCAGGACTGGGGAGGGCCGACTGGCCAGCGGTGGCTAGTTCACAACTATCTTAGCTAGTTCACAACTATCTTAACTGGGCGATGCACGCTTCGGCACCCTTCTATTGCCCGGAATATGGCCCCTGATGTCGATTTCGGCTGCTCACCGCACCGACTAAACGCTAAAGTTTTCCAAGTCGACCAGAAATAGTTGGGCGGCAGCGACTCGGACCTCACTAATCGCAAGCCCCAGGCTGCTACCGCCCTTTCCCTCCTAACCTCCCTACGGCAGGTGAACAATGCAACAACACGGCCCTTGGATGATCAATCGAACGCGGCAAGTCTATCGAGATGCGTGGATCGAGGTCCGTTTGGACGAGGTCACGCGCCCCGATGGCCAGCCTGGTACCTACACCACAGTCCAGCTTAAGTCGGGTGTCTGTGTTGTCGCTCTCGATCAGGAGCGAAGGGTTCATTTAACGCGGGAGTTTCATTACGCGGTGGGGCGGATTACCGTCGAGGGCGTGAGCGGGGGAATCGAGTCGGGTGAATCTTCGGAATTGGCTGCCCAACGTGAATTGGCCGAAGAGCTCGGGCTGATGGCAAAGCACTGGCAGCGACTTGGCCAAGTCGATCCCTTTACCTCTGCGATTTATTCGACAGTCGATCTTTTTCTTGCAACCGATCTGACCGAGTGCGCGGCCGCTCCCGAGGGTACCGAGCAAATCGAGCACATGATCGTGCCGCTCGATGAAGCGGTGGAGATGGTGCGAAACAGCCAGATTACACACGGACCAACCTGCGTTGCGCTGCTACGCATTGCACTGGACCAACTGTTCGCATAGCATCACACCAGAGTTGGGCCTACGGAGTGCGTTGTTGTTTTCATAGCTCGGGAGTCGATATGGTGCTTCGTGAAGGGCGAGATTTTTCTGCGCAGCTGCTTGATGATTCTTTGCGCGATGATTTAATGCATTTGGTGAGATTGGCCATTCGCGAGGATCTGGCGCGAGGCATGGATCTGACCACTATGGCGGTTGTACCTGCCGGCCTATCCGCTGCCGCGCACATCGTTTCGAGAGTTGACGGTGTAGCTGCTGGATTCGATTTGATCGAATGGATCGTACAAACCATAGGGGCGGACGTCTCCGTGGAAAAGTTTTGCGCCGATGGCGACTCGTTTAAGCCACGCACGACTCTTGCGACCCTGCGGGGCGATGCACGCGATGTGTTGACCTGCGAGCGAACGATACTCAATTTTCTGGGAAGACTCTGTGGTATCGCCTCGTGGACGCACGCTCACGTGGCACTCATTGGCGATCTAAGGGCCAAACTGTACGACACTCGCAAGACAACTCCCGGATGGCGCCGTCTTGAAAAATATGCCGTGCATTGCGGAGGAGCTCACAATCATCGCAGTGGACTGTACGACGCGGTTTTGATCAAAGATAACCACCTAGCATGCAATGCACGGCTAACCGGTCAACTGCTAACGCCAAGCGAAGCCATCGCACGGGCGCGACAGTTTCTTGCCGAGCAGCCTGATGCCGTCAGACATGCGATCGTGGAGATTGAAGTCGATTCGCTCGACCAGCTATCGGACGCGCTCAGGGCAGACCCGGATATCGTATTGCTTGATAACATGTCCAACGAAAAATTACGGCAAGCAGTTGCCATGCGCGATCAATCAAATCCGGCGGTTCAATTGGAAGCTTCGGGAGGCGTGAATTTGACAAGCTTGCGCGGAATAGCTGAAACCGGCGTCGATCGCATAAGCGTTGGAGCTCTGACTCATTCGGCCGTGAATCTGGATCTCGGCTTGGATTGGGAACTCTAGCTCGGCGCATGGGCATCACTCTCAAGCCGCAATCAATCTGCTAATTGTCCAAGCGGTAGAGTCGCGTGGCAGTGCGGACAAGCAGCGAATCGCCGGCCACGGCTGCCGACGCATTGCAGCCTTCCGAAAGATAATTCTCTGCGACGACTTCGTAAGACCTGCCCGCGCGAATAACGGTTGTTTTTCCATCTTGATCGAACAAGTAGATCAGACCATTGGCAAACAAAGGCGAAGCTGAAAAGTTTCCTGCGACGCGCGATCTCCATAACTCGCTGCCATCGAGTGCGTCGAAGCATGTCACAATGCCGGTGTCGTTGCAGACAAACAACTCTGCGCCCACTAACAGCAGCGATGGCTTATTGGGAATTTGGCTGTCGCTAGTCCACGCTATATGACTCGATGAAACATCTCCTTTCCCGCCGAGCTTGATGGCTAACAACTTTGACTTGCTGAAGCTGGTACATAGGTAGGCCATATTGTGTCCAACGATTGGACAGGGAACAGTTGAGAAGCCAAGTTCGCCGTAGCGTGCTTTCCATTTTTCACTGCCCGTACTTGGGTCATACCCGTAAACCCAATCCGCGGCTGCCGAGATGACCTCCGGACCAGAGTCTGTTTCAATGATGGTCGGCGTGCAGTAGGCTTTTTTCATCGGTGGCTTTGGATCCATTTCACCGGAGCGATCGGTTTTCCAGGCGATCGTGCCATCGTCCGTGTTGAATGCCGCGATAAACTGGCGATCAATGCCATCGAAGTGCACGATCATCCGCTTTTGCCAGATCACCGGCGAACTTCCCGGTCCATTCTGATGGTCCACCTTCAATTCGCTATTGCGCCATAGCACCTTTCCGCTTGTAGCATCGATGGCAGCAGATCCATAGGTGCCAAAGTGAACGAAGACTCGTCCGGCTTCTAATACTGGCGTGGGTGAGGCGTAGGTGTTGGTGTAGTGAATGGGCTCGGGGGTCTTCGGGCTAAAAACTTCGACGTCGTGTACTAACTGGCCACTTTGTTGATCATAACAAACAGCACGGAGCGACAGTTCTCCGACGAGATTGAGCTCTTTTGGGTTAATGGCTTCTGCAAGTCGTTTTTTCTTTTCTTCCTCGGGCAGTGCGGTTGTAATTGCGGTGGTTAGCCAGATTTGCCCCGATGCAACCACGGGGGAGGAATGTCCCTGCCCGGGCACGTCGACTCGCCAAGTCACATTTTGCTCTTCGGACCATTGGACAGGAATATGGCCGGTTGCGTGTCCATTACCTTCAGGTCCACGAAATCTTGGCCACTCTTCAGCACAAACAATTGCGTCGACTGAAAGCAGCAGTAGGAGTTTCAAAGCCGCACAATTTCGGAACATTGGGGATTTCCTGAAGTAAAAACAGGTTGCGGGAAATTAGGCCAATTGACTTAAAACTTCAAAAACCAGCAGGCGTTGTGCGAGAGCCGCGCGCCGCTCATTCACCATCATGGTGATCCGAATCAAACTCCTCATCAAATTCGGCATCGCAGGTTTCGCAGTAGTCGCTTGTCGAGTAGTGCTGGACCATTTTGCTGGCCGCTAGATTGGGGTGAACTTTGGCTGTAGGTAGGATTTCTGTCATCAGTAAACGATATGTTTGCAACGGCGTGAAGTGTTCGCACACATCGACCGCTACGCTTAGCAGGGCCAGTTGCGCGAGAATGGAAACGACCAGCGCATTGGCTTCCTCGTTGCTGACTACTGAATCTGGCGGTGGTAAACGAAGGGGCGTTTCAAAAAGGTAAGCTACCGGTTCGTCTTTCTTGCCTTCAAATATCTCATCCCATTGTTCATACATGGCCTTGGTTTCGGGATCGATGCCCGGAATGACTTCATCCCAGCTTCTTGGGCGCGGCGGCGTGTCGGCGCTTTTGTCAATTCCGAGGGACTCAGCAAGACTACGGTCGAGGTCGGAATCAAATAGTCCGTAGGGATCTTCCTCGTCCTCGTCGTCGGTCGCATCTGATAACTCGAAATCACCCAGTTCGGCCGCTCCGTCATTGTCCAGGTAGACTTCGGCGATTTCGCTACTGATGCTGTCGTTTAACGCCTCAAATTCGGGTGCCTCCGATTCCTCGGATTGCTGTTCGCTGAGGAACTCGATTTCAGGATCCAGGATTTCCGCTACGACTTGGCCATTTTGGCTAAACCACACCAAAACTAAGCACTCTTTTTCTTCTGAAAATCGTCCTTGATCCTGTTTGGCCAGATTTTCGAATTCGGATAGGGGGATGGTCGGGACTTGCACGCGACGCAGAACGACTTCGCCGATCACACCGATCTGCCGATCGGCCAGGGCAAGTATTTCTGGGGGCAGAGCGCTGTGATCCACCGCATGCGATGCTCGACTATTTCGCACGCTGAACTTTATATGCTTGCCAGCTAGGCGGCCGAGCAAATTGCCGGTCAGTTCAATATGCAAACCGAAATCGTGCGTGAATTCAAGCCAACCGAAAACAGAATTGGCGCGTGTATTCCGCAGTTCACCTCGACTGACATAATCACCGATCCGAAACGACATCCAGCAACCTTCTAATTCTCGGTCCGAGCGGCTTTACTCCTGCCAGGGCAGAAGACTCTACGGCCTATTTGATAACCATTAGCAAATCGCCAGCTGCAACCTGCGAACCGGATTTTACCAACAGTTGGACAATTTCGCCGTCCCGTTCCGCATTGATTGTAGTCTCCATTTTCATGGCTTCGAGCGCGAGCAATTTATCACCCTTGGCGACACAGTCGCCCTGTTTGACTGCAACACCTATGACCATGCCAGGCATATTGGCAGCTACATGCGTGGGGTCGCTGGGGTCCGCTTTTATGGAATGCACTACGGCATTATCGAGCGCCCTGTCAATAATTTCTACCTCGCGAGGCTGACCATTGAGCTCAAAAAAGACGGTTCGCGTACCGTCGGGTTTGGGTTGGCCGACGGCCAGGAACCGAATGATCAGACGTTTGCCCGCTTCGATGTCGACGGCGATTTCCTCGGTGGTGTCGGGACCATAAAAGAAATAGGGTGTCGGCAGGACGCTGACATCGCCAAAGGCTTTGTAGTGTTCGACGAACTCCTCGTAGACTTTGGGATACAGCACATGCGTTATGCATTCGCGGTCGGTGGCAACCCTTCCGAGCAGTTCCGTAAGTTTGGCGCGAGTCCCATCCATGTCGGCCGGTGGTAGCGAAGCGCCAGGCCGCCCGTCTACGACTGGACGATCGCGTAAGATCGCTTTGAGTGCTTGTGGAGGAAAGCCGCCTGGTGGTTGCCCCATCATGCCGCTCAGCAAATCGATAACGGAAGCCGGAGGGGAAAGGTCGCGATCTGCGGCTAGCACATCGTCGGCCGTAAGTCCGCCGGCCACCATAAACAACGCCATATCTCCGACAGCTTTGGAGGTCGGAGTAACTTTGACGATATCGCCAAACATTTGATTGACATCGGCATAGACACGGCACACTTCGGCCCAGCGGTCGGAAAGTCCAAGCGAGCGCGCCTGATGATACAGATTCGTGTACTGTCCACCCGGCATTTCGTGTTCGTACAAAGCGCCATCTGCGGCTAGTGCCTCGCTTTCGAAAGGCAAGTAGAATTCACGGACAGCCTTCCAGTAGGTGGATAGCTCAGTCAACGTTTGTGTGGATAGTTGGCTTGCGTGCGGCCCAAATCGCAGGGCCTCCACCAGCGTATTCAAGTTGACT
The DNA here is from genome assembly GCA_041736515.1 of Pirellulaceae bacterium. GTDB lineage: Bacteria > Planctomycetota > Planctomycetia > Pirellulales > Pirellulaceae > Aureliella. Next base: position 23,115 of record JBGSTP010000069.1, read on the forward strand.
TGGGAAGTGCCACCGGACATGCTCGAAAGCGCCCCGTCAGCAATATCCAAATCCTCATCCGCGGCAGCCAGTATCGAGGCGGCTTGAATGCCCGCCGTGTCGTGCGTGTGGAAGTGAATTGGGATGCCGATTTCTTGCTTCAATGCTCGAACTAATTGTCGAGCGGCCGCTGGCTTGCAAAGTCCCGCCATGTCCTTGATGGCCAGCATGTGAGCGCCCATCTTCTCCAGTTGCTTGGCCAGCTGAATGTAGTACTTGAGGTCGTATTTTGGGCGTTTGGGATTTAGAATATCGCCCGTATAACAAATCGATGCTTCGCAAATGGCACCGCTGTCGAGAACAGCTTCCATAGCTACTTGCATGTTATCGACCCAGTTCAAGGCATCGAAAACGCGAAATACATCGATGCCAGCATCCGCAGCTTCGCGGACAAAGATCTTAACGACATTGTCGGGGTAATTGGTATAGCCCACCGCGTTGCTGGCTCGCAGCAACATTTGAAATAGGATGTTTGGGATTTTTTCGCGCATCTTGGTCAGGCGTTGCCACGGGCTTTCCTTTAGGAAGCGCATCGAAGTGTCGAAGGTCGCGCCTCCCCACATTTCCAGCGAGAAAAATTCCGACGCATGGCGTGCGTAAAAGTCCGCAATTTGGAGCATGTCAAACGTACGTAGCCGGGTCGCCAGCAGCGATTGGTGCGCATCGCGCATTGTCGTATCGGTTAGTAGGAGAGTCTTTTGCTCGCGCACCCAATGGGAAAACTTTTCTGGTCCCAATGCCTTCAGGCGATCGCGCGTCCCCGGCGGAATCTCAGTTGGATGAGCGTCGACAGGTAGAGGGGCTGCATCGCGGCAGACGGCAACGGCATGGCCGCGTACTAACTCGTTTCCATTGACAATCACATTGGCCATATATCGCAACAGACGCGTAGCGCGGTCTCGTCGAGTTGGCAGCTCGAAGAGGCTTGGCGTCGTGTCGATCATGCGCGTGAAAGCGTTTCCAGAAAGGAACAAATCATAGCCAATGACTTGGATCAAGAAGGGAATATTTGTCTTGACGCCACGGATACGGAATTCCTGCAGGCATCGCTCCATGCGCGAAGCAGTTTCGGCCAACGAACTTCCGCGAGCGGTAACTTTTACCAACATCGAATCATAGAACGGATTAACCACAGCTCCGCTAAATGCGCTGCCAGCGTCGAGTCGAATGCCCATACCGCCGGCGCTGCGATAGTGCGTAATTCGTCCGTAATCGGGACGGAATTGATTGGCGGGATCTTCGGTGGTAACCCGGCATTGCATGGCGAAGCCATTTGTGGCTACATCTTTCTGTAATGGTAGGCCGACCGATTCGTCGCCCAATGCATGCCCCATGGAAACGAGGATTTGCGCGCGAACTAGATCGATGCCCGTCACTTCCTCCGTGACGGTATGCTCGACTTGAATGCGCGGATTGACTTCGATGAAGTAATACTTTTGGTGTTCGGTATCGTAGAGAAACTCGACCGTTCCAGCCGCGCGATAGCCGACTTCGTTACCAATTGCCAGCGCGGCTGCATGCAATTCACCAGCGATTTTGGGCGACAGGTTGGGGGCGGGCGCCAGCTCGATCACTTTTTGATGTCGACGTTGCACCGAGCAGTCGCGTTCATGCAGGTGAATCAGGTTTCCATGGTCATCGCCCAGCAGTTGTACTTCCAAGTGCCGGGCCTTGCGGACCAATTTTTCAACGAAAACTTCGTCGCTGCCAAACGCCGCATTGGCTTCGCGCTGGGCCGACTCGAGAGCAGCAGCCAGCTGCGATGGTTCGTCGATCATTCGCATGCCTCGGCCACCGCCGCCCTTGGAGGCTTTAAGCATAACGGGGTAGCCCATTTTCGCGGCTAGTTCCTTGGCTTCTGCCAGGCTACTCACCGCTTTGGGGCTGCCGGGCAGAACGGGTACGCCCACTTTGATGGCGATGTCGCGCGCGGCTACCTTGTCGCCGAGCTTCTCGAGTGCCGAGACGCTTGGGCCAACGAAAATGATTCCAGCGTCTTGTAGTGCTTTAGCAAAGTCTGGATTTTCGGAGAGAAATCCGTATCCGGGATGTACGGCATCGATGTCGTAACGCAGGCAAAGCTCGACGATACCTGCAATGTCGAGGTACGAACGAATGGGCTCGCCGGCCTTGCCGATCTGATACGCTTCATCTGCTTTGAAGCGGTGGAGCGCAAAGCGATCTTCATGCGAATAGATCGCGACAGTACGAATTCCAAGTTCGTGTGCGCTGCGAAAAACGCGAGTCGCTATTTCGCTGCGGTTGGCCGCCAAAAGTTTCTTAATCGGTTTCATGACTCTCTGTAGCTTTGTGATGCCATTTGCGTGGTTATCTAGACATTTGCTTAACGAACCAAGTTGCGTTCACGAAGCAACTCAATTACTTTTTTGACGCACTCGTCGATCGACATTTCAGCCGTCTTCAAAATAAGGTCAGGTGCCTGCGGCGCTTCATAGCTGGCACCGGCGCCGGGCAGGCTCGGTAGCGTTCCCGCTTCGGCCTGCGCGTAGTGCTGGCGCGGATCACGCTGGCGACACACGGCCAACGGAGCGTCGACGTATACCGTCAGATAGCGTTGACGTCCGATAAGGTCCGCGGCTTTTTCGCGGACCAGCGCATCGGGTGCGATCAATGCGGCCAGGCAAATAAACCCGTTCTCGTTCAGTAGTCGCGCCAGCTGAGCTGCGCGACGCAGATTCTCTGAGCGATCATCGGCCGAGTACTCCAAGTCCCGACTGAGTCCGCGTCTTAGCTCTTCACCATCGAGCACGATGGCTGTGCGGCCTGCATCGAATAGCGCTCGTTCCACGCCTCGCGCAATCGTCGTCTTACCGCTGCCACTCAAACCGGTGAACAGCACAGTTGCGGGACTTTGTCCCAACCTCGCTTGACGCTCTTCGGTACTTACCAGCTTCACCGCTTTATCGATCGATTCCCCACGGCTCTCTTCGACCTCCCAAGGTGCCAGCTTGGCTTTATGATCCGATTCGCGCGCCGTGATCATTCCAGCCGCAACTGTTACGTTGCTAATTCGATCGACAACGATGAATGCGCCCGTAGTTCGATTGCGGCGGTAAGGATCAAAAAAAATAGGTTGGCTCAGCGTGATCGTACAGCGCCCAATTTCATTGAGCTGCAGGTCGGGCGCCGGTGAGCGGTGCAACGTATTGACATCGACGCGATATCGCAGCGACTCAATCGATCCAGTTGCCGACTGCGTGGTGTGTTTGAACAAATAGGATTTGCCCGGAACCATCGCTTCAGAACTCATCCACACCAACATTGCGTCGAAGTCATTACTGACTTTCGGTACGTTTCCGGGGCGTATGATCATATCTCCGCGGCTACAGTCAACCTCATCCTCAAACGTCAGCGTTACCGACTGAGGTGTGAAGGCTTCTGCTTGATCTCCATCATAGGTCACAATACTCTTGACTCGAGTTGTGCGCCGCGATGGCAAGACCATGACTTCGTCGCCCTGGCGTATAATTCCAGACGCAACTGTGCCGCAAAAGCCACGGAAGTCCAAGTTGGGGCGATTTACGTACTGCACGGGAAAGCGAAAATCCTCAAAATTGCGGTCGGAGCCGATATAGACCGTTTCCAAGAAGTTCATCAGCGTGCTGCCGCGATACCAGGGCATGTTGGAGCTGGGATCGACCACATTGTCGCCTGACAATGCAGAGATCGGGATGAAATGCAAATCGGGTAAATCGAGACGCGCCGCGAAATCGCGATAGTCCCCGCAGATTTGGTCGTAGCGGGCTTGGTCGAAACCAACCAAGTCCATTTTGTTGATCGTCACGACCACATGGCGAATTCCCAGTAGCGAAACAATAAAACTGTGGCGTTTTGTTTGGGTCAGCACACCATGCCGGGCGTCGATCAGAATTACTGCCAAATCGGCCGAGGATGCCCCCGTAGCCATGTTGCGAGTGTATTGCTCGTGTCCCGGTGTGTCTGCAATGATGAATTTTCGTTTGGCGGTGGAAAAATATCGGTAGGCTACATCGATCGTGATGCCCTGCTCCCGTTCCGCCTTGAGACCGTCGGTAACGAGGGCGGGGTCAAATGCACCGCCGGTCGTGCCATGCGTCTTCGATTCCGACTCGAGCTGCGCGAGTTGATCTTCGTAGAGCATTTTTGAGTCGTAGAGCAACCGCCCGATCAGCGTACTCTTGCCGTCATCCACGCTGCCGCACGTGATAAAGCGGAGCAGCTCTTTGCGTTCGTGCTGCGCTAAATAGGCATCGATGTCGGTTGCAATTAAATCGCTTTGGTGGCTCATTTTTAGAAGTACCCTTGCTTCTTCTTTTCTTCCATGCCTGCGCCGCCGGCATCGCGATCGATCATGCGTCCCTGGCGTTCGCTCGTTTTCGCCAGCAACATTTCTTGAATAATTTGAGGGAGCGTGTTGGCATCGGATTCGACAGCGCCTGTTAGAGGATAGCAGCCGAGTGTGCGAAAACGAACGCGGCGTTGTTCCAGCTTTTCTCCAGGTTGCAATTGCAGCCGGTCGTCGTCTTTCATGATCAACGTCCCACCCCGCTCGACGACCGGGCGCTCGGCCGCAAAGTAAAGCGGTACGATCGGTATTTTTTCTAAGTGGATGTATTGCCAGACATCCAACTCCGTCCAATTGCTTAGAGGAAACACGCGGATACTTTCGCCCGGATTGACCTTGGTGTTGTAGAGACTCCACAACTCTGGACGCTGGTTCTTCGGATCCCAGCGGTGAAATTTGTCGCGGAACGAGAATACTCGTTCCTTTGCACGAGACTTTTCTTCGTCGCGTCTAGCGCCTCCGAAGGCCGCATCAAATCCGTATTTGTTTAACGCCTGCTTGAGCGAATCCGTCTTCATGACTTCGGTATGTTTTTCGCTGTTCTCAGCAGGGTCTAGTCCTAGTTTGCGGCCTTCTTCGTTGATATGAACAATCAAGTCGAGCCCCAGTTCCCGCCTGGCGTAGTTCTCGCGGAATTCGATCATCTCGCGAAATTTCCAAGTAGTGTCGACGTGCATGAAGGGAAATGGAGGTTTATCGGGATAGAAGGCCTTGAGCGCTAAATGCGTCATCACGGAAGAGTCTTTGCCAATGGAGTACAACATCACTGGCTTGGTAAACTCGGCCGCAACCTCACGAATAATATGAATGCTCTCCGCTTCGAGCAGCTTGAGATGCGTTAGCGAGTAGGCTGTCATGATGCGATGAAATGCCTTTGAGTTCGTTGAACAAGTTGTGTTAGGAAACCGATATCGACAGCATGATGCACTACATGCTGTCCTCAAAAAGCTGGCCTCCCGGCACAAGCGGGAAGTTTCGGGCTTCGGCACGAATGTTCCAAGCAGTGCACCAAGTTACCAACACTCGTCGAGTGAGTGTGCACAGCTTGCCGAAGTCGACAAGGGGAGTGGGCAATTTAGGACTGCCTGCGGCGATTCATTTGTAGGATGACTGATTCCGATGCCGTGCCTGGCATCGTGTACGAGGCAATCTTTCGCAGCTCAATCTCGTGCATCAATCCCAAGTGTCGGGCCTCGCCGCGCTCCTCAACCCAGCGCGGACCTTTAATGGCCAACAACCGGTCAAAACTCGACCAATGCTCGCTTAACCAACCCAAAAGCTGCGAGATATTTCCAACCGCACGCGTCACCAAACTAGAAAATCGAAGGTCCTCCAACACGTCCTGCACTCGCGAAGCATGAACTGCAACGGGCAACTCTAGTTTCCTAACGATATCCCGCACCACCTTCGATTTCTTGGCGACGCTGTCGCAGACGCTGACATTCAAGTCGGGACGCAAAATCGCCAAAGGTAGCCCGGGAACGCCGCCGCCGGTACCCACATCGAGCACATCTTCATCCTCGCTTAGCTGCTCGGCCAACTTGACCGAATCCAGTAGGTCGCGTCGGGCAAACAAATCGAAGTTGGTGTGCCGAGTTAAATTGATCTTGGTGTTCCACTCCCACAGCGCCGCGCAGTAAGCCTCCAGTCGCAGCAGAGTTTCGCCCGGCAGTTCAATGCCGATTCGGGCCGCCGCCTCTTCGAGGGAACGGCTCGAAGAGGAGTCGATTGGATTGGCGTCAATCTGCCTGGCCTCGATGGCCACTTCGCTCTCTATTTCGTCCATTGCAGTTTTCATGTTGCTCATTGTTTCAATTCCGTTTGGCTGAAAATCCAGTCGAAAATAGCCTCCGTTTGGCTCAAATCTTCGACTACTTGGCAATCCCCAGCCGCCAACAGTTCGTATTCGCTAAAACCGCCCGTACAGACCGCGAGACATCGGGCCCCCATGGCGTTAGCCAGTTCTACATCGAGTGGAGTGTCCCCGACAATAATAATTCGCTCGCCAGGTAATGCTTGACCACAACGATTTTTAACCATCGCCAGGGCTGGTAGGCAAAGGTCGGGACGATGCTCTGCTTGATCTCCGAAGATGCCAAATTCAAAGTGCTGCCACAAGCCGAAATGCTGCAGTTTCAGCTCTGCCGAAGCTGGTAAATTCCCCGTCAGCAGGCCCAACAAGCAGGCGGGATGATCGTTCAGCACCGTCAGTATCTCAAGAACCCCGGGCAAAACGCAGCCTGGCCTCGCTTGCAATTCACCCGGTAAATATTGAAAGTAGCGATTGCAAATCCGAGAAAAGTTTCTCGAGGCAACATCGATCTGGTTCAATGCCAGCAATTCGTTAACTATTCCCAAATCCGTCCGGCCATGCAAACGTACCGGCTTGGCATCCGGCACATCGAATTCGTGTTGCAAAGCTCTTAACAGCGCCTGTCCACCTGCGCCCCCAGAATCGATCAAGGTGCCGTCGATGTCGAACAGCACTGCCCACGGCAGCGCCAGCCCATCGTCGTTCGAATTAGGAAAGTTAGTATTAATTTTTCCGTCGCTCAAGACTGCCTACTCTGGCAGCACCAACAATTCGACCTTGCGAAAATCGATGGGATGGCTCTCCGATTGTAGCGAGATCGTGCCACCGGTGAGCAATAATCCACCCTGCTTTTCCGCTAACGCTTTTGCATGTGCGTCGCGCTCGTCGAGTTGAGGTTCTGCATATTGCAACACAACTTTTCCATCAACGATATGCTTGATTTCACCCGCGCCGTGCACCTCAACTTCGACAGTGACCCACTGCTCACCGTGATAGGTGGCGGATTTAGAACTTGTACAGTGCGGCTTGAATAACTTGCCTTCGAGCACGACGTTGGTGCCGGGGGTGCATAAATTGACTGTAGTTCGCTCTGCTGTTCCATTGCCGCCGAGAATTTGACATTCAATCGAGACTGGAAAGTCTTGATCGATGGCCATCGTCGCTGGATTTTCGCCATGCAGCATCATGCCGCTGTTGCGCGTTGCCCAAGCGGGACCGCCAGTACATTGTTCGCCTACAAACCGATATTCGACCCGCAAACGATAATTCGAAAACGGCTTTTCGTAGAACAAATGACCAAATCGCTCTTCAAATTGCGGATACTTGTCTGCCTCATAGCGGACCTTTAACAGGCCGTCCTCGACGCGGAATGTATTGCCATAGTTTTCACCCAGCGCATGATGACGAATCTTGGGCGTCCAGCCCGTCAGGTCCTGCCCGTTAAACAACTGAATCCACTCGCCGCTGCGCGATGCTGCGGTATTGGCTTCACTAGCGGTTGTCGCTAGCTGCTCCTTCAATTCCAAAGGCTTTTGAGCCACAGTTGGGGTCCCTGAGCAACACACCGCCAAACAAGCTACGCAGAATGCCCGGGGCAGGCAAGGAATTCGAGAACCCCAAAACCACATCCCAGCGATAGTATCTGTGACTTTCCCAGCGTCTCTAACCGTGTCTCTGGTGCGGCATCTCATTTGGTCACCTTGCCTGTAAGTAGGCCTTGTGGGTGGTGTGTTATGGCTTGTTTGGTGTTCGAAAACTGGACTTAGGGTATCTTTAACGGTCAGGCTGCGTTGACCGGACGGTAACGTTTGGCGTAAATATACTCTGTGCGGCCAATCCGAACACGCGTTTTGTTTCAACTTCTGGCGGGATTTTCTCTACAGATTTTTCTCGCCGGTGTCTTTCAAAGCAGTGTAACCGCGAGCTGTGGCTGTGACTGGTCCGAGATTCAAATTGGCAATGAGTCTGGATTCCCTATACGTAATTTAGTGTCGAATCCAGTTCCCAAGGAATAAAGCATGTTCGCTCAATTTCACTGGTCCCGCATGCTCAGTCGCGGCATGGCGATGCTCTCCTACGCAGTTTACCTGTCATGGCTGGCGTTGACTCCGCTTGTCTTTGCTCAGAACAAAGACAAATTCTCGAGCAGCCCCTTCGGAGATTTAGGGTTTCCTACGGTTGGCGGCGAAGGTCAAAACGCCACCTTCGAAGCCAGCTATGAAATGGAGGGTTCGGGAAAAACAGGGCGCTTGCATGTGAAGGCGACGATTCAAAGCGGCTGGCACATGTATTCGACTACACAAGCCGAAGGTGGCCCGAATAAAACTACAATCGATCTAGTCAGCGACAGTATCGAGCTGTCTGGTCCATTTGTTCCCGACCACGCGCCCGACATCAGCATTTACGATGTTTGGCCAGGCCTGCCCATAGAAGAGCATCACGATGTCGTGACTTGGACGGCTGGATTTAAGGTCGTTAAGCCGCTGGTTCCGGAAAAGGATGCGCTGGAGCTGGTGCTTTCCGGTCAAGTCTGCAAGACCGATGGCTCGTGCATTCCTATCGACGAAAAATTGAGCGCTGCGTTCAAAGGTAGCTACAGTGAGAAAACACGCGTCCACAAGCTCCGGGTGGATAGCACACAAGCAGAGTGGACGGCCAGCATCGAACCGGGGCAAGTGCGTCCAGGAGAGACCACGACGCTCGTGCTGAACGCAACTACCGATCCCGGATATCACCTCTACCCTTTTCTTAAAGAGGAATCTGAATATCGCACCGTAATTGTGGCGACAGCCAAGGCCGGGCTGCGATTCGGTGAACCAGTTACGAAAGCTGCCATCGCACACGATACGCGACTAGAAACGCCAATTGCCTATCACGAAGGTAATGTGGCATGGCGCATACCGATCACCATTCCTGAGAATGCAAAAGAGGGCGAATATCCGATTGAGGTTCAAGTAGGCTTCATGACGTGTAGCGATCGAGCCTGTAGCGCTCGCAGCGGTTTGTCGGCCGCAGGCAAGATCGTGGTTTCCAAAAATCCTGCTGATAGCAAGCAGCTTGCGGCCATGAGCTTTGCCGAAGTAGCCTACAAAGAAGTCGTCGATCGCCCATCCCTGGTGGACTGGATCGACGCGCCCATGGCAAATCCAGCAGACATGCCAGAAGTCAAATTGGGTGGAAACGGTTTGGAAATGTGGATGGTTTTTGCCGCCTTGGCGGGAGGCTTTATCCTAAATTTCATGCCCTGTGTTTTGCCGGTGATCGGGTTGAAGTTGATGGGCTTTGTCAATCAATCGGGCAGTAGTCGAGCCAAGGTCATATCGCTGAATCTCTCCTACGTTGCCGGGATTCTCGCAGTCATGTTGGTGTTGGCCTCAGCAAATATCATTGCCAAGGCAGCTGGAGACGCCTTCGGCTGGGGCCAGCAATTCACACGCATCGAATTCCAAGTGCCGATGGCTGTATTGATTTTCGCCATGGCACTCAGTTTTCTCGGCGTTTGGGAGATTCCCATACCAGGCTTCGCTACGTCCAACAAGTCTGGAAAACTGATGGAGCAGGAGGGCTTAGGCGGAGCGTTTTTCAAGGGCATTCTCACTACGCTGCTGGCCACACCCTGCTCTGGCCCATTTTTGGGAACGCTCTTCGGCTTGACGCTCACGCTATCCGTAACGTCGATCTTGCTGTTGTACCTGTTGGTTGGACTGGGGCTGGGGATGCCTTACTTGGCGATCTGTTTTTACCCTAGCGCCATTAAGCTCCTGCCTAAACCAGGCGCCTGGATGGATACGCTAAAGCAAGTCCTGGCTTTTCCGCTGCTCTTCACGGTTGTTTATTTTGTTGCCATGATCGCGCCGGATTACCGCATTGCCACCTTAATCTTGTTGATTGTGGTATGGTTCGCGTGCTGGTTAATCGGTCGAGTGCCAGCTTATGCGGAAGCCTATCGCCTGCGCAGCGCCTGGTTGGCAGGCGTGGCGACGACGGTACTCGGCGGCATCTTCGCCTTTTCGTACTTTGGCCCGGTGCATCATGATGTTCCGTGGATCCCCTACGACGAAGCGCTGCTCGCCAAGCACCGCAGCGAAGGCAAAACGGTCATGATCGAATTTACAGCGCGTTGGTGCCTCACATGCCAATCCAATATGAAGTTCGCCATCGATCGCCCCCGCGTGGCGGAATTGGTCAATGAAAACGGAGTTGTGCCCCTGCTGGCGGATTGGTCCGAACCGTCGGATGCCATACTTAGCAAGATTAAGGAGCTGGATAGCCTCTCAATTCCGTTGCTGGCCATTTATCCAGCCGATCCTTCCCAGAAGCCAATCGTATTGCGGGACGCCATCACCGAATCGCAGCTTATCGAGGCGCTTAAGTCAGCCGGTCCAAGTCAATCCAGGACAAAGCTCACCACGTTCACCCAATGATGAGAACCCGTCTGTTCACTTACGATTCATAGCGTTATTGCCGTGCGTTTGCGTCTCCGTGAGAAACATCCGCGCTCGTGTTGGAGCATGAACAGTTTCCTTGGGGCCTAGCCAGTGGATTCAGCGTTTACCACTGAAGAGATTTTCTTACGAAGGCACGGCGAGAGGCCCTTGGAAATAGTTCTTTCGGGTGGATCAGCTTCCCTCTGTGGGGTTTTTGGGGGGGCTATGCTACGAAAATTTTATCTTGCACTGCGGAAATCAATAGCAAAAACCGCATTATTGTGTGAAGAATTTACTTGCAATTCTTGACACTTTCACAACAATGGCAGTAAGTCGCATTTGTTCGGATCACCCTGAACTTTTCCGCAAATTATTGTCGTGTTTCTTTTTTCGAGGAAAGGCTTCGTATGAAACTCTGGGATTCTCCCGCTGCAGCTCGTGCGTTAACACAGCGGAAGCAAGGCTTCACTCTGGTCGAGCTCTTGGTAGTTATTGCTATTATTGGAATCTTGGTTGGATTGCTTCTGCCCGCCGTTCAAGCGGCGCGAGAGGCTGCCCGCCGCATGAGTTGTACAAACAACTTGAAGCAAATTGGCTTGGCCATGCACAACTTTGAGAGCACATTTAAGAAGTTGCCGCCCGGTTATTTGGGACCACCGCGTACAGACTTATACGTAAACGCTGTTAATGGCGGATCTCAACAGTATTTCGGCGTACTGCTGTTCTTGCTTCCCTATATGGAGCAAAACAACATTTACAACCAATTTCCAATTGATTTAGCAAAAGTGGAGCGCATTGCGGGCACAGGCGAAGATTTACGCTGGTTCAACTTGGCACCAACTTTCTACGCCGGTAAAACCGACCCCTGGGACATCGCCCAATTCAAAGTACCTGGCTTCATGTGCCCCTCAGACGCTAAGTCTCCCACTGTCCTGTGGACGCGCGGCCACTTGTATGCTTCTTCCGCCACCGGAACAGGCGTAACCATTCAGATGTACTCCGGTGCAACTTCTGGCGGATGGCCTGTCTCGGACATTGGTAGAACCAATTACTTGGGATGCCATGGCCGTCCTGAGGTTGAAGGCGGAAAATGGCAAGGCATGTTTCGCAATCGTTCAGTTACCAAATTTGGTAATTTGACGGACGGCTTGAGCAACACAATTGCCTTTGGAGAGAACCGTGGTGGCTCCAGTACTGCGACCACACCGCCCAGTCCCGCCACATTCGGATGGCTATCTGCAATTACACTTCCATCCTCCTCAACCTGGTTGCTAGGCGAGGACAACTACTATGAGTTTTCCAGCAACCACACTGGAATTTGCAATTTTGTGATTGGCGACGGTGCGGTCCGTTCCGTTACGACTTCGCTGGATGGTCAGGTTTGGTTGCGGGCTAACGGCATCAACGTCGGTTTGGTCTTGGGTGAAGAGCTGTAATAGTTAGCCCGACCAGTTCGAGGTCAACAGTGTTCGAACTATGAAAGAAGTATGAATTGTTGAAAAAGAGAATTGCAAGCATGCTGCTGGGGCTGGCGTTAGCGTCTCCTATCGTTTCGCTGGTTGGTTGCGGCGGAAGTAATGAGGCGATTAAGCCAGAGAAATTTGCACCGAAACCTCCACCAGAGGAGTTGTCTGAGGGTGGAGGCAAGCGAGCAAAAACTGTAGTGCCAGCTGAATCCGATTAGTAGAGATCTGAAAAAAAACGCCAA
>JBGSTP010000089.1:0-1732 GCA_041736515.1 Pirellulaceae bacterium
ACCGTCCGTGGTTACAAAACAACATAGTGAGGCCTCCTTGCCTGGGATGGGTGTGTGATAACTCCATCTAGACGAGAGAGGCCTCATTTGCCTATACCAATTCACTGCAATCACTTACGCCATTTCTACGTGCCATTCCTCGGTCATCTGTGCGTCAAAGTACTTGAGTCGCGGCTTTGACTCCTTCTTACTTAGGTGAGCAACCTGGGATGTACGAACAAGTCGGCCGAGTACCAGCGCAGGCGTGGCTGACGCGGCGGCATAATAGCGCTGGACCACTCCAGCTCCAACTGGGCCAAGCGCTTCTTCTTGAATTGTCGCCAACAGCGCCATGATGCGCCCACACAGGTAGGCTGGGGACTCGATCGAATCGTCAACATCAACAGACATTTCTTTGACTCCTAGGTTACGAATACAGTACGCACGAAGAAACCCAAGCCTCGCGTGGCGTGCTGCTTGATCTTGAATAACATCGATACGCACGCGAGCGAGCGTTTGCGACATCAGCGACTGCGGAATAGCTCGATCTTTCTGCAGCGCACAGCGCCACAGTGTGGCTACTGTTGGACTGGGAATGTCCTTTAGGTCGCGCACAAAAGCAGCAAGAACTGCCGCAAACTTGTGTTTCGAAATTTGAGTCCTTCCATCGCGTGAAATGATGCTCAAGTCGCTAAACCAAGCATCGATATTCTCAACGAGATCTTTAAAGCGACCTTGCATCCAATCACGTACAATAACGCGACCGGAATTTCCCGACAGTGTCATTGCGAAGTATTCGCAATTCGCAAGGTCTTGCTTCTCACCTGAACGAAATGCTTCGAGTAGAGCCCGCGCCTTGCTCTCCGCTTCCAGCCGCTCTTGCTGGGTAATAACTGGCTGGGAATCGTAGTCATTAGCGATAACGTCCGGATCGGACTCAGCGACTTCACCGCCGAAAAAATCACCCATTGGATCATCAGCCGCAGCGACTGGCTGGCTGTACCAGTAAACGATCTTTGTTGCCCCAAGTCTCTGACTACGATTTTGGATCAAATGGTTCAGCGAGTCGGTAAACGCTTTAACGCAGGCTTCGCTAATTGCTGCATTTTCACCTTGCTTGAAGTTGTAATGCTGAAATGCATCTTTATCAAAGGAGGATATGACATCGCCCGTAGGCAACCCGCCAACGTCGGAGAGTCCCGAAACTTTGTTTTGCGTCGCAGTCGCCTCGATCAATTGGCCGCTAATGAAACAACGCATCTGCATAGTTTTTTTCGTCTTGGTCTTCTCGGCTTGCTTGTTGTCCGCAAGAGAAATGCGAAATTCTCGCCACCACGCATGCCACGTATCCTCGTTTACAAAGATCCGCGTATTCGTGCCTTCACTAATTGCCAGTGTCGCCGAGTCGGTGGGTTTTGCCTTTTGCTCTTGTAGCGAGCTGCGGATCTGCTGGAGTGCCGAAGCATCGTCGAGTGATACAGCAATCGAACCCAGTGGCGGGATTGCGGTTGCGGCACTGCGTAACAAGCTGACAAAGCTTTCGTGGTCGCCCAAGTCTTTCGAGCTAGGTTCTTCTTTGGTCAGCAAGGCAACCTTATCGACGCTGTCGATCAAGAAATGCCGCAACTTGTTTGAGATCAACTCGCCAAAAGTCAACTCGGGAGCACGAGGAAACTCGCGTCCTTTAGACTTCCTGTCATCGCCTTGCAGGTCGACTAGACTAAGGAAATCACCGGCGGTGTTGAAGATCAGC
>JBGSTP010000110.1:0-16816 GCA_041736515.1 Pirellulaceae bacterium
TCTCATCTTGCGAACTCTAGGCTACCCGCGAGTCGATGTCTCTACTCCTCGCATTACTCAGCTCGCGACTAAACTGGCGTGTTTCCCTATCTGTTGGGTTACATGCAGAGTCTGCATGTGGACGATGGTCCTCCCGAAGAATTTTGAGAACAGTTTGCTCGCGGATCGCAGACGTTGCGAACCGAAATTCTCTATTGGTAGGAAAAACCTAACCTGCATCGTCCAGATCCTCTGGCAGGTCTGCGGCTCGCTGTATGAGGCGCATTCGTTGGGATTGGTGCATCGCGATATCAAACCATCCAACATTATGTTAAATCGTCGATGTAGAAAACCCGATGTCGTAACGGACCGGCAGGCCCCTGTTGTACTCTCGACCGGGATGATGGACATACCGAAAGAACTTATTTAAGTTGAAATCAATCCGCAACACGATGGGAGAGCCACTTCACGATGTGATCTTCCATGAAGGCGTAAAAAGGATTGTTGCGACAACGAAAAAACAACGAGTCTGAAATCAACAATGCACTGGGTTCCGCCCGAACACTGAGAGTTCCCAGCGACAGACCGCTCGCAGCGGTTGCCTCCTTGGTTCCGTAAATCGGATCGTCCGGCGGGATTGGCACTGCGAGATGTGACAACGAGACGACTCCAACCGGCCACGACAAATCGGTTGTAGTCACCTGCCACTTTTTTCCGTCACGCGTCTCAAATACAATCTGCCCCGATTCCGGACTTGCGTTCTTCAAGACGCTCAGGACGAACGGCAGATCCGTTTGCTTGAGTTTCGAGAAAATTGCTTTTTCGAATGTTCGATTAAAAAGGTTGGCAAGTTTGTCCATTCGGTTGATATCAAATAGCACGAGTTCACTCGATTCCAATGTCAAACGGTCGAACAAGGAAGTAATCAGCTTGGGAACGACGATCGTCGAATCAACCACGGACTGCAAAGCCATGATCGGTGGCATCTCATTCATTCGGCCGAGTTTTTGCAGTTTGGAAAGTTGCCTCTCGACGGATTGAGTTACCAACCACGCTTGTACACTGGCATTCATTGGCCACGAACTATATCGAAAAGGGTCAATTTCGGCGTTGATTGCCGACCATTGAGCTTTTTGATTCCGCGAAACCACCGCGACGGTGTGATACAGGCGAGTCATGCTGGCCAAGGGGTTAATCCCAATCATCGGAGCAAAAAGCACGATTGCTTTGGGCTTGGGCAATGACGGATCATGGATTGCCGAAAGCGTGTAGAGAACACTTAGCGCGCCACCATTGGAGTAGCCTCCCAATATTTGAGGCGCGCCATCCGGCAACAGTTCTCGCAAGCCGCACATTGCAACTTTGACGGCCGCAACCCAGTCGTCTGATGAAACGTGTGCAAGGGCACCTGGGTTAGTTCCGTGACCAGGCAGCCGAAGCCACACGACGGTGTATCCTTCGGCATGCAATCGCTGACCGATTGCCCTCAATGAGTATGGTGAATCGCTTAACCCATGCAAGAGCAATACACCGCCAATCGGATTCGGTGCTTTCAATACGGTGGTTCGATTCCAATTGCGATCGAGGATCGAATCTGGATTACAGACCGAGGCAAGGCTATAGCGAGAATAGGCTCCGACAATTTGTTTTGCCCACG
This sequence comes from Pirellulaceae bacterium, assembly GCA_041736515.1. Lineage (GTDB taxonomy): Bacteria > Planctomycetota > Planctomycetia > Pirellulales > Pirellulaceae > Aureliella. The sequence continues at coordinate 1,637 of JBGSTP010000110.1, forward strand.
GGCCTGCAATCAGTGCATTCAGTTCGTTGAATACACGATCTTCTTGCTTCAAGTAATCGTGAAAAGTGTAATCGGGCTTGGCGTCGTCAGCGCAAAACTCAGATTCTGGAATCTGCAAATGCCAACCATGAAGTTCCGGCAACGCACCGGCCAACCGAACCCACATGAACAGAATTGCGAAACTGGAAATCAACGCGGTGATAACCAGATTCAAAACGACAAGCCCAAAAAGCCTCGCAACTTGCAGATTCCATCCTCGATCCGGCATCGACTGAGTAAAGTGATACCACTCAATTACTAGACTGACTGCGGCGCAGACTGCCAGGCCAAGGAATAGCCACATGAGGATGCGAATTATCCAGGAGCGTCGTGTGACTGAATTCATGGTCAGTTTCTTGGTCCTTCTCCACTACCAGGCGGCATCTCAATTGACTTGACGTTATTGCACCCGTTGTCGTTATATTAGCTACAAGTTTCAAGTATGTAGTAGCAGAGGCTTCCCGCATGTTAGAATTCGGGGAATTGAGGAAGATCTCTCAGTTTTGAACCAATACCACTTTGAGAATCCGCAAAGTGACTTTCTCCGTTTTGACCCTTGATCGAACTTGAGCCAGGCAAAGACGCTATGACCGACAACAAATTCCTGTTGCTGAAAATGCACCCGTGTGCTGACGGATTAAGCGAAGAGGTCGTCGGTGAAATAAGCGAGAAATGTGAACTGGTAAAATGCGATTCAGGAACGATTCTCCATCGAGCCAATGAACCGATCAAAAATGTCTACTTCTTGATACACGGACGAATCAAGCAATCACTCATCGATATTCGAGGGAATGTCTCGATGGAAAGGCAGCTAGTTGCTGGTGCTCAAATAGGAGCACTGGCCGCAGCTTCCGGTGAGCCGACGCCAATTCAAATCGAAGTGATGGAACCAACGATGGTGCTCATTTTGGAATACCAGATGTTGCTGACGCTCACTAGGAGACATGACGCATTCCTACAGAACATGTCGCGTATCATTGCAGAATCGGTCCACAGTACACTCATGGGAGATCGTCGCAAGCCATTGCCACGTCTGATTTCGATTGTTCATCCAACAGCAGAAACTAGGGTCATCGCAAGTCGATTGATGGAACGTTTGGTCACATTGGGACAACGGCCATTTCTGATACACGATCGATTAGACTGGCAGCCTATGATTGATATTGCGCATTGTTGTATCATCCAAAATGGACGAAACATCTCAGAGATGGAAATCCGGGAAAAGCTTGACGAACGGCCTGACCATCGACCTATCGTTTTCGACTTCGATCCGAAGACTGATTTTCAAAAGACCCTTACAAGCGTGCAGGTTAGCGAGAAGATCTTCTGGTGTGTCACGCCCGACAATTGGAAAGCATCTGTTGCTCAGCTCGCCGCAATCGAAGAACGAGCTCCCAGTTGGCGCGACAAAGTCTGTGTAGTATGGCTGCTACCCGGCGATGAGCCGTGGGCGCCGCATGCCCCTGACCTACAATCGCTTGCAAGTCGCAGTATCAAGTTGTCGTTTGATGAGCCGGCAGAGCTCCAGAATCGCGTATTGGTGAATGGTTTTGAGCGCCTCGTTCACGAAGTTCGCGGTATTAGAATTGGATTGGCGCTGGGCGGCGGAGCAGCGAGAGGTATGGCGCACTTGGGCGTTCTAAAGGTACTCGAGGAAAACGGTATTTGTATTGACATGATTGCCGGGACGAGTGCTGGGGCAATGACCGGTATTCTGTATGCATCCGGAATGAATCCTGAATACAGCGTCGAATGCTTCGTGAAGGACTTGAAGCCCGCTTGGCTGTTTCGAAAAATGCCGAACGGGGGTGCCTGGCATCTGCTGCTAAAGTATCGACTAGGTCAATTTGATCCACTTCTGAGAAGGTACCTAAAAGACAGTCGGCTGGAACAATTGCCGATGCCTGTTCATTCGGTCACCGTTGACCTGATTAGCGGCAAACCTGTGATACGAGACTCAGGGGACTCCGTACACTCCATCCTAGAAAGTATCAATATTCCCGTTCTATCGAAGCCAATCAACAGAGACGGAAGGGCGTTGGTGGACGGCGGTATTGTCAATAACGTTCCTGCCAACACACTTGTGGCCAAGGGCTGCAACTTCGTGATTGCGGTAAGCGTTACTTCGAAAATAAAGTCGGAATTCGCGTCGAATCGACCCGATACCCCAACCTCTCAGATGAAGGGAGCCTCGGTGCTCGCAACCATAATGCGAACCTACGTTGTCCAAAACGTGAATATGAATTCGGTAGGCGTGCAGCCTGCAGACTTTGTGATTCAACCCAATATGAGTGAATTCAATAGCACAGAGTTTAGCCGCGCCGACGAGATGGCAACTATCGGAAAAGAAACAGCCATCCAGTCGATGCCTGAGCTAAAGAGCCTGTTGTCTCGAATCGACGATAAGCTCTTTGTGAAAGAGTGAAGTTTGTGTTTTCGCCTACCAGACACCTGTACCACGAAACTAGACAGACGCGCTAGTTGCTGCACCAGTGATTCGGAGCACTGTCTCGATTGCAGCCGCCTCGGCCAAATCGCCATGTCAGACCACCACCGATCCAGTAGCTGGCCAACGAGACTGTCGTGAAATCACCCAGTTGTTCAGTGTTTTCGAACATACCGCCTGCCATTAAATCCATGTCGATACCTGGAAGAAAATCCACCATACCAATCCCACCAGAAATGCGATGTGGATTTGCGGCGGCGAAAAGCCCTTGCGTATACCGGACAGCTCTAAGATCTCCCGGTTGGACAATACCACCGATGTTATTGCCCGGTGTTGGATCAAGTGGATTCTCGGCCCATGCATAACCGGCTCGCAATCGGTATTTTCCGACCGAGTACTGGCTGCCTAGCTGGACCACAAACTGGTTGTCATAGATCGTTCGAAACAGATCGGCCTCATCCCAAAGTTTGTAGACAAAATCAGCTCCCAACAACAATCGGCCTTCAAGCAACGCTTGATTGGCAATTCCGACCCCCAAATTCTGTGGCAGATCCATGGATACATCGGAAGTGCTTTGCAGTGGCCCTAGCTCAAGTTGAAATGCGTTATCGAAGGTGTGGGATTGCTTCGTTTGGTAATAGCCGCCTATCGTATTGCAATCGTTGATGCGGTAGTTGGCACCTAATGTCGCTCGCAAAGCGTAGTCGAGCGTCATCCCCCCAACTCCAACAAATGGACCGTCGAGCACACCGATTCCCATTGCAGTAGAAGCCCCCACCGACAATCGATCGGTCAATTCAACTCCGAGAGAGACGGGCAGCGAAAACATTAGCAGACCAGCATTCGATCCATTGCTGGCCGGGACATGTCGAAAATCGGCTGCGATTCCACTGGTTGTCACAAAGGCAACGCCAAAAGTTACAGGTAGTCCAAGTTCGGTAAAGTCCTGACTGACCCCGATATTTGCGACCGCAGATCCCTGCGCTGTTGACTTCGCTGAAAAAGGATCGATGATCGAACCTCCGACAGGGGGTATTGCCCCGGTCTGGGTGAGGTTCATCGTTGGTTCCACCCAAGCGCCACTGAAGGAGAACTGGGTTCCCTTGAACTGGGTAAGAGCGGAAGGGTTTGCATTGATTCCGGATAGAACATCCTGTGGCCGAGCAATACTGACGCCCGCCATTCCACCGGATGCAGGCATTACTGTGTTGTGAAGTTCGACGCCAAAAGTCTGCGCTTGGGTCTCTCTTGCTCCAACAAATGCAAGAATGGATGCAATCAAAAATGGACGCCAAGTCTCGCCTATGGATCGTCTCATTATTTCTCCCTTGGGTCATCAAATAGAATCTTCACACCTCGGCCCATCATCTACTTCATCGGAAATCATTTCAGTCGGTGTGGAATGCAATAATATCAAGCCTTACAGAAAGCCTAGAACCCCGTGACGAGCAAGCGAATGCTTGCAAAAAGCGCATCAAGATGCCGCCGATTTCGAGTAGGCTTGAATCGAGTTTCGATGGACCAAGAATGTGCTCCATCGGAACTGACGATAGGATTGCGAAGAGATACGATGGGCTAGGCTCTGCAGCTGATCGCGCGACAAGCGTGATCAGCCGCCAATAGACTAAAATCGTATCAAGTAGCGCAACCAACTCTTGCCGAGGCGTCCAATGCGCATTTCGGATTTGAACTTGGCTTAGAATTCAGTATCGTTGTCAAGAATCCATTGTGTGAAAGCGACGTTGTTAGTTGTTGACTTAAACACGCTCGCGTTCTCAACGACGACATCATCCAAGTTTGTGCCTAGTCCAACCAGCACATAGCGACCTCCCTCGCCACGATTTGGACCGGTCAGGCCGGCGTAGTCAAAGGGTCGCTGCCAAAGATCCCGGAAGCCGGTCTGCGTCCTACCTGCTGGATAATCGATCAGGATTGGACCATCGCGTAAGTTGATGATGTTGATGATGTTGATGATGAAAGGAGTTGTCAGGTTGCCCGTAACGACGCCACGTTTTTCATCGAGTGTTTGCAGGACTACAAAATCATTGTCGCCGTGCGCGTCGAATGCACGTGCCTGCTCGTCCTGTCAGGTCTTCATGCTAACCAAGCGGGTGCGACCACAAATAGCATTTGCAGGCCATCTTTCGGCGCGGAGAGCGGGAGGGGCCGGAGTAAAGTCCGCGCGGTCCTGCGCCTGCAAGAAAGCTGTGGTAAAGACAAACGCAGTGAAGCATGGTGGCCTATACACAGCTGAAGAGAGCACCGCGGGAACAACAACTAACGAATTTTGATGTAGCGGAAGTCTTCAAGACTTTTCGTCCACGTGTTCAGACGAAAGTCCTAGCAATTTTCTGCTACGATTGTTTCCGTGTGGAAAGGAACGAATTCACTATGGAGTTTGTTGCAATTGAATCGTGACACCGTTGATTTCACCTGTGAAGGCGAACGGTGTCTTGTATTCTGGCGACACCGGCGTAATCGAATCACGGCCGATCTCAAACGGTTCAAGCCCGTGGCGGAAGGCTGATCGCTTTAACTTGCCTTCACCGTTTGGCTTGCCATTCACGAAAAGCTTGAGCGTGCCGCTTCCCTCGGGCGTTCCATCTGGTGTAAACTCCGTCTTCAACGTCACTTTGCCCTCGGGCAAAGTATCTGTACCCTGAATCGTTACGTCTGCGATATCGAAGAACGTATAGCGGAAAACGGGTTTTCCACTTTTCACGTAGAGAGACCATCCGGCAGAGAAGGCTCCGGCGCAGGCAACCACGCCTTCCGATCCGGCCTTTGGAATGACCAAGTCGGCCGTGATCGAATGGCCGCGAGGAAACATCTGTGGACCGATCGCTTCGGGAAGCCAAACGCTTTTTCCAAAGTAGGTCCACTTCGTCACTGGCTCGCCAGCGACTCGCAGCTTCGGGTCCATACGCTCAGAGAACCGCGGGTCCAGCGGGAATACGTCGTACTTTTTCGCTTCCTCCACAAACTTGGTTTTCAGCGCCGCTAGCTTTGCTGGTTCTTTAGTCGCCAAGTCGTTGGCCTGGCTGAAGTCATCGCCGACGTTGTAGAGCTCCCACTGTGCATTTTGAAATCCGTCGCCACGTCCTAACGTCACCCAAGGCAAACCGTACTTGCTGCAAGCGAGCCAGCCGTCGTGGTAGATCGCTCGGTTCGTGGCCAACTCGAAGTACTGCGTTGGTCGCCTGTCTTTCGCTTTGGCATCGTCGAACGTGTAAAGCATCGAAACGCCCTCGATCGGCTTCTGCGGGATACCGTTTACGGTCTTTGGTTCTGCAATCTTGCAAACGTCCAGGATCGTAGGCACAATGTCGATGACGTGGTGGAACTGGTTGCGCAGTTCACCCTTCGCTTTAATCCCTTTGGGCCAGTGAACAACCATCGGATTCCGAGTACCTCCGAAGTGACTAGCTACTTGCTTGGTCCACTGAAACGGCGCGTTCATAGCCCACGCCCAGCCCACTGGCACGTGCGGCTCGCTCTTTGGACCGCCAATCTCGTCGATTTGCTTAAGAGTACTTTCCAAACCGAGTTGAATCCCAAGAAGGCTGGCGACTTCGCTGAAGGTGCCCTCGAGCCCGCCTTCAGCGCTCGCGCCATTGTCTCCGACGATATACATCATCAGCGTATTGTCAAGTTCTCCGGATTGCCGAAGGCTATCAATCAATCGACCGATTTCGGCGTCCGTGTACGCCATGTAGGCTGCGTAGTTCTCCATCAGTCTGCAGTAGACCTTTTTCGCGTCCGCCGACTGTAAGTCCCAAGCAGGAACATCGCTCGGCCGCGGGGTGAGCTTGGTGCCCTTCGGAATGATGCCCATCTCGAGCTGCTTCGCGTGCGTTAGCTCCCGCTGCTTATCCCACCCATGTTCGAACTTACCAACATACTTTTGTAACCACTCCTTCGAGGCATGATGCGGGGCATGGACGCCCGATGTGCTAAAGTAATTGAACCACGGCTTGTCTGGATTCGCAGCACGAATGTTTCTTGTCCAGGCGATTGCCTCATCGGTCATGTCGGCCGTAAAGTGATAACCTTCCTCAGGAGTTTTTGGCTGCGGCACCCAAGTCGTGTTTCGATAAATCACTGGATAGTACTGGTGCGTTTCACCTTGGTTAAAACCATAAAAGTAATCAAATCCTAGACCGGTTGGCCATCGATCAAAAGGCCCAGCGGGACTGATGTCCGGCTCCGGCGTGTTATGCCACTTACCGAACATTCCCGTCGCATATCCGTTGTCTCGCAATATCTGCGACACGAGCGCAGTACTCTTCGGAATCATCCCCGTATAGCCTGGAAAACCAGTTCCCATTTCGATGATGACGCCGGTAGCAATGCTATGGTGGTTGCGCCCGGCGAGCAGAGCTCCGCGCGTTGGGCTGCAAAGAGCTGTCGTGTGGAACCGGTTGTATTTGAGGCCATTGTTGGCAAGCTTATCCATGTGCGGCGTCGAAACGGGCCCGCCGAATGTCGAGCACATACCGAACCCAACATCATCCAACAGAATGAGCAACACGTTTGGGCTACCTTTAGTCGCCTTTACCGGGAGCGGGTAGCTCGCCGTCGAGTCTTTGTAGGTCTCGCCAATTTTGCCTTCAAATTCAGGATCCGGTTTTGGCAATTGGGATTGCGCAAATCCCGGGACGTAAAGATACACGGCGAGGACACTCGCAAAAAATGTGCAATAGGGAAAGGGGTTTTTCATGAGATTCGACCTTGATGTTTGCACAACTTCGGATGGTTGGTAGATAGTATATTGCGTACTGGGATCTTTGACACTTTCCTCAACGTCTATTTATCGTCATCCAGTTCCCAGTGTTTATGCAGTTGATCGAACCCGATGGAAATCCTGGCTCGAGCTCGTTTGCAAATACAGCTTTTAGGAAAATCATTTACTGGCAGGTTTGGTTTCGATGGTTACAGAATTGATTTTTCCGGTGAACTTTTCCTTTTTCGCGTAAGTAGGATTCACTGGAGTGTTTTGATCCGTTCCAACGTCGGCAGATTCATCGATCCCAAAGGTATTGCTGTTCGTATTTGCAATTCTCCCTTCGCCAACCTTAGTTCCATCCATTGAAATCGTGGCGACTCCACCAGCACCTTGGCCGCCTTCGTAGGCAAAATCCATTCTGATAGTGTGTTTACCAGGAGCCGCTTTTTGAGTCGAGGATACGGAATACTTTTCAAGCCCTACCCAATTGTAGACGTAAGTAGGTTTTCCATCCTGCATGTAAAAAGACCAACCTCCAAAATCTCCTCCCTGGCATATGATCACTCCGTTGGCATTGGCGGGAACATCTACTTCCGCCGTGATAGAAAGCGAGGTGTTCTTCACATTGATAAATGCATTTTCAGGAATGCCAGTAGCACCTTCATATAAGGTGAGTTTCGTTTTTCCGTTCATGAGGTCAGGCCTGCCCGCAATCACCGGATTGAAACGTTCAATACTTCTGTCGTCGATCGGGAACACATTATATTTCAATCCTTCATCCATGAACTTCTTCTTCAATTCAGCAAGCTTTGCTGGGTTCTTTTCGGCTAAGTTATTGGCAAGGCTAAAATCTTCGTCGACATGGTAAAGTTCCCAAACATCTTCTTGCAAAGCACGCCGCGGAGCAGCCTCCCAAGGCGCTTTATGCAAAGTACCGGCCATCCAACCATCATGATAAATGGCACGGTTACCAATCATTTCAAAGTACTGCGTTTTCCGAGTATCTGCTGCCGTCGGGTTATCGAAGGAATAGTTCATGCTTACGCCTTCAATCGGTCTCTGCTCGATTCCATTTACCATTTTGGGCGAGGGCACACCCGCAGATGCATAAATCGTCGGAGCAACATCGATTACATGGTGAAACTGCGAACGCACTTCGTTCTTTGTTTTGATACCGGCCGGCCAGTGCAGGACCATGCCATTTCGGGTACCGCCAAAATTGGATGCCACCTGCTTGGTCCAGGTGAACGGTGTATTTCCTGCGACAGCCCAACCGGCTGCGAAGTGATTGTAGGCTTTTTCCGATCCGAGTTCATCGATCACCTTCAACTGCATGTCAAGAGTTTCCTTAACGCCATTGAAATAGGTATTTTCATTGAACATGCCGATCATGCCTCCTTCTGCGCTGGAGCCGTTGTCCCCGACGATATAAAAGAAGAGAGTGTTTTCCAATTCGCCACGTTGATCAAGCGCTGCGACCAGTCTCCCCACCTCGTGATCCGTATGCTCAGCAAAGCCTGCGAACACCTCCATTTGCTTTTCGAAAAGTCGCTTTTCATCCGCAGAAAGATTATCCCAGTCTTTGATGTCAGTTGGTTTACGGGCAAGCACGGTGTTTTGGGGCACTACTCCCAATGCCTTTTGTCTAGCAAGCGTTTCTTCGCGAACCTTATCCCAACCCTGTGAAAACTTGCCTTTGTATTTCTCGACATATTCTTTTGGTGCATGGTGAGGAGCATGTGTAGCACCGGTAGCGAAATACATATAGAAGGGTTTCTCAGGCGTGAGCGATTGCTGGGTATTCATCCATCCAATGGCCTGATCGGTCATGTCGTTGGTAAAATGATATCCCGGATCTTCGACATTGGGGAATACTCGAGTTGTGCCATCGTAAACCATCGGATGCCATTGATTCGTTTCGCCCCCAATGAATCCGTAAAACTTGTCAAACCCCGAATGCGTCGGCCATCTGTCATATGGTCCGGAAACAGACCCTTCCCATGGCGGTGTTTCATGATACTTCCCAAAAGCAGCCGTACTGTATCCGTTTAATCGAAGTACTTCAGCTACCGGGGTGATGGTTTGCGGGCGCACACCCGTGTTGCCGGGAAAAGCAGTTGCGACTTCCATGATCGCTCCAGCATTATTGGAGTGGTGGTTATAACCCGTTAGCAGTGCGGTGCGCGTAGGGGAACAAAGCGCAGTCGTATGAAAGCGATTGTACTTTAAACCACTTGCAGCCAGCTTCTCCAGCGTGGGCATGTGAATGGGGCCTCCGAATGCGCTAGAATGACCGAAGCCAATATCATCGAGCAAAACAACAACCACATTGGGAGCCTTGTCTGGTGCCTTAACCTCAAATCGAGCAGGAGCAATTGCTTTTCGGGCATCTAGCTCGGTGATTGCCGGATAAATAGGCTCTTTGATTGGAAGCACAGAACGATCCAACTTGCTTGATGCCATCTTCGTTGTTTCCAACGTTTGGCTCAGTCCATTGCGACCATGGATCACAAGCAGAGCTATCGCGAAAAAAAAGGCGAATGGTTTTCTCATGTTTTTCCTACTTCTATACACTAAGGTGTTTACGGGTCCGGTGGTTTCGATTGATTTGGGGAATACTTTACTGGATTGTCCAAAAGTACTCACCTGCAGTCGCGGCGTTAACGCGTTCGACGCTTCGATCATCGATTGGGAAAAATCGATGCTGGATCGCCTCTTTGGTGAAGATCTCTTGCATTTCACTAAGCTTCGACGGATTGGATGCAGCTAGATCGCTGGCGAGACTGAAGTCGTTGGTGGTGTCGTAGAGTTCCCACTTGTCATCTTTCAGCTTGCCGCGCGGTTGGATCTCCCACCGTGCCTTAGGAACCGTGCCCGCAAACCAACCGTCAGATTGTTGTCTGTGTCGTCCTCGTAGACCTGAATTGCTGCGCTTACTTCTCCGATGGCTTACGCCTACGGACGAAGAAATGTCGGGTTCCCAGCCCCGACAAAAGTGGCAATATTTCCGGATTTGATTACTTGAAAACTAGCTGGCTGGCGTCTCTGGGTTCCTCAATCGCACCAACAACCACTGCTCGGTCTGGTCTTTCCCAATGTGCAGCAGGCAGGGTGCCTCGTCTTTGGTTAGATTGTAAAGCCCAGTCTCGATAATGTTCGTCTTGTTATCGCCGACGGTGAAAGCAGCTCGTTGCGATTCCTTGTCAATTGATCCTTGTACTACTTGATTCTGCTTGGATGCTGTATCCGTGTAGTTGCCACGAATAACACCTTGCTTGTTGACTGCGAGTTGAATCGTAATGTCAGAATTTGGGTTTTCCGGCTTGGTGAACGCAAAAACGCCTAACGGCATCCAATCACCATCAGGAGCAGCCGCAGCTTGTTCACCGGTCGAAACAATACTTGCAGCTTGATCATAGTATTCCTCGGTGGTACCCACACTATCCCCGTTCACATAGACAACGCTGTCTTCATAAACCACGTTGGAACCATAATCATAGAAGACCGGAGGTTGTTCCGAGTAACCGCAATAGGTTGCTGCAGTTCCCCATGTGGCTGAGGTCCAAATGGCATTTGCTGTCCAACCAGCGGCGATCCAAGCACCAGGGTAATTTGCATACCACCCTCTGCCGTAGATACCCCAGTTGCTATAGTTTGTGCGAACCGCTGCTGCGGCTGTATACCGTCCGGACGGTGTGACTCGTGTGAATCCCGCACCGACTCCAGCTGGACCAGAGGTCACAACGCCCCCGCCACCATAACCGCCAGGGCCTATTGCACCGCGACCTGCTACAACCTGACCGTTGGGGCCGACAGCTACGCCTCTGGCTGCTGATCCTCCGTTCGGTCCTTGCACTCCTCCAACGACCGCAGCTCCGCCATTCGGGCCAACCGCTGCTCCACGAGCAGCAGTTCCCCCAGCCGCACCTTGCACTCCTCCAGCGACCGCAGTACCACCGTTCGGGCCAACCGCTGCACCCCTCGCTGCTGTCCCACCTCCTGCACCTTGAACGCCACCAACTACGGCAGCGCCCCCATTCGCACCAACGGCCCCTGCTTTTCCAACTGTATTACCTCCAGGCCCTGTTACTGTAATAGCTCCTGCCTGTCCGTCGCCCGCTCCTTGCTTGGTACCGTAGTTGACATCGAAATTGGAACCACCAGCTGGTAAGGTACTTGCGTTTGACATCGCCCCTGGACGCGGAGCAGCGCTGGCGTGACCAATTCCTTCGTTAGATGGAAGCCCAAGAAAACTCCCTAGTTGATTTTGACTAGGTGCACTAAATCGACTTGCATTTCCGGTAGCTCCTCCAATTCCGACCCCTGCTCCTGACCGTGCTCCTCCGCCAACTCCAGCGGCTCCAACAACCCCAGAACGCGCACCTCCGCCCGCAAGCGTCGAGCCTTGATTTGGTCGAGCGCCGCTACTAAACGATGGACTAGCGTTTGGCCGAGCACCGCCGCTAAATGATGGACTAGCACTTGGCCGAGCACCGCCGCTAAATGACGGACTTGGTCTTGCACCACCGCTAAATCCGCCACCGCTAAACGAAGGGCTTGGTCGAGCTCCGCCTGAGAATCCTCCCCCGCCTCGAGAAGCTCCCCCGCTAAAGCCACCACCTCCGCCACGTCCTCCACGCTGTCCCCAACTATCTCCTGCTGAGAAGACACAAATCGAAAGACAAACAAACCATGTAACAAATTGTCGCGACATAACAGAACTCCGTATAAGCAAGTGAGGATCTTTGAATGGATGAAACTGAGCGGGTATTAGGATTCTCAATTGCATTGCGTAATCTCGAATACCTTAGTCTGTCGTAGCCAGGCAGCGACTACTCGGCTGCTGGCACGCGCCGGATCACTACTTCGTCGGTATCGGGCAGCCTGACATCACCAATCGTTCGATCCATCGATTTCCAAACGTAGGCATTGTCATCCAGCTTCTTGAGCACGTTGACCGCAGTAGTCGAAACACTAGTCCCCGTGCTTCCGCTAACCTTTGCAATCCATCCATCTTCGGTAGCTGTCCATACGCCAATGGCGTTTCCACCATCTGCCGAGAAGCTCCAAGCCTGCATATGGTTGTTCTGTGCATTCCAACCGATGATCTGTAAACCCGCCGTTACAGTCCCATCAAGCTCCGTTGTACTGTAGCTTCGCTCCACGAATTTTTTATCCACGATCCATCGGCACTTCGAGATCATACGAACGCCATTCTCCTCAGCAACCCAATCACCTATTAGCCACTCAAGATCTTCTAAGTGCGTCGATGCTGCAGACTCGTCACTCCCTAACTCACGCACAGATGCCAACAACCACCTTCCGTCAATCTTCAAATGAACGGCAGTGAAGCGACTGACGCTGGACGAACCTGCTTGGGCCGACTCAACAATAGCCCTACCGTCTTCCAGAATCACACTGTCACTCAAAGAACGAACAGCATCGGTTATGAGCTGCATTTTTGCGTCCGAGTTCGCAAAAAGATCTGTATAGAGCGATTCGATGGCGTCTCGTCCATCGTAAAGCTGCCCCGTTTCGTCGATGTACTCGCAGTCTTTCGTCCAAAGTTCGGCCACTGCTTTCACATCACGCTGGTTGAATGCCGTAGTCAACGCAACCCCCGAAGCTATCATTGCATCTAAGCTTGGATTCGCGTCCGATTTAATCGCCGTGGATGGAGTTGCTACGGCCGTTTGAGAATAGCTCAATGAACAAAGCGTTGTACCGAAGAGTAACGCCATACCAATCATCCGAAATTTCTGCTTCATGATAGACACGCTGGTGTGAGAGGAAAGCGTCCGTGCCAGAATCAAGTCAATCACCATATTGAATGTGAGGATTATGGCAGAACTATCGTTGTGACTCAACGTTTTCGAGGTAAGATTACCGTCGATAAATTCACTTTTTTTCAACTCTACATCAATCTTCCTAGTTCGTATCACGCGATTCAGTAGCCCGAAGCCTTTTCGTATTGCGACTTTGCACAATTGACACACATGGTCGACACAATTGTTGCTGTTACGTATCGATTGGATTTGCAAACCAGCAAGACATCATGCTGTTCGGTGATTCGCATGCTCATCTCCTGCAAGTAAGACTCACGATCCTATCGAGTTCAGGCCTTATCTGATTGAGTTTTAGTTGGAAGGACTTCAAATCGAAAGTCTGATCTTAGTGACAGCAGGCGTGTTTCGACTTGCAATACACCTGGGATTCTGCATTTGATAAAGGTGCGTTCAGGGGAGGACTCATGAGCTTACTTCTCAAATGGAACGACTTTCTGCATTAAACGAAATTGGACAAATAGTTGCGTAATCCGATTGGTACAATGAACATTGCCAGAGAGCAGAACGCAAAACGCAAAACCAAAGAAGACGCGTAGCACGGTATTTTTGGACGTTACAACCAGTGCATCCGTAACCTGACACGGAAAACAAAAGTGATAGCAAGACGCCAACCGATCACTCCGTAGGGATTGGCGGAAAAATTGGCGAAATGATTCTCGCCGAAGCCAGCCCACAGGCGTCGTAGCGAAAGTGCTATCACAAATTAGCCTATTGAGGGGAGTCAAGGATGACTTGGATGTTCACGCAAAAAAACGTGCTGCCTACAATCGCGTTGGTTTTCACATTCTCGAATGTCACGATTGCTCAAGTCCCCCTTCCCTTTGCATCTGAACGTCACACTTTCTTTCGTTCGTCCGAGACGACAGAAGATGAGATCGAAACGGACCGCGATTCATTCACGCCGGCGACCAGCGTCGTCGGGATTGGAAACTTTGTCTTTGAATCCGCCTATTCTTTTATCGACAACCGCAGTGTGCCTGAGACTCATAGTCTGCCAGAGGTCATTTGTCGATACGGAATCACCAAGAACCTCGAGCTTCGATTTGGTTACAACTACGAGATCGGAGGCGTCGGCAGTCCGATCACTGGAAATGCCCCAGAACATGGAGTTGGAGCAACAGAACTCGAACGAGAATCCATTATTCTTTATGGGACAAAGGTTTGGATGACAGAACAGGATGAATGGTTGCCCTCTAGCTCCATCCTCGTTCAAGGTCATACGCCCGTCCAAGGCGAGAATACCAGAACGAACCTATCGGTAAGTCATGTGGTTGGTTGGCAACTGAACAACAACTGGCGATGGGATTCTGCTATCCGATACGGAACCGGATCGTTTGAAGAAGATCGCTTCAACACATGGTCGCCCTCCACAGTGATCAAAATCCCGGTTGGCGAAAAGTGGAAGATTCATGCCGAGTACTTCAGCGTATCGACCGCTGGACGTGAAACGGAGACTACCCAACATTTCTTCAGCCCTGGAGGACACTATCTGATCACTCCAAACTTGGAGGTTGGCGTTCGCGTGGGATGGGGATTAAATGAACAAGCCCCTAACTTCTTCAGCAACCTTGGCTGTGGGTTGCGATTCTAGTAGCGAAAGGCATTGGCATTTTTCGACATACGCTACAGCTCAACTCTCAACGAGTCTCAAACATGTGGCGTTTCGAGTCGTCCGCCTCGGAACCATTCCGGGCATTGGGCCTCGAAGGGCTGAGATCTTTGTCGCTTGTATTGATGACCCTCATCGTTTCGAGAGCGGTCGACTAGTCATTTTCGTACATGCGCTCGTACCTCGTCAATTTCAGTCCGGCGAGGCTGATCGCAACGTCCGCATCACCTAGAGAGGAAATCCTCTAGCAAGAGCTATCCTGCTGGAGTGAGCATGGGCGTTCTTAAAGTACAACCCATGGGCCAAGGGAATCTTCGATCCCATCTGCGGTAAACAGAAAACTCGTAAGGAGAAGGCGGCAGTGGCAGTGGCACTTGCGCGCAAGATCGCAGCGTTAGCCTTGGCATTGCTTCGTAAGGAAAAAGACTGGGATCCGAAGTTCATGATCGACAACGCAGAGGCGTACGGACGTATATCCCCAAGCCTCAAAGTGTCGCTTCAATCAATCACATCA
>JBGSTP010000114.1:0-15813 GCA_041736515.1 Pirellulaceae bacterium
CATGAACGTAATCCAAGCCATCATTGCCGCCCATCGGGCCGGAATCGATTTGGATTTTGATCGCGCGGCGGCGATCGACTTGGCTGGTCGGGATGTGCAGGATGCCGTTCGTACCAGCGTGCAGCCCAAAGTCATCGATTGCCCTGATCCGCGGCGCAGTGGTAAAGCTACGCTGAGTGCGATTGCCCGCGACGGTGTGGAGTTGCGCGTACGAACTCGAGTGACCGTGCGAACCAATTTGGAGCAACTCATCGGCGGAGCAACCGAAGAAACGATCATCGCGCGCGTCGGCGAGAGCATCATCAGCTCGATTGGCTCCAGTGAATCCCATCAAACAGTCTTGGAGAACCCCGACTTGATATCGCGGACTGTGCTTCGCCGTGGGCTTGACGCTCAAACAGCGTTTCAAATTGTTTCCATCGACATCGCCGACATCGACGTTGGCGATAACATTGGAGCGAGGCTCCGTGCCGATCAAGCTGAAGCGGATGTTCGTGTGGCTCGCGCTTTGGCCGAACAACGGCGCGCGGAAGCTATCGCAACGGAACAAGAAAATCGAGCCAGCGTGGCCGAAAATCGAGCCAACCTGGTATTGGCTGAAGCAGAGGTCCCGCGGGCCATGGCATTAGCTTTCAAAAAGGGAAATCTGGGCGGTATTGCCAATAGCAAATGACCTAATTTCCTACTGTCTCAATTCGCACGACAGCATTTCCGAACAGCGAACCCGCACCTAGGTCGGTTAGCTGCTGACTGGTCAGATTATTCAAGCTGCTCTTGTCCGGTGCCAGTTTCGGCCACCATTGCCCCACCGCAATGACAACTCCCTCGCGGGCGTCTGTTGTTACGATCGCTTTGCGAATGATCGAGCCTTGCTTGCTTGCAATACAGATTCGCTGACCATCGACGATCGAGTTGCTCGCGGCGTCCGTTGGATGGACCAAAACTGTCGGCTCGCCGCCGGCCGCCTTACGGAGCGATTCGATATTGCCCATGGATGTATTGAGTATAAAAGGCCCCGGAGGCGAGATCAGTCGCAACGGATATTCAGGCGAAGTTGTTTCTTGAAACTCAACCTGCACTGGAGCTGGCGAAAAACGAATTTTGCCATCTGAAAAATGACTGCCCCTGGCATAGGGTCGAAACTCCTCCGGCAGATTGATACGCACGCTACGTTCAGAACGCAGACGCTCGAAGGAAATGCCTGCCAAATGCGGATGCGAACTGTCGAGCAAGTCACCCGCTAGTTGCTCAGTGCTCATCGAGTGCACTGGATCGGTGAAACCCAGCCGTCTGGCCAATTGCTGGAAAACCCAACTATTGGGTTTGCATTCTCCACGTGGTTTTAGGATGGGTTCGGCCCACTGCAGGAAATAGTGTCCGTAAGCGGTATACAAATCGGCATGCTCTACAAAAGTCGTTGCCGGTAGTAGAACATCGGCGTAGTCCGCTGTATCGGTCTGAAAGTGGTCGAGTACGACTGTGAACAAATCGTTGCGTCGGAGTCCGTCCAATACGGATTGCGAGTCGGGTGCTACCGCGGCAGGGTTGGAATTGAACACGAAGAGCGTTGACAGTGGCTCCTGCTTGCTCTGTAGAGCCCAACCCAGTTGATTTTGATTTACGTGGCGGCGACCATTTTTCAGCAAGTGCAAACCCGAATAGCGAGAAGTGTTAAGTCCAAATGCACCACTGGTCGACAGGGCCGCCCCTCCGCCGCGGTGCTTCCACGCACCGGTCAAAGCGGGCAACAAAGTAATCGCTCGCATCGCGTTACCGCCACCTTCATTTCGCGTCATCCCGTAGCCAACTTTTATGAACGTGGCTCGCTGCTGCCCCAGTTCCATCGCGAATGAGGTAATTCTCTGAGCTGGGACTCCACTGAACTCCGCGGCCCTGGAGACCGGCCAATTACTACAAGCCGCGCGGTAGTCTTCCAACGAGTTTGCATAAAGCTGCAAGTACTCGCGGTCCTCCAAACCCATTCGTAGAATCTCGCCACCGATCGCTAACGCTAACGCAGCATCGGATCCTACTGCGACTTGCCAGTGCTCGTCTGCAAAGCGGCTGGTCTCGTTATGATAAGGATCGATATGCAGGATTCTTGCGCCATTTCGCCGGGCAGCCTTCAGCCAAGGAACCAAATGACTGTTCGAGCGCAGTACATTGATTCCCCAAAGTACAATCAGCCGAGCATGCTCTACATCTTCAGGCGCAACAGAAAGTTTGTTAGGACCGTAGTTAGCCTCCCAACCAGCGCTTCCCGTGGTTGCGCATATTGTCCAATCAAGCTCGCTAGCCCCCAGCGCACGAAAAAAGGCCAACGGATGGTCCCGCTCGATCAGCCCCATTGTTCCAGCATAACTGTATGGCAGGACGCTCTGCTCGCCAAACTGCACGATATTCTCTTGCAGCTTAGTCGCGATCGTGTCCAGGGCTTCGTCCCAGGTAATGGCAGCAAAGCGACCTTCACCTTTGGCTCCGACGCGTTTCTGGGGCACCAACAACCGCTCGTCATGCTCCTGCCGCAATGGGTACTTCGACATCTTGACGCATGCGAAACCCTGCGTTGCTGGGTGTGTGGTATCGCCTTCGAGACGAACCATTTTCCCATCGGATATGGATATTCGCAGAGCGCATGTGTCTGGACAATCCAATGGACATACAGACTGCAAAATTTCGACTTTAGACATGGCCTAAATTCGCCCGGCTGGTCGCCTGGGCGCCTAATCTCGTTTGAATTTCATCATTGATTCGCTGCAGATAGTTCCTGTAGGCGGTCTGAATTTCTCGCGACATCGAGTCCGCTTCGTGAATGCGAACGTAAGCAGTCAAAGCGTCCATCAGCGCAGTGGAAAACGTTTGCACGCGGCCCAACTCGGTGGCGATGCGCGACAAACTACCTGCCTCCATTTGACGTACCTCCGCAATCAACAGCATCAACCACAAAGCCGAATCGTCGGTTGATTTGCGTAACTTCGCAATTTCATCAGCCAATCCAACCGCACGAATACGCTGCAAACCACGCGCAATCCACTTTCGCGGCGACGGTTCCGCTTCGCTGAATTGTGCCACAAAAGCGGCGGCGGCAAGTGTCGAACCGATGCGCACCAGTGCTTCGGTCGCGTTCGCGTGTATTGCTTCGCGGGAATCCAGCAGATGGTTGGCCAACACCTTCTCCGCCCCTACTTCAGCGAACTGAATCAGGCTGTGCATCGCCAATTGAAAACTAATTGCCCGAGAACCGTTGTCGGGCGGTGTGATGGCCAACGCGGCAGCCATGTCAATCATCTGCGGATGCTCGCACCTCAGTATTTCGAGCGCGTGCAGGCCATCTAGAAACGCGGACGAGTTGTCGGTCGACGTCGACAGTGTCTCAACAGAATTCTCCAACTGCTGCATCAATGCATCTGCGTCTGCATTCAGCAAAGATATCCTTTTTTTCAGGGAATCCACATCGACTCGAAAAAAAATCTTCGATTGAGCTGCGACGTGTGCTATCGAGGAAATGTGTTCGCTCAGCGCACGGGCACTCAATCCGGCAATCTGCTCCAACAACTTTCCAGCGCAGCGCGACACTATATCCGTGAGCTTGCGCCCCTGTGCCATGTGCGAAGCGCGGCGGCACACCTCGCCTATTTGCGCACCGCTGATGGGCACATAAGATATCATCGGAAACTCGACAAAAGCTCGCTCGACTCCCCAACGATCCCAACCCGCGAAAACGCTTTGCAATACAGCTCCATTGTCAACGTAACCCTCGCTTAGAAAGTGCAGCGCTAACATGCGAAAATTGGGTTCATCATCCGATAACAATTGCAGCAAGTCTTCGTTGGGTAGGTTTCTCATTGCACGGGATTCCTTTGGTTGCTAGCGCTCATGATTGGGTAACTTTCCATGCTCTTTGCCTGCGGTACCCTGTTTCTTTAGAGGTGAGCGTTAGTTTAGATTAAATTGCAATTGTTCGGGAACGGGCACTCAGGTCAAAGTCGTCAGGTCAAGACATCGTAGAGCTCCGTGCCTTGCAAACGCAGGCACTCATCGGCATGTTGACGTCGACCAGGACTGAACTCGAGCGGTTCAGCCACCAATAAATTAGGAACGAAAAACTGTTATACTGCTCCGTCTGCCTGCGTGCGGTCATCGCCCTTCGTATTCGCGAGGGTGGCGAGTTTTGCAAACTAACACGCTATTTCCCTGCTTAGCTTACCTGCCCTCTCCCGAGCGACAAACCTATTATGAAGAACCAACTCTTTTGGCTTTGTGCCTTTCTGTGCCCAGCGATGCTTTTATCATCAAATAATTTGATCGCGCAGTCACAAACCAACTCCCCATTGCGAATTGGCATGATTGGTTTGGACACTTCGCATGCACCTGCATTTACGAAGCTCTTCAATTCCAACCAATCAACAGGAAATTTAGCCAGAATGCGAGTCGTCGCGGCTTTTCCGGGCGGCAGTTCCGACATAGCCTCTAGCCGAGATCGCGTAGCGGGATTTACCAAGCAGTTGGAGGAGCTCGACGTAGAAATCGTAGCTTCCGTTGAAGACCTGCTCCCCAAAGTTGATGTGGTACTAATCGAAAGTGTCGATGGGCGCAAACACCTTGAACAGGCATTGCCGGTTTTTAAAGCGGGCAAGCCGACATTTATTGACAAGCCTCTGGCGGCTTCCCTAGTCGACGCGATTGCCATCGACCTCTTGGCGAAAAAGTATGGCGTGCGCTGGTTCAGCAGTTCTTCATTGCGATTTAGCCCGAGCATCATTGCATATCGCGAACAACCAGAACAGCATGGTCCTGTGTTGGGCGCAATTGCTTGGAGCCCTTGTTCGCTCGAACCGAACCACACCGATTTAACTTGGTACGGCGTCCACGGAGTGGAAACTCTGTACACAGCCATGGGCATGGGATGCGAAACTGTAGTCCGTACGCAGACCCCAGGCGCCGAAGTGGTGACAGGTGTGTGGGACAAGGGGCGAGTAGGAATCTTCAGAGGAATTCGCGAAGGTAAGGCGGATTACGGCCTAGTCGTGTTCGGAGACAAGAAAGTTGAAGTGGGTGGCAAATACGAGGGCTATGGCAAATACGAGGGCTATGAGCCGCTTGTCATCCGAATAGCGGATTTCTTTGCTGGCGGGACTACTCCCGTCGCGAACGAAGAAACTCTCGAGATGTTGACGTTTATGCAAGCAGCAGATGCATCCAAAGCAAGCGGCGGAAGCCCAGTGCGACTTAGTGAAGTCTGGGCAGCTGCATTTAAGGCAGCGGAAAGCAAGCTTGCTCAAATCGACCCCTAGAAACCACCCGATACTGGCCGCAAACTTGGCCGCAAGAGTTCGTCCGCTACGTCGCGAACGCGCTCTCGGGCACTTGGAATCCAGCCGACAACGGTTTCCGGCAACTGCGGCAAAGCGATGCGTTTCATGATGCCATTGAAACTGCGCAGTAACAGAACATCGCTACTGTATTGAGCGATAAAGCGTGCCTCGACAAACTTCGGAAGTAGTTCGACCAGCCGCGTGACAGGTCTTCGACAGATCTCATTTGCCGCCGATTGAATAAACTCCGGATCCAGCTCAGCGAGCAACGTATAGTATTCATCAAGCAACGACGGGGATCGTTCCACCAAAACGGCATCGAGCATCAGCTCCACCGCGATGTGCCCGACAAACCCGGCTTGATGCCCCATACCAGCATCAAGCAACAATCGCAATTCAACGGCGAAGGTCGTACTAAGCCGCACAAACGGTTCGTTTTGGTGAAACCAGAAATCGTCGTCGTGATGTTGAATACAACCACGCGCAAAGGATGCAATGCGTGGATCTCCATGACATGTAAGCGGCTCCGCGTATTGTCGACGGGCTCGGTTTTTGCGATCGATCACGCTCAGCCAATCTGGCAAAGCCGTCCCCGCAGCGAAGTGGGGATCGGCTAAATGTTGGTAAGCGTGGGCGAGATAATTCAACGGACGATTCCAGTCAGTCCAACAAATTGCGCGGATGAATTACACATTCTTCCATACGCCCTGCTTGGCGCTGTCCAAGACGGCATCGCAAACTTTCTGTGTTTCCAATGCATCGCGGAATGTTGGATGTGCCGGTGAACCGGTATCCAAACTTGTCAAAAAGTCGGCTACTTGGTGGGTGAAGGAATGTTCATAGCCAATTTGCAACCCTGGAACCCACCAATTCCCCATGTAGGGTTGATCGCCATCGGAAACGTGGACACTTCGCCAGCCACGCACGATGGATTGATCGCTGTGATCGAAATACTGAAGGCGATGCAGGTCGTGCAAGTCCCAGCGCATACTCGCATGTTCACCATTGATTTCCAACGTATAAAGCGCCTTGTGGCCTCGTGCATAGCGAGTTGACTCGAACAGGCCTAGAGAGCCATTGGAAAAGTGGCACAGAAATGCGCATGCATCGTCGATGCCCACCGGTTGCTTCTTTCCAGTTTCAGCGTGGACGCGTTCTTTCACGAAAGTCTCCGTCATGGCGGTGACGTTCTTGATCGAACCGTTCAACCAAATAGCCGTGTCAATGCAGTGCGCCAGCAGGTCGCCCGTTACACCACTGCCGGCTGCATCGACATCCAGTCGCCAGGTTGCAGCACCGCCTTGGGGCACATCGGCGTTGATCGTCCAGTCCTGCAAGAAGTTGGCCCGATAATGAAAAATGCGGCCGAGTTTGCCGGAATCAAGAATTTGCTTAGCCAGGCTAACGGCTGGCACTCGGCGGTAGTTATACCAGACCATATTTGCCACGCCTGCTGCTTCGACGGCAGCACACATTTCTTCGCCTTCGGCTACGTTCATTGCCAAGGGCTTTTCGCACAGAATCATTTTGCCAGCTTTAGCCGCAGCGATGGCAATCTCCTTGTGAATGTTGTTGGGCGTGCAGATATCAACCACATCGATATCGTCGCGAGCAATCAGCTTGCGCCAGTCGGTCTCAACCGACTCGTAGCCCCAGTTTTCGGCAAATGGCTTCGCTTTTTCCGCATTGCGTGCGCACAGAGCCTTCAATACGGGCTTGTGCTCGCTCTTAAAAAAATGAGCTGCTTGGACGTAAGCATTCGAGTGCGTTTTGCCCATGAAACCATAACCGATCATACCGACGCGTAGTTCTTTCATTGGATTCCTCTCGCCTTCTATGAGACTCAAAAGTTTTATGTGAGTTTGACGTGCTGCCTGCCGTGTTCAGGATTCAGCTAGCTGACTCTGCTACCAGCCATGCGCTTGACGAACCTTGATCATCGTGTCCAAGATCGTATTCCAGGTTCGGCCGTCTTCCAGCATGGCGTTGGGGAACATGCAACCATCCCAACAAATATGCTGAATCCCGCGTTGCTGCGCATCTTTTAGCCAGTATCCGGAACACTTGACGATATCGAGCTTGCCATTGGGATCGTCGGCTGGACAGTGTTTACCTGTTTTATCATGCGAACCGGCGCCGTGAACGTTGCCATCGTTTTGAGCTACGTGGAAGTCGATTGTCCATGGTCGGAGCTTGTCGGTCATTTGCTCATAGGCGGCATAGAATTCCTCAGTCGAATATCCTTCCTGAAGTAACGCACGCTCAGGAGCGTTGTACCCCATCAAGTAGAGATAGGTATGTGCCAAGTCAGCCTGGAATCCCAATGACTGGGGCATAGCCACTTCCTCCAGCAGGTCAAGCATGTCTTTCCAGCTATGCATGCCCGCCCAACAAATCTCACCTTCGGCTGCCAGCCGTTCGCCATTGTCTGCCGCAATCTTTGCCGCCTCGCGGAAAGTCTCCGCGATCTTACTGGTATTGGCTTTTGCATCCGCACGCCATTTTTCAACTCCAAATTCAGCCGAGTCGATGCGAATACAACCGTACTGGCGCACGCCATGTTCATTGAAGACCTTTGCGATGCGGCATGCGACTCGAACGGCAGAGAGAAACTTCTCTCGCGCAGCCGAATCGCCCATGGCCGAATCGCCAACGGTGCCCGGCCAAACCGGCGCGACGAGCGAACCCACCTTAAAGCCCTTGCTGGCGATCATATCGGCGATCTGTCTCAGCTCGGCATCTGAAGCCTCTGGATTGGTGTGCGGCAAAAAAAGAAAGTAGTCGATGCCTTCAAATTTCTGACCACTGACTTCTGCGGCCGCAGTTAAGTCCAGCATTTTTTCGAGACTAATAGGTGGCTCCTGCCCTGCTTCAGTTCCTTTGCCGACCAGTCCTGGCCACATGGCATTGTGCAATTTGGGGGAAGCGTGGCTCATGGGATACTCCGATTGAATGGGTAAGGGATCGGTGGATAAGTGCCTTCCTGTAGGAAGGCCGGGATATAGGACGCGAGAAAGCTGAGGCCGCGATTGTGAGCAACGCACAGCCTCTTAACACTCACACCTCCTGCGAGTCTCTTCAGGAAGCGGCCTATGGTCAGTTGCCTATCGCGAGGTTTGCCAAGCTCCGTTAGCTGGCAAGTTTGGATGGCAATCCGGGCCAAAATAGCGCAAGCCCACAAGCGGCTCGCTGCCAGTATTTTCGATTTCTACGCCCGCCGTGGCCGCATCGTGGCTGATGAAAACCTCATCCTCTGTCGTCTGTCCAAAATCGATCATGGCAGGAGTCTGCAAGGCTAACTTGCCGATACGCCCCTTGCCTTGGACAGTGATCCAACTGCTGGTACCGGGATCGCGCAGTTTGCATTTCGCGCCGGGCTCAATAGTCAATTCTTTGGCGCTGAACAACTGCTGGCCGTCGATCGTGCCATACACAATCCACTTGTCCGTGAAGCCATCGCCGCTTCGCTCCGCATCAATAATTGGCTCAATGTAGTTCGCATCTTTGAAATGCGTATCGACATTCTTTTCCCAATCGAGTTGCCCGACAATAAAGTCCAGGTCTTGGTGCTTGTCAGCAGGCATATCCTTCACCAGCAGCGACCAGGGAACGTAACGTCCCTCGACGATCGATTGGTACATTCCAAACACATCCGAGCCCCATTGTGGCTCATACGTACACAGGGAACCCGGCGCGTGTAGTACGCCCGGTGGAATCAACCAACCTGTGCCACGCTTGAGCCGATAAGCCTTGGACAGATCGAGAATGCCGTTATCGCCTTTGTTCCAGTTTTCTAGACAACGGCGCAATTGCTCTTTAGTAGTTCCAGGCTCCAGTCCCATAAATGTGTAGCAAAAATTGTTGTCGACGTTGTTGTACTGTGGCGGGAAGTAATAGCTTTCCGGTTTTCCTTCTTGCCCAACTAGCTTTGCATCCTCGAACGACTGATGCATGTGGTGTGGAATCGGCCCCATATTGTCAAAGAACTTCGAATACACGGGCCAGCGGTTATATTTGCCGAAAATCTTTTCGCCAACCAGCTGCTTCCCGGCTTCCGCAACAGCGTCGCGCAGCAAGAATTTCTGACCTTCAAACAAGCACATGCTCAAGCCTTCGTGCCACACGCGACCCTCATTGGCAGCCTCGGTGGTACTGCCAAACCAGCGTTCGTCAATTCCACCGCGGTCGGCTCCAAAGGCATACAGATCGGCCGGATTCAGTTTGATCCTTCGTCCCGGATGCAGAAAACTGCGAGGCACCCACGTCGGAGTCAAACGCAATAGTCCTTCGCCAGCATCCAGGGCCCGAGATAGAATCGCAGCTACGTTGTCGGACTTTATCAAACCTTCGTCTAGTTTTCTGCTAGTCATTTTCTGTTGAATTTCGCAAACTGATGGGTTAATTAAGAAAGTTCTTTCACCGGACAGCCTGTTTTATTCCGAGCCGACAACGGTTACAAGTAAGGAGTTGGTTTTTCCGTTAGTTTAGGGCTAAACGTGGCCTTTTTCATCTAGCTGGCGAGCCTCTGGATCTGTGGCAGCGAGCCTACGGGTCAGAAACGCACGCTTACCACCACCCCATAACTACAACATGCATCGCGGGCGCTCAGCATCGGACTCCCGTCGAGATAATTCCACTAACATTTGCGTTCCTACTATTTGAGGTACATTATGCAAGTTACGCTTCCGGAAGCGGTTCGTTCGGCTACTCCACCGGACTTGAACCAGCAGCTCACATTCGGCACTCAGTTCAAGGTTGCTGCTGGCGAGTTCCTTTGTTCGCGGATACTTTTAACCACAGGTGCCAGCCGCGACGTCGAGTTGTTGATTATCGACACCGGCACAGTTCGTGCAGCGATTTGTCCGACCCGCGGAATGAGTCTTTGGAAAGCCAATATCCAGGGTACCGAGATTGGCTGGAAATCGCCCGTAGAGGGCCCTGTACATCCGGCCCACGTGGCGATCGACGAAGGCAGCGGCCTTGGCTGGCTCGACGGTTTTGACGAACTCCTAGTGCGCTGCGGTATGCGCAGCTTCGGTGCGCCGGACTTTGATGCCGCTGGGCATCTCAAATTTCCCCTGCATGGCCGCGCCGGAAATCTACCCGCGCGGAATGTTCGCATCGAAATCGACGAGGCGCATTCCCTGCTCCATGTAATCGGCGAAGTCCACGAGACACGTTTTCTTCAATACAACTTGCGCCTTACCGCTAAAGTAACGCTGTCGATCGGCGAGGACAAAATCGCCATTCATGATGTCGTCACTAACGCCGGTGGCACTCCGACAACCATGCAAATGCTCTACCATATCAATATCGGTGCACCCGTTTTAGAGCAGGGCGCGACTGCACACTTAGGTGCACCAAAAATTGTTGCCCGCAACACTCGCGCTGTGGAGGGCCTGCACGACTGGCAAACCTATTTGCCGCCCACGCCGGGCTATGAGGAACAAGTGTATTTTTGTGCCAGCCCCGCGGACTCAAGCGGCTGGACCAAAAGCTTATTGGCTTCGCGGAACGGAGATCGCGGTGTTGCCGTTCACTACCGCCCCGAAAGTTTGCCATATTTTACGCTATGGAAGAACACGGTGGCCAACTCCGATGGCTACGTAACCGGCTTAGAGCCCGGCACTGGCTTTCCCAATCCGCGTTCATTCGAGGAAGAGAAAGGCCGCGTAGTCAAATTGGCGGCGGGCGAGTCTCGCGAGTTCTTACTGGTTATCGAAGGCGTGCTCTCTGCCGCCCGCATCGATAAACTTAAACAGGAAATTGCTTCGCAAAGTGGCGGTGCTATGACAACCAAGGAATTTGATGCAGATTGGTGCGTCCCAAGATCTTGAATTGTCAAACAACGAATCGCTCGCCCGCTTGCCCTTGGCTCCTTATGGGGACTTGCCTGATCATTCGCGGCACAGCCTTGTTGGCAAGCCACTCCAGCTTGACGGCAGACCCCGATGCCTATGCGCGACTCGCCCTGAATTGGGCCGATACCGGCGTCTACGGCCTCGATGCCAACCACCCAACCGCCTTCCGCCCTCCGCTCTATCCGTGGTTGTTGAGTTGGTTGGCCACCGAGGGCGCCAGCACCATTTCACCTTTAGCCACAGCAACTCTATCGCTAGCACTGGGCACGGCGACGGTATGGCTCACCTGGTCCGTTGCATGCAGCTTGCGACTCAGACTGGCCTGGCTGCCCGCGCTGCTGGTTTGCCTCGACCCTTTGCTCTTACAAGCCAGTACTCTGGTAATGACGGAAACACTGGCTGCCTTCTTTGTCGTTCTAGCCTGGCAACTTTGGTTGATTGCCTTTGCACTGACCGGGAATTCCGTCGAACCAGGGTGTCATTCCGGCCTTTTGAAGCACAACCGCCCAATAGAGCAATGGCTGGCCCTACTCACGCTCGGATGCGTCTTCGGCCTCTCCATCTTGGCTCGCCCCACCGCAGCTCCATGGACAGCGCTCTGCGTGGCAGGAACGCTGGTTGCCGGAGCGGCATGCTGGAAGCGCCGTATCAATGACAGCCTCATCCTGAGCCTAATTGTCATCGGCTGCCTGGCACCTTGGGTGCTCAGGAATTACGCCTTCTTCGGAAAACCAATCTGGGCCACCACGCATGGCGGATATACCCTGCTCCTCGCAAACAATCCACAATTGTACGATCACTTTCGCAACAACGGCCCCTCGCGAGACTGGGACGCCGAATCCTTTCATCGCGACTGGCAGCAGCGCCATAGCTCGGCGACGAGCGCTGCAGACGAAGTTGCCAGCGATCGCCAAGATTATCAGCTTGCCTGGAGCACGATTACTTCACGGCCAGACGAGTTCCTGCGAAGTTGTGTCTATCGTGTAGGCTGGCTGTGGGCCGTCTGGCCGAATGTGGCGTCTCCCCTAATGCGCGTCGCCGTTGGTTGGTGGTACACAATCGCCCTGGCAACGGCCATTCCCGGAGTCTATATCGCGGTGAAGGTTGCTGGCTGGAGAAGCTGGTACCCTGCTCTGGCTTTTGTCCTGGCGCTCACTGCAGTTCATGCTGTTTATTGGAGCAACATGCGCATGCGGTCACCCGCCATGGCGATCATTTATGTGGCCTGTGCCAGCCTCGTCAAACAGCCAACACGCGATGGTAGGGACGCACACCACTAGCCCACCTCGAGATGACCTCAGCAGCTGATCGCAGCAGACTTCGACGCAGATTTGGGATCGGAACGAACCCAAGTATTCCGTCGCGGCGGCTCTGATGTTAAGATAGGGTGTCTAGCATCTAAAGGCTTCTCCTCTCTGGAATGCGAACCCATGACTCATCGACAGCTTGTAACCTACTTGCTACCCCTGCTGTTGCTAGCTGGCGGCATTCAAGGTGCTGCCTGCGGTGCCCTGACCTATGTTTTCACGGGCACTGGGAGCGGGTCGCTGGGCCAGCAAACATTTACGGAAAGGCAATTCACTATTACTGCAGTTGGAGACGAAACAATCGTCACCAACCCAAGCTTCAATGTGTTTCGCTTGGACGGAACCGCGGCGATGCTCGAAATTGACGGCCTAGGATCGGCCAATTTCACATTTTCCCCAACCATTTTTATCAATCGAAACGCTGTTCCCGAACCGACCGTGGGTATCAGCGATCCGGGTCAGGGTCTTGCCATTTTCTCTGTAGGCAGTAATCAGCTTACCAATTACGAGCTACGAACCACATTCCCGCTCACCAGTGGGCGAGCGATCAACAGTTTGACTGCGTTTTTTCCGACATCGCAGGGAGCGTTTAATATCGACTCGGCTTCGTCCGCTTCATTTACAGCCGTTCCGGAACCAACTTCTTTTTTTATGCTAGCTATATCATTAACTGCCTGTTGTTCCATCCGGCGACGACGATTGAGCTAGCTTGCGGATTGTTTGATGCCGCACCAACAAGCTAGAAATTGACCAATTTCTTTCGGTCGGAAAGCCGAAACTATCTGTGGTTTGTGGCTTAAAAGCCATTGCCGAAAACCTAAGATCCCGGTAAACTGCGTAATTCTTGAAAAGCCTTTAAAAATCTCAATCCGTTCCAACAGGAACTGCGGTTGATTTAGAAAACATATCGTTTGGAGACATTCCATGACGCTCGACAAGAGCCTCAAAGTAGCCGGTGGGGCCATCAAGTCCCGAAACGTCCTGACTCGCGTAGAACGCATCAAGCGACTCAAAGAACTTGAGCGATGGAGCGAAGGCGATCCAGTATTAGGCATTCCCAAGACTCGCGTGGTCAAAGTTTCGCTGAAGAAAAAGAAGAAGGTCAAGGAAGAGGATCCAAAGGATACCAAGAAGAAGAAGAAATAATCTTCTCGACCAGAATCGTAAAATCACCGACCGCAGAGACTTCAATGGCTCTGCGGTTTTTTATTGTGAGGTTATCAAAATCAACCCGATCAACCGACAGTGGCTACACTGGTTTGCTCTGTAGCCACCGCCAAACTTTGAAGTTGCATTTTTAATATCAGCCTCGACGCAAATCCTTCCGTGCGACGCCGTCCAATCTCGCGACGAATTGAATCCGCCCCTTTCGCCGAAGGGAATTTCCTATGGACTATCTGAACTTCCAAACTCTCAAATCGTGGGCGTGTCGAGCAAAAACGCTCTAACAATGTGCCAAGCGCGGTCATATTTAATCTCGGCTCGATTGTGGATCCAGAATATGCTTGAGATTTTGGTATGCTGACCATTCAGCTACTCCAAGTTTCCTGTGAAAGAAGCAGTCCCAAAATTGGCGAGATAACGATGAGCGACTCATCTGGCATTGAGTGGACGGAAGCAACTTGGAATCCAGTGACCGGGTGTACAAAGATTAGCCCAGGATGCAAGCATTGCTATGCAGAACGGATGGCCAAGAGGCTACAAGCGATGGGGCAACAACGTTATCGGAATGGTTTCAAGATAACGCTTCAACCAGACGTAGTTGAACTCCCCCTTTCCTGGCAACGCCCCAGGCTTGTTTTCGTCAATTCTATGAGTGACCTCTTTCATCGCGATGTACCAGATGAATTCATAACTCGGTGCTTCAGAATCATGGAACTAGCTTCACAGCACACTTTTCAGGTGCTTACAAAACGTCCCGAGCGAGTGGTCGCAATGTCCAATGCTCTGCCTTGGCCTTCAAACGTTTGGATGGGCACGAGCGTTGAGAATTCCGACTTTACTTGGCGCATCGCAGAACTGGCGAGAGTTCCAGCAAGTATACGTTTTTTGTCCGTGGAGCCATTGCTTGGCCCAATTCCACGACTTCCCTTACGCGCAATTCACTGGGTTATCGTTGGGGGCGAGTCCGGCCCAAATGCGCGGCCGATGAAACCTGAATGGGCGACAAGCATTCGCGATCGTTGTGTCAAGTACAATGTTCCCTTCTTTTTCAAACAGTGGGGCGGCGTTAACAAGAAGCTAGCTGGGCGAATGTTGGAAGGAAGGTACTGGGACGAAATGCCGGAAAGAATCGTAAATGGCGAAAACGAAAGCGAGTCAGTGGCAGGCACTTTGTGCGCAGGTTGAACAGGACGACGGCTTACCATGTCGCGATTCTGGCTTTTGGGCAGAGAAGAAACTGCATTTCTGGAATAGATATATTGAAATTACGACAAGAGCTATGGTCGGTCATCCGGCTTGGCCGAACGGCTTAGCATACGTAGACCTATTTGCTGGACCGGGCGTTTGCATGAACCGGGATACGGGTGAGAAGTTCCCAGGATCACCACTGATTGCGGCGAATGCTCCAAAGGCCTTCGAACGAATTCTTCTATGCGAGCTCGACGAGACTGCGTATGAAACTTGTCGATCTCGAATTGAAAATGGCCCAGCGGCACGCAGATGTCGAGTATTTCAGGGCGATTGCAACCAGATGGTAGCGGATATCGTAACCGAAATTCCATATCGAGCATTGACGCTCGCTTTTCTTGATCCAACGGGTCTACATCTTGATTTCAAGACAGTTCAAATGCTTTCATCTCATGGACCCGTTGACCTGCTGATTCTTTTTCCAGATGCAATCGATATTTTGCGAAACATGGACCATGTGTATTTTGATCAACCAGAGTCAAACTTGGATCGTACGCTTGGAGAAGGGTCCGATTGGCGGAAACGAAAAGCTCAACTTCAAACAGCTAGTGCTAAGAACTTAAGAGAGTTGTTTTCTGAAATCTACAAAGACCAATTACGTACTCACGCTGGATTCACTCACTTTGCCCACGAAGTAATCTCGGGGCGATCGGGTCCGCTCTATCGTCTAATTTACGCAACTAAGCATGCACGAGGTCTAGACTTTTGGAACAAGAGCGTTGCCAAGGAGCTGGGTGGTCAGACACGTCTGTTCTAGGCTCCCCGCAACGGTTTGAGACGCGAATGGCACTTAGATAGTCGTAAATGATTGTCAGAGAATGATCTATACAAAATGGCCTCGCATGCCTAGATGGAGTTGTCACAGTTCCGTCATTAGGCAAGGAGGCCAGATTATGAATGTTCTGAACCGCGGACGGT
>JBGSTP010000157.1:0-47998 GCA_041736515.1 Pirellulaceae bacterium
CCGCCGCCACCGCCGCCGCCACGGCCACCACGACCGCCGCCGCCGTAACCACCACCACCGCCACCGCCGGAACGCTCTTCACGCGGACGTGCTTCGTTCACCTGCAGACTGCGACCCTCATGATCTTGACCGTTGAGACCATCAATAGCCGCATTGGCTTCTTGATCAGTCGACATTTCGACGAACCCGAAACCTTTGCTACGTCCGGTTTCACGATCTTCGATCACCTGTGCGCTAACAACATTCCCGAATTGCGAGAACAACTGCTCTAGCTGTGCTGAACGCACGTTGTAGCTGAGGTTACCGCAGTACAGTTTCTTACCCATTACCAAAACTCCAAGAACATCCCGTCATTACTTTTCTGAATCAGCAGTACACCGGGACCGAATCGTTACTGCTGATGCTTTTATTGAGCGTCTCTATGAACAAGAGACTCGCTCTACCGACTGCGTCAGTTGGAATCCCAATCACTCACGATCCCAGACCTTGACGACTTTTCAATTGTTACTCAGCTTAGCTCGTTCATTGCGATAAAACCAGAACGCGTTAAAGAGTAACTTCCCTTAAAATCTTCCGGCTTAAGCAGGCCAGCTGCGATAAGTTTATCGAGAGACCGCTTCATCGTACCAATATCTGTATTGTTTAGGCAAAGCATTCTGCCGGGAGTCATCAGATATTTTCTGAAGACGCCCAGGATATTTACTTCCCCCACCGACAATTGGACTTCGTTTCCCTCGAGCGTAATCGTAGCAGAATTCCCTTTGCTTTCCGCAATCAGCTCTGAGCCAATATCGTCGTCTCCGGGATTTGCTTGCTTGGGCCCTGCTTTTACCGAAGGTTTCCGATCCTTGGCCATGCTACCACCTTCCAGCGCTTTCGAAATTATATGCGCAAAAAGTCGATTGTCGGAACAGGATTGAGACGCAACCGAGAAAGTCTATCTCTGGCAAGACTGGATAATCCAGTCTATTCAGGGCTATCGCCCAACAGTGTCACCGCTTCGGCGCGAGGCCCCTTCGGACCGCGACCTTCGCTAAACTCAACTTCTTGCCCTTCACGCAACGACTCGAACTGAGTGCCCTGCACTGCGGAGTGGTGGAAGAAGAGTTCACCACGATCGGTTTTAATAAATCCAAATCCTTTGTCAGAGACCAACTTCTTAATTGTACCATGCGCCATTTAGCTTCTCCTGAGTAGAAACGCAACTTGCGTTTTCATGCTGTGAAATCAACCCCAGCAGAGCAGCCGCGGCTAGTCGCGGAAGCGAAAAGGAGAGGCATGTCAGATCCTGAATTGATTGGAACCGTTGCTAAGCATACCAGGAAAGCCGCAACAAAGCTAGACCTGGAGTTTTTGCGAAGCTAGAGAAACGAGGAGGACACAGCTCTGTAAACTGTGCCACCCGCTTTCTAACCTACGACTTTTTTCGATCGAGCACGCGCTGCATGATGGACATCCACGTGGCATTCAATCGCAAGGTGATTTGCTGCACGCTACGTTCGTCGTCTGGCTGGAAGTCAATTAAAAAGCCAGCGGCAGTGAGCGCATCGTTAGGGGACTTCCCGGCCTGACAGGCTTTCCAAAAACGAACGCTATGCAAAGTGCTCTCTGCCTTTGTTGTGGCCGTCTCCGAGGCGATCGACTGCACCGAGCGGGTTACTTCCGCTTCAAGGCCCGTCATCATTTCCTGGCGTAAGCGATCGGCCCAATTCTTCCAACGTACTTTCTCTTGTACTGACATCTTCAACTTTCTTTCGTTGTCATTGATTCTGAATCTACCAATGACGCTGTGTTTCGATCCGTTCGCTACTGGCCGCCGTCGGTCGCAATTTCAACCAACTCGTTCTGAATCGAAAACCACGCATGATCTACCAATCCAACAACCTGTTGTTGGCTCAACTGCATTTGGTTGGCGATACGCTCAACAGACTGTGGACCCACATTATACAAGTGATCCCAGATATTTGCTCGCAACTGCTCGTGTTCTTCGACGTTCATAGTATTGTGATCTGGCTGACGCAAAGTAGGCTGCCGGCGATCACGTGGGCTCGCGACACACAGAAACTCTACTGGCATTCAAACCGGTGAAAGCATTCGAAACATTGAGCCACACTGAAGTTGCAAAAACCGTTTTGCATCAAAGCTACCGCAAATGGCATCGGCATTGACTGACTAACGCATAGAAATCGCTCGACGAACTACGAACTCAGGAGCAGAATTCCTCAAATTCGCTGATCCGTGGCACTCTAGTTGGCGACGATTTAGTACCTGCCTTGGTGTTAAGACTACCTTCTTTACCCCGTTCAGGTCAACCAGTAAACAACGCCCACCGCCGTTATTAAGCCAATAAACGCAGCAATCGCCGCGAATGTCAAGCATTGCACGGCATCCCAACCCAGGAATACCTGCCTAGGTTAACTCCTCAATACTTAATAATATTCTCTCAATGACCTGATCCGAAGTAGCGGGATGAAAGAACACTGCTTTCCAGGCTGGAGTGGCAATCCCGTTGGGTTTGAAGCCATAGTCGGTCGTGAATCCAAGTCGCGCGTCAATTGCCGCATCGTTGGCTTTCTCACGCCGTTCACTTAGACGACGTATCTCCGCAAAGTAACGCTGGCACTGCTCGTGAGTCAAATCTCCCGCGAGCAACTTTTGAAATATGTCGCTAGCATTTCTACCTTTGGGAAGTACCCACCAATTCACGCTCGCACCTGTCGTTTGGCGATTGAGTACAAGACAGTTGTCGAGTTGCGTCAATCCGGATTTGAGTTTCTCAGCTAGCTCCAAGCTGCGCGCGACGAGCATCTGCCAACCAGTCAAACCGATTCCATTGAGCGAAGCCATGACGCTATAAGGCCCCAAACCCGGTCGAGAGCATTCTAGCGTAAACAGCGCGGGATCTCTCCGCGAATCGGCTTCAGAGAAGTATGGCGTATCGCTCACGTCCCGCGCCAAAAACTTCAAATCCTTGCGGCGGTTAACAATAAATGCGCTCGACGGATAGTGACCGCGGCCCATTTTATGGAAGTCAATGGTCACGCTATCTGCGGCTCTCAATCCCATGCAATGCTGCTGCACTCGAGCGACTAAAGCCAATAAATTCTCCGAGAATGCCAATGGATTGGCACTCAGATCGTACTCTGCCAGGAAGGTCAGCGCCCACCCAACCGCCGCATCCACATGCAACTGGGGTACGGGCTGCGCATGTTGCATGGCAACGCGTTCAATGATCTCGCGAATCCCCGCGACATCATCGATACCAAATCCATCGGTCGTGCCAAACGTAGCCACAACAAACGCTACCTTGGTTCGTTCTGCATAAAGCTCATTCAAACGCTGCTCGAGCAAGTCCAGTCGCATGGCCAAGTTCTCGTCGGTGGCGATCTCTATGAGCTGCTGAGTGCCAATTCCCAACCAGCCGGCGACAGTCTTGTTGGAGTAATGGCTTGCACACGAACAGAGTCGCACGACGCGATGTTCGCGCAGTCCGCTTTGCATAGCTCCCGGAACCACTTTTTCGATTCCAATTTTGGCTCCATAAAGATTGGAGATTGTTCCGCCAATCGTAAATACGCCCCACGGATCTTGCGTGTGATAGAAAATCAGATTTGCGAGTGCCGTAATTGCCTTGACTTCGAGTTCATTCGAGCGTTGGCTGTAGCGATCGGTGCAAAGATTAGGATTCTTGAGCAAGCACGCAAACGCGCCAATCAACGAAGCTTGGTTGGCCGGACCACGCACATTCTCCAAGTGCAATGGACTATTCCAACTGTCCGTTCCCCAAAAATAGGGAAAGATCGAGTCGCGAGCATCCTTTAGATTTCCAGGCAAAACGTGGATCTCTGGATTGGCCTGCGCTGTCTCGTAGTTTTGGCTCATGACGCTCGCCGGAATCTGGGCATCTTCGGCGGCAGCAGCACTGAGCAACTCTTCCAAAATAGGCACGATCGTCTTGCGATCCCAGGTAAAGAACGTTTCGACCAACGATTGATACTTAGCACGATCCATGTGTTACCTGACAACTAAGAAAGCGAGACCCAAGTAGCGAAATAATGATCGGCTGCCAACCGTGGTGCGTCCAATTCTAGTTTAGCCAACGATTTCCCGAATCGCCTGGGATTCATGCGAAGTCAATCGAACGGGGCGTCCGTCGCGGGTACGCAGTTCGAGCTGAGGATCGATTCCCAACAGTGCATAGATGGTAGCTGCCAGATCGCCTGGCGTTACGGGGCGATCGTGCGGGCTCTCGCCGACCGAATCGCTGCTACCAATAACCTGGCCTCCCGGTACTCCACCACCGGCAAGCAACACGCTGAATACGCGTGGCCAGTGATCTCGCCCACCCTGCGTGTTCAATTTTGGAGTACGACCGAACTCGCCCATCACCACGACCAGCGTCTGATCGAGCATGCGGCGATCCTGTAGGTCCTGGATGAGCGTGGCTAGCGCCATATCGAGCGATGGAATCAAACCCACACCAATTTTCGCGCCTGTATAGCCTTCCTTCAAGCGTGTAACCAAATCATTGTGAGTATCCCAACCGCGATTGTTGACCGTAACGAACGGGACGCCAGCTTCCACGAGACGACGAGCCAACAAACAGCTCTGGCCTATCGTCTTGGAGCCATACCTCTGACGCAGCGCTGGCGACTCTTCCGACAAGTCAAATGCTCGCTTGGCAGTCGGGGAAGCGATTAGGTTGAACGCACGCTCTAAATCGGAATCCACCGAAGGGTCAGCGCTGCTCGCTCCTGGCGCAAAACGATCCAACGCGCTGACAAACTCGCGACGCTGATCCAAGCGTTGAAGACTGATGCCCTGATACAGATCCAAGTCCCGCACCTTGAAATCGCTCCGGGCTGGATCTCCACCGACAGAGAATGGCGCAACTGCACTGGGTAGAAAGCCATTGCCGGACAGTCGACTGCCGCCCACACCAAAATCCGGAACCGACATATGAGCTGGCAATACACCTGTGCCAGGATGGAAATGCGCCAGCACCGATCCGTAGGTCGGATACTCCAAAACCGGAGTTGGCTTGTATCCAGTCATCATGTAATGTGTACCGAAGTTGTGCTCTCCCAACGGCGACGTCATCGAGCGAATAATTGCTATGCGTTCAATGATTCTGGCCGTGTTGGGCAGGCATTCGCCCAAGCGAACTCCAGCAATGGAGGTCGCAATCGTTTCCAAGGGCCCACGCACTTCGGAGGGTGCCAAGGGCTTGGGATCAAATGTCTCCAAGTGACTGGGCCCTCCATCCAGCCAAATCAGAATGCAGGATTTCGCAGTCGCTACCCTATTGCTGGTCGCTTCGCCTTGCTCCAACCCAGCCGCTTGCAGTCGCTGCAAACGAAACCAGTCGCCTAGTCCCAGCGTGCCTACTCCCAGCGCGCCAAGCCCATACCCCGCCCAAGCGCTGCCGAGTACGGACAGACCACCGATACGCATAGCCTCCCGGCGATCTACACGATGGCCGCACTGCGGCAAATTAGGTGCAATACGTTGTTCCGGATATCTGCTGCGGATAGACATTGGTGGCCCCAGAGTAGTAAAAGCAACTGCAAATGTACCACGCGGTTTTTCTGATTATAGCTCTACCTCCGAACCTGAACGACCGCCATGCAATGAAAAACCGCGGAGCAAGAAAAAAGCAAGTCCGGTTGGAAACCAACCGGACTGTGCAGTTAGGACTCAACGAATTCTCTCCAGGCGCTCCGCTCCCGGATCGCAGGTACTCATTCGCTCGGTGGACGTTGCGGACGCTCGCCTCCGGGGCGAGCGTCGCTACCGGGGCGTCCCTCGCCTGTCTGTGGGCGTCCCAATCCCTGAGGTCGTTCGTTCAACATTTTCGTCATTTCTTCCTTGCTCAATTTGCCGTCGCCGTCGGCATCAAACCCGAAGGCGCGATCTATAAACTGTTCTGCATTGGGCGGACCAAACCCTCCACGTTCCTCACCTCCCGGACGCCCGAAATCGCCACGGCCGCCTGGCCCTTGGTCCCCCATAGTGGCCGCAACTTTTGTTATTTCTTCTTTGGTCGCAAAGCCGTCTTTGTCCGCATCAGCTCGCGTCACGATCGCTTGCAGGCGCCCCGTGATCTCATCTGAGGCTAATTTGCCATCGCCGTTTTTGTCAAATGCCATTAGCCGTTCGACCATGCCACCGGCATCACCCCCATCGTTGCCCCTTGGGCCACCGAAATCCCGTCCTCGCCCGCCTTCACCCCGTCCTTCAGCTCCAGGAGGCCCGCCTGGACCACCGAACGCAGGCCGAACCTCATCCATGGTAAGTTTACCATCCTGGTTCGTGTCCAACCCCTTCAACGCTGCAACCGCTTTCTCGATTTCCTCGCTCGAAATCTCATCATTGCCGTCAGCGTCCAGAGCTCTCATCACTGGCAACATACGCATAAAATCACCGCCGCGTCCGCCCGGCCCAAAGCCCTCACCGCCGCGACCACCCGGTGGCTGTGCCAAGGCCGCGCTACCCAAACCCAGTAACATGCACACACTCGTACACTGAAGAATTTTTCTAGTTCGCATTTAGTAGACTCCTGAAGAAAAGTTGTGTTGGATGATGAAACACTCTAAGGCTAGAAAGGTTCTGCTGGCGATCTCGAATATGCTTCATTTGCAGCAGACGTGCTTTGAAGCTCCATGAACCGTTACCCTCAGCGAGGGAACAGCTTACATGCTATACTATGCACAGCTTTTTCCTGGCGTCGCCCCGCGCTCCAATGGCGACCTACCCGCCGCCTCAATCACCGAAAACCTGAAATCTACAGCTGACTGTAAGTCAGGTTTTACAATCCCAAGACAATGTTCAGGTTTTGTTTACCCTCACCCAGCGTTCCGTTTCGACTGCGGATTTAAGCACACGTCGCAATCCAGCCTACCCCGTACACAGTAGGATTCTCATGAGAACCATCGTATCGTTCCAATCAGGTGCGTCCGCTCTATTATGTTGCACGGCGATATGCCTTAGTGCGAGTGCCATCGATCCGCAATTGACTCAGGCAACTGTTTTTTCCGCTGGCGACAACTCAGTGGCACTCTACAGGATTCCCGGACTGGTCGTCACCACGAAAGGCACCGTGCTCGCCTATTGCGAAGCTCGCAGGGATAGCAAAGCCGATTGGGGAGAGATCGAAGTACATCTGAAGCGTTCTTTCGATGGTGGACGGACTTGGCAGGCTGCTCAAAAGATTGCCCATTTGGCTGAACGCATCGAAGGCAATCCGCGTAAAGCTCAGGGTGGCGAGCGCGAGCAGACGGTCAACAATCCCGTGGCTATCGTCGACCGCGACACAGGAGCGATCGAATTCCTCTACTGCGTGAACTATGCCAGGTGTTTCTCGATGCGCAGCACGGATGACGGAGCGAGCTGGAGCGCGCCGATCGAAATCACGCAAGCATTTGAGCCCTTTCGCAAGAGCTATCCCTGGAAAGTCATCGCGACTGGGCCCGGCCATGGCGTCCAGCTCAAGAGCGGTCGGTTGGTTGTACCGATTTGGTTGGCCTATGGAAATACCGGCGACCACAAACCTTCGGCAGCTGCGACGATTTTTTCCGACGACCATGGAATGACTTGGCAAGCAGGTGAAATCGCTGTCCCCGATGAGGGAGAGTTTGGTGACCCGAACGAAACGATGATCGCAGAGCTCAGCGATGGTCGCGTGATGTTGGTCTCCCGTAGCGTGTCGAACCCAAACCGCAAATTAGTTACGATCAGCCCAGACGGAGCCCGGCAATGGACTCGGCCTATTTTCCACGAACAACTACTTGAACCGATTTGCATGGCCAGCATCGTTGCTTATCCACAGCGACCTGGCACTTTGCTTTTCTCCAATCCGCACTCGGTTAGTTTAGACAAAGACAATCAGGAGGTGCCAGCTGGTCGTGGGCTCCGCCGCAATCTGTCGATCAAGCTCAGCCATGACGA
This sequence comes from Pirellulaceae bacterium, assembly GCA_041736515.1. Taxonomy (GTDB): domain Bacteria; phylum Planctomycetota; class Planctomycetia; order Pirellulales; family Pirellulaceae; genus Aureliella. The sequence goes on from JBGSTP010000157.1 coordinate 7,948, forward strand.
TGGAAAAACGTGGCCCATCAACCGCACCTTGGAAGCTGGCTCTAGCGCCTACTCCGATTTAGCAGTAATGTCCGATGGCACTGTACTATGCCTGTACGAAGCCTCCGAAAAAATTATCTGCGCGCGATTTAATTTGGAGTGGGTCGAGCAGCAGCAGTAACAACAGTTATTGTGCGTCTGTCGTCTTAGTCGGTCCCCTTTGTTTCCTTGAGACATCAAATGAGAAGAATGATACTTGGCCCCTGGCTGCTTACCGTCTGCTGTCTGTCGCTGTTTGCTGAAATCGCCCGGGCAGAAATTTTCCTGGGCAGCGGTGGAAAGGCGGGAGAAATTACAGATACATCCGCCATTATTTTGGTGCGACTGACCTCTATTCCAGGACAGAACGCTGAGCAACTGATTCCTGGTCACGATGGTCAAGCACGTGTGCAGTACGGCATTGATGAAAGCTTTAATCAGGCAACATTGACTCCGTGGCGAGCGGCGACAGCAGAGGAAAACCACTCGGTACAATTCCAAATCGATCAACTGTCTGCGGGCACGCGACACTTCTATCGAGTTGAAATGCGCGAGCGCGAGAATTCAACCAGTTATTGGTCCTCGACTCACTCCTTCGTTACAGCGCCGACTCCCAGCGTTCGCGCCCCAGTGATGTTCCACCTGACGACCTGCCAAGACATGCACGGTTTCTCAACCTATCTTGCCATGGCCGCGCAACAACCTGATTTTTGCGTCTCGGCAGGCGATACCGTTTACTACGACGGCCAAGGCTTGGCGCGGACGGTGCCTCAAGCGTGGCAGTCCTATCAGAAAATGTTCGGCCTGCCAGCCATGAAGGACTACTACCAACACGTCGGCGGCTACTTCATGAAGGACGATCACGACTACCGCTTTAACGATTCCGACCCGACCATGTTGGGTAAATGGGTAACCGAGAAGAATGCCGATCCGGGTGCGCGTTTCACCGAGAGCAAAGGCAAGCTAAAGTTGGATGTCGCATGGTTGAGTCACGACGAAGGGATTCGTGTCTTCAAACAGGTATTCCCCATGGGTGAGAAAACCTACCGCACAGTGCGTTGGGGCAAGGGAGTGCAGGTGTGGATGACGGAAAATCGCGATTTCCGCTCCCCAAACGAAATGCCAGATGGACCTGAAAAATCTATCTGGGGCAAAGAACAAAAGAGCTGGTTGATGGAGACGCTGTTAGCCAGCGACGCGGACCATCGCATCATCATTTCCCCCAATCCGATTATTGGTCCCGACCGGCTGATGAAAGGCGACAATCACGCCAACTTGAATGGATTCTGGTACGAAGCTCAAGAGTTCCTCGACTGGCTCAAAGACCATAAACTCAAAAACGTCATCCTGATGTGTGGCGACCGCCATTGGCAATATCATTCCATCGACAAACGCGGCGGCCGTAGTACTCACGAGTTCAGCTGCGGCCCCACTAGCGACGATCACACGCAGCCTGTACCACCAATTTACGAAGGTGTCGAACGCCCCTACTCCGCCAGTCGCGGTGGCTTCATGAGTGTACGGTATGCACCGGAGAACCAGTCGCTGAGCTTTACATTCCATTCGATGGAAGGCAAACCCCTGTATGAAAAAGTACTTCTCCCATAGCTGCTTTAACGACTGCAGTTTACTCCGCGGCAATCAGAAGCCGCAGCGAAGAAAAGTCCGTAGCGAAATCGCGCAAACTCTCCACTAAACAACTTTCCCCAAAGGCTTGCCTGCGATGAAAAAGATGATGATCACTGTAGTTGCCGCATGCGCAACTTTTTGCTGGACAACACAGGCAGCGGATCGTCCCAATATCGTATTGATATTTGCAGACGACCTCGGCTGGAAAGATGTGGGTTGGCAAGGCTCCGACTTCAACGAAACACCGCATTTAGACCGCTTTGCTCAGCAGAGCATGGTTTTCACAGCGGGCTACGCAGCCGCCGGCAATTGCGCGCCGAGCCGAGCTTGCCTGCTCTCCGGAACGTACACGCCGCGACATCATGTCTACGCCGTAGGCAGCACCGACCGTGGGCCCAAGGCCTCGCAACGCTTAGCTCCCGTGCCTAATCGCAGCGGTCTGGGACTCGATAATGTCACCATGGCCGAAGCGCTCAAAGCAGCGGGCTATGCGACTGGACATTTCGGTAAATGGCACCTGGCTGGAAAAGACGGAGCAAATCCGACAGAACAAGGATTCGACCAATCGTACGATTCGTTCGGCGATGGAGAAGTAACGGAGGGTTCCGAGGGAAACAAAACCGGACCACCGGAGGACCCTAAAGGTGTTTTCACGCTCACTCGCAAGGCACTGACTTTTATCGAATCCAACAAAAATCGACCGTTCTTTTGCTACCTGGCGCACCACGCGATCCACACTCCTCTGCAGGCTCGTCAGGAAACGCTCGAGTATTTTAAGAAGAAGCAACCCGGCACGCAGCATAACAGTCCGATGTACGCCGCATGCACTTACGATCTTGATGCCAGCGTGGGCTTGCTGCTTGAGAAGCTCGACGAACTGGGCTTGGGAGACAATACGTTGGTCGTCTTCACCAGCGACAATGGAGGGACGCAACAGTCGTCGCAAGAACCTTTGCGCGGCAACAAAGGATGCTATTACGAGGGCGGAATTCGCGAACCATTCATCGTTCGCTGGCCGGGCGTTACCCCACCCGGGAGTCGTTGCGATGTACCAGTAATCAACGTCGATCTCTATCCGACGTTCCTGGCGGCGGCCAATGCAAACGTGCCAGCAGGCAAGAGTTTAGACGGCGAGAGTTTATTACCGCTCTTGCGCGGTGACGGCCACTTGAAACGCGAAAGCATTTTCTGGCATTTCCCCGGTTACCTCGACAAGCCGGTGATCCGTGGCCGCGATTTAGATGTGCGGACCGGATTTCGCTCGCGGCCGGTGAGCGTCATCCACAAAGGGAACTGGAAGTTGCACCTGTACCATGAAGAGTGGCAATTGGATGGTGGTCGTGAAAAGCTCGGCGAAAACAGCGCCGTAGAACTTTATGACTTGCACACCGACATTGGGGAACGCATCAATTTAGCGAACGCCAATCCCGCCAAACGCGACGAATTGCTCGCCGACTTACAGGCTTGGTTCCAATCCGCCGGGGCAATTGTCCCGAATCAAGCCAATGCGAGTTACAAAGCCGGCGAGTCAACCGCACCAGGCGCGCGAAAAAAGAAGAAGTCTGCAAAATAAAACTCCCTGCGCGCATCTCTAACTTGAGCAGGAAAGTCTGTTTTTTGCAGGAGTCGTTGAATAGATCCTGTCGTTGTAATCCACAGTAAACAAGAAGCGTTCCATGAAAACAATCATACCAATCGTCACTTTCGCCTTTATATCCATGTGGGGCTTGTGCTCCAGCGCTGCCGCCCCCAATCGCCCTAATATCATTCTGATCATGGCGGATGACTTTGGATACGAGTGCGTAACGGCTAACGGAGGGCAAGCGTATTCGACGCCCAACCTAGACCGTTTAGCCAGTTCCGGAATGCGGTTTCAGCAGTGCCACGTGCAACCACTGTGTACGCCAACACGCGTGCAGCTAATGACGGGACGCTATAACATTCACAACTACTTAAAGTTCGGAACGCTGCTTCGTAGCGAAAAGACTTTTGGCACTCTGTTGAAACAGGCGGGCTATGTGACTGGTATTTGTGGCAAATGGCAACTTGGGCAGGAAAAGGACGCGCCCCAACATTTCGGATTCGATGAATCGCTGCTTTGGCAACAAACCCGTCGTCCACCGCGCTATGCCAACCCCGGACTAGAGCTCAATGGTGTCGAACAAGAATACCCGCTGGGCAGCTACGGTCCATCGCTGGTCAATGATTTCGCCCTCGATTTCATCACCCGCCACAAAGACAAGTCCTTCTTCCTGTACTATCCCATGATCTTGACGCACGATCCCTTTCAACCAACCCCTGACAGCTCAGATTGGGATCCTGATGCCCAAGGGGAAGGCGTACTCCGCAACGTCAAGCATTTTGCCGATATGACCGCTTACATGAACAAAATGGTTGGCCATATCGATACCAAACTGAGTCAATTAGGCTTGCGCGAGAACACGCTACTTTTGTTTATTGGCGACAATGGTACTCATAAGACGATTGCAAGCCGCTTCAAAGACGGGAAATATGTCGGAGGTAAAGGCACCACTACCGAGCGCGGGACGCACGTGCCAATGATTGTTAGTTGGCCTGGTGTGATTAAGCAGGCCAACGTGAACAATGATTTAGTTAGCTCCGCCGATTTCCTGCCAACCCTCTGTGCCGCGGCTGGCGTAACCTGCCCAAGTAATGTGGATGGCGTTAGTTTCTACCCACAGCTATTGGGTAAAACGGGATCCCCGCGGGAATGGCTGTACAGTTGGTATTCGCCCAGACAAGGAAACGATCCGCACATCAGCGAATTCGCATTCAATCACTGCTACAAGCTGTATCGCACTGGCGAATTCTTTGATCTAGTCAAGGATCCATTTGAAATGGACCCTTTGGCAACAACCGAACTTGCAGCACCGGCGGCAGACGAAGCAAAAAAACTGCAGGCTATCCTCGATCGCTATCGCGCTTCACGGCCGAAACATCTTGACGACGAATTCATGAAAACGGCGGTGCCCAAGTCAGAAAAAAAGTTGAAAAAAGGCAAATAAATCTCGTACGCTAGCGACGAGAATTTCGCACTAACTCAACTCGCACTCAACCAGTTGCGCAGGTGAGCTGTGCTGCTGCCAGTGCAAAGCAACTTTCTCAATCAATTTTTTTCGGTCGATGGGTTTAGTAGCATAGTCGTCGCAACCGGCATCATAGCACTTTTGTTTGTCGCCATCCATTGCGTGCGCGGTGAGAGCGATAACAGGGGCTCGATAGTTTCCTTTACGCAATTGACGAGTTGCCTCATAGCCATCGAGCACTGGCATTTGCATGTCCATTAAGATGACATCGAAGGGGCGCCCTTCATTGAGCGCCTGGCGTAGTCGCTCTACAGCAATTTGTCCGTTGTCTGCCAACACGACTTCGGCTCCCGCCTTCTTGAGCATGAACGAAACTAAGCGTTGGTTATCGATTCCATCCTCTGCATACAGCACACGGCAGCCGGCCAGTAACAACTCGCCAGACTTTTTTGCATTAGATTCATCGCGGGTCGTTTCAGCTCTGGCCGTGCTCGCGGACAACAACTTGCGTGGCAACATGCGTCTGCCAACTACGGAGCCAACACCGATTGTAATAAGAAAGCGAGTACCAACTCCAAACACAGACTCAGCAATGGTGACGTCACCGCCGAGCAAATTGGCTAATCGCTTGCTGATCGTCAAACCGAGGCCGGTGCCTCCAAAGCTTCGCGTCGTAGAGGTGTCAGCTTGTGAGAATGGATGGAACAAAACCTGCTGTTGAGCCGGAGTCAAACCCACGCCTGTGTCGACGACTTCAATTCGTAGTTGCGATGGTTCTTGCGGGACAAACCGACAGAGGATTCGCACGCTGCCAACCTCTGTGAACTTGATCGCATTGCCAACAATGTTGATCAGTATCTGTCGCAGTCGCGTCGGATCGCTAATAATGGCCTCGGGCATCTCCGTTTCCATGGCAGCGTCCAAGCTGATTCCCTTAGCTTGTGCCTTAACCTGCATCAACGACAGTATTTCATTGATGAGAGCCATAGGCGCAACTTCCATAGCCTCAACTACAATCCTACCTGCTTCGATTTTCGACAGATCGAGAATGTCATTGATAATCCCGAGTAGGTGTTCGCCATTTCGTTGAATCGCCCGAATCGCCTCGCGTCTGCCGACAGTATCGTGCAAATAAAGCTGTTCGTCCGAAAGTAGGTCGGCAAAGCCGAGGATTGCGGTCATGGGTGTACGAATTTCATGGCTCATGTTCGCCAGAAATTCGCTCTTGGCTTGATTCGCCGAGTCGGCGAGTTCCTTTGCCGCCACTAGTTCATTTTCAAATTGCTTACGATCGGTAATCTCCCGTCCTTCCGGTATCAACCACACCAGATTGCCGGTATCGTCGTAGACGGGTTTAATCGATAAATCCACTGTCAGAATTCGGCCGTGGATATCGGGGTGCTGACTCTCGAGTCGAACAAATTCTCCGTAGCTCGCCATCCGCACTGCAGCGCGAATCTCGTCCTGCATGCCTAGCGAGTGTGCAAACCAGGGAGTGTCAGCGAAGTGCTTCCCCACAATGGACTCAAGGCTAGTGCCTACCAAATCCAGCGCTGTTTGATTGGCATCTAGAATCCGTCCCTCGGCGTCGAGCAGCCCCATGAACTGAAATGCCTGATTGAAAATTGCGCGGGTCTTGTGCTCGCTGAGTTGCAATTGCCGTTGACGCTCGCGCAGAGCGAGTGTCATGTGTTCTGCCAGCACTATTGCCCGTCTTTGGCTCGCGCCTAGGGTCCATACAATGCCTGCAACAAGAGTACTAAGCAGCGAACCAACAAGGCTGATGGCGGCGGGCAGCCACTTTTGAGCTGGTTGTTCAAATCTTGGAAGGCTGGCAGTTAGCACGGTGATTGGTTTACCACCGAGCGTTAACTGAGAGCTTGAAATGTACCTCGGCTTGCTTTTACGAGACTTGCCAGTGCTGGAGTCATACAGCAGCATTTCGTCGGCTAACTCCATCCCGGAGAAGATTCTGATGTCTAGCGTTCGCTCGGCGACTTCCTCTAGCACGGACAACGCATCTGCCAGAACTACAGGAGAGTAGACCAGTCCCGTGAGTGATTCCCACCGCTCACGATCTGTCTTAGGGGAGGTTCCATTTTTATAGACAGGAACGAGGAAGAGTAAGCCCGGTAGCGAGCGCGTGTCCTGCACGAGCGAAATGCGGGCGGTCACCGTTGGCTCGCCGGTTGAGACAGCCCGCTCTACGGCATTTCGCCTCACCATTTCGGAACCCACGTCATAGCCCCAAGCCTGAAGACTCGGCTCGAGCGGGTAAATGTGCTTGATGACGAAGAGGTCCTCGGCGTTCCCGGAAGTCTTCACTTGAAAATCCGGCGCTTCGTCAGCCCGTTCGGTTAGGACGAATTGCTCCAAGTCTCTGCGAAGCACTCGTTCGATGAATCCAATCCCAAGAAATCCAGGAAACTCAGTCTTCATGTCGCGCGATGCCACATGGGTGGCAAACTCGCGCCGCGTTACGCGTTCGCTGGCCGAATAGAGGCCGCGACATCCCTTGAGTCCATAAGTATAGAGGTCCAGTCGACGCTTTGCTTCGCTCGTTACTCGTTCGCTTAGCCGTTCAAAACGAACTTGAGTATCCTGTAAAATTGCGTTGCCAACCAAACGGGCAGTAACTGCGGTTAGTGGCAACCCAACCAGCAGTATGCTCGCGGTGATACTATTGATTCTTCGCATTGTCGATGAGCAACGAGACGGGCAGCGCATCTTCTGCCAGACCGCGGTTAACATCAGGGAGCCAATCAACAGAACAAGAAAGGCGAGGTTCAGCTTCAACTCGGATGCAAGACTGAGGTTCGGCACAGCGAATGGCAATACAGCCACAAACACTGTTTCTGCGGCCCCCGCAATCGCAAGAGCGATCAGGCCAATCGGCGGGCGCGTATCAAATCCACCGGCGGTGGGTTTTTTAACCTCATCGGCTAGATTTTTCATGGTGCGTGGCGCTCTGCGAAGCCCCATTTTTCTACTGCTGACGGTTGGCAGTTTGCTTTGGACCAGTGAGCACACACGGAAACCAATTCTTCCTTGTTGATGGGTTTGGTCAAATGCGCGTCGCATCCAAGGGCGATACATTTTTCGCGATCGCGTTCCATGGCGTGCGCCGTAAGAGCCAAGATTGGTCGCCTAAACCCCTTAGCACGCAATATCGCGACTGCCTCGTATCCATCCATGACCGGCATCTGCATATCGGATATAACTAAATCAAAGGGCGGCGGTTCCAATAAGGGCTGGTTGATATCGCCTCCCTCGCACAACAACTGGTTGGCAAGCAAACCATTTTCTGCAATAGTCACCAGCGCACCGGCTCGCTTGAGGTGAAAGCCGATCAGTCTTTGATTATCGAGTCCGTCCTCGGCAAGCAGTATACGCACGCCTGCTAAGGGTTTTGCCAAGTTACTTAGCTCTTCCGAGGTACGAACGCTTAGATACGTCTGGCCATCCTCCTCCAAAGCGTGAGCTGAGCACTTGGGGGCAACGATGTTCAGTTTGAATACACTGCCGAGTCCTACATTACTGGTGACGCTGATCTGGCCACCGAGCTTTTCTGCCAGACGTTTACTAATGCTAAGCCCAAGTCCAGTGCCGCCAAATCTTCGCGAAGTCGACGCATCGGCTTGTCCAAAGGCTTGAAACAACCTGCCGACTTGCTCGTCGGACATGCCGATGCCACTGTCTTCGACGGAAATGCAAAGCTGCGATTCTTCCAGTTCACTATACTGAACTCTAATGTTCACAGAGCCTTGCTCGGTAAACTTGAGTGCGTTGCCCACCAGATTCACCAAAATCTGGCGCAATCGCGTGGGGTCGCTTAATACTGCCGGAGGAAACTCACCTTCAAACTTGGCGCGAAGCGAAATCCCCTTGGCGATGGCTTTGACATCCATGAGTCGCACCACATCGCTGACAAGTTGAATCGGAGAGAAGGGAATTTGCTCAATGACGAGCTTGTTTGCCTCAATCTTTGAAAGATCGAGTATGTCGTTGATGATCGATAATAAATGTTCGCCGTTGCGTTTGATCGTTTCTATACACTGCAACTTATTGGCTGTGTCACCGGCACCGTCGATTTCCTCTGCCAACAGGTCAGCATAACCGAGGATTGCAGTCATCGGCGTGCGGATCTCGTGGCTCATGTTGGCCAGGAACTCGCTCTTAGCCAGGTTTGCCGCTTCTGCTGCCGCCTGCGTCTTTTTTAACATACTGATATCAGCGCGGACAGCAAAGTACCCCCGAATCTTGCCCTGTTCGTTGTAGAGTGGGGCAATCGTCGTATCTACCCAATACAGCTCTCCGTTTTTCGCGCGATTGCAGACTTCGCCATGCCAGAAACCTTTACTGGCTGCATCGCGAAACATCTCTTGCCACATAGCCTTTGGATGCAGGCCGGAATTCAGAATGCGATGATTCTGACCTATCAGTTCCTCACGGGTAAAGCCGCTGATCTTGCAGAATGCCTCGTTGGCTTGCACGATATTTCCAGCGCAGTCTGTCTCTGCCACGATCGCATGGTGGTCGACGATCTTCCGATATACGTCTAGATAAGCCGTTGCTTCTCGCAACGAGTTCTCCGCACGCGTTCTGGCTACGAGATCTGCGTGGAGTTTCGCATTGAGATACTTCAACTCCTCCTCAGCCTGTTTGCGTTGAGTAATATCTCGCACCGAAGCCTGCATGGCCGGTTGGCCCTGATACTCAAACGCGGTGAGATAGACTTCTGCCGGGAACACCCGCCCGTTGAGATCGCAGTGCATCCATTCGAAGCGAGCTGAGCCAGTTCTCATAGCCTGGGACATATAGTGTTCAGCTTGCACCCGCGAAGGCTCACCGTTCATCTGAAACTCTGGCGCGAGATCGGCCGGGTGAAGTTGTGCAAATGCTTCCCGACTAGAGACTTGAAACATTTCAAGCGTACGTGAGTTGCAATCGAAAAATCCGTCCTTCGTCAACAGCATGATAGCGTCGCTAGCGCCCTCATACACAGAGCGAAGCTTCTGTTCATTCGCAGCCAAAGTCAGCTCTGCCATCTTTCTGCGCGTGATATTCTCAAACGCAACCACAGCATAGACGTCATCACCGGCTTCGAAACGCGAGACGGTCAGTTCGAAGAACCGCTTGGCCTCTCGCTCGCAGCGGTAGTCGAGTTTGCACTCGGCTTGGGTACCGGCCAACACTTGAATCACAGCTTGTGTTGCTCGATGAGCGTCGATTGAGCACAGCGTTCCGGGAGACAGAATGGATTCGACATAATTCGAGCCAATCTTACCGCCAATGCCACAATTGCCGTCATCAACTCCGTACTTCATTGTCTCTCGTGCCCAGGCGGAATTGACGGCAACGATCTGGGCATTGCTATCAAGTATCGCGACAGTCTGGGAGAAAGAATCCAGCGCGCAGGCTAGGAAATGCCAGGCTTCCAATTCGTTTTCAGCGATCGGCGAGTCACCATCAGACATTTTCGTTCGCGCGATTGCAGCAGCAGTTCGGTCGCTCAGCACATAGCCTATCGCTAGTACGGTAGTTCCCACCAGCGCAGCATTCCACTGCCCAGCGATCGCCAGCAGCCCGATGAGACAGGCGCACGACAATTGGAATGCTCGAACGTATACTCTTTTTCGCAGGCGACCTGAAAACAACATAACGAAAAATCTTTAACAGACGAGCCACCGCAGAAGGCCATGACTCAAATTCGCGTTTGTAAATTTAATTGGGCATGTCGCGGGCAAAAATGAACGCGGACGTTCGGCAACTCAAAAAGATAGCTCTTGAAGCCATGTTGCACTAAGTATGCAGAGTAACTCAGCTGGCGATTCCCATTGAGCAAGGTTATTTATAGCGATCCTACGAATTGTGCAAGCTTGGCGATTTCCAGCTGTTCGGAATACGCAGGCTCGTACGATTGTGACTGACTGGATCGAGAGCGCAACGGAATTCTAGTGCGGTTTCTACGAACTTTGTTGTGCTCTTCGGAAACCAAAGGTATGGTTCCATCATTGCCCCCAGAATCGTTTTGTGAAACCGTTTGGAGTGTTTACTCGCTTCGGACCCGTCTGTGAGTTGAACGCCACATATTCGTAGGGGAATTAAAGTGCCAAGTATTGGAAAGAAGCCGCAGGTCGTTCATGTCGATGATGATCCAAACATGCTTCGCCTGATCAAACACCAATTGAATTCCGTGTACAGTGTGTGCTCGGTGAGAGACCCAGCCGACTGTATCGATGAAATTATTCGCACCGGCAGCCGTCTTGTGTTGCTGGATATCGACTTGGGTGAAAAAAAGAGCGGCTTAGATCTTCTGCGTGAGATCAAGCAATTCGATGGCGGCGTGCAAGTCATCATGCTAACCGGCCTTGTCTCCATGGAAACAATTCTGACATCGATGCGAGATGGAGCCGAAGCGTGCCTCTTCAAACCGCTGAACAACAAGCAAGAACTCTTGGACGCACTGGCTGCAGCACAGAAGAAAATCGCCATATGGCATCAATCGCTACGCGAGCTCATGGAACGCAAACGCGAAGCCAGTGAATTGACAGTTGCTCGGTAGTCATCTCTGCACCAGTCGAATTTACATTCGTAGTGGCTACATCGCATTGTACTAACTAAAGCTTGCTATTATGACTCTCCAAAATTTAGCCCCGATCTACTCTTCCTACTCTGGCGATGAAGATATGGCGGAGCTTATCGAGCTATTTGTCAATGAAATACCGGAAAAGCTTGAGGTCATCCAATCCCACCTGTCTTCTGAAAACTGGGAAGAACTAAGGCGAGTAGCGCATCAACTGAAGGGCTCGGCGGGAGGCTATGGATTCGATTGCATTACCGCCTACGCGCAGCGGCTCGAGTCAGCGCTGCATGGCGCTCGAGATCTGCCGACTATACAGTCCAGTGCCTCTGAGCTGATCAGTCAGCTCAGTGCAATCTGCCTCCAGCAGTAGATCCACTCGCAACTCGATCGCAGCCGCGACGACGGGATCGCGCGGTACCATTCCCTGGGACTCGCGTCCAGGCTAGTACCCGTCGTGCCTTCGGCACTCAAATGCGCAACTTTAATACTCACACGTCGGGTTGCGAAAAACGCAGTAGCGGTTGTATCGATGTCGCGACTAAAGTCAGTCGATTCTTTGCAATCCCTACAATTTATCGCAGTTTCCGTCCGCTCGTTTGCGAATTACATGCCATGAATAAGAAGTCAAAAAAATTGAAAAATAGCCGGCTTAGGCCGTGGCCATGCGTTGGCCAATTGCCGTCAACCACGATTCGATAATCCTAAAAGACAGGGAACCGGGCATGGTATCCACAGAAGATATCTTCGCTATCACCGACAACGTATTCTCGACCATGGTCGATAGCCGCGTGGAGGTAATTGAAGATAGCAGTTTGTCTAGCGAACAAAATCCGATTACTGGATGTGTTCAAATTGCTGGGGCTTGGACAGGCGCAGTGATGGTCCAGACAACCAGCGAGCTTGCATCCAAGGTGGCGTGCAAGATGCTGGCTTTAGAACAGAACAGTGCGAATCTAACAGACTGTCAAGACTCGATTGCCGAGTTAACCAATATGATTGGCGGCAATATAAAAAGTCTTGTACCTGGCCCCTCGGTGCTGTCGCTGCCAAGCGTGACGACCGGCAAAGATTTCGATATCCGCGTGTTTGGGACAACCACAGAGAACTCGCTGTGCATGAACTGCGAGGGTCAGTTACTGCGAGTCGTGCTGTGTCGCGGCGATCGTTGATTCAAAACGTCTGTGCCTATCGCAAACGAAAAGGCAACAGTGAACAGAGTTTCCAGTTTTTCTGCCAATTTCAAAGAGAGAGTAAAATGAAATCGCTAGTTGTTGATGACTCAGGAGTAATGCGCAAAATCGTTATTCGCGCCCTCAACAGTTGCGGTGTCAACGACACCATAGAAGCAGCGGACGGGAAACTCGGTTGGGCGGCATTCCAGGAAGAGGAGTTCGATTTGGTCCTAACCGATTGGAACATGCCCGAAATGACCGGTCTCGAGCTACTGAAGGAAATTCGTGGCTCCGGATCGACCGTGCCCGTGATCATGATTACGACCGAGGGTGAGAAAGGTAAAGTCATTGAAGCCATTCAGGCTGGTGTGACCGATTACTTGTGCAAGCCGTTCGAGCAAGACGAACTGCAAGCAAAACTCGACAAATACGTGGCTGTGTAAACAGTCCATGTCAACCTACAATCACAATGGAGCCAGCACCATGCCGAGTACGTTTACTGCGGATGACCTGCTCGCCGAAGTGCTGAACCGCAACGATCGCTCAAACTCAGTAGCCAATCCAGCAGGATTGCGACTGGACGAGGCAGCTATCGTTGAACGCTTGGCCGACAGTTGCCAGAGTGTGCTTGCAAAAATGTGTAAGCTCACCGTCACCCGCAGCGGCACTAATCCAGGTTGTCCAACAAAACGCTTTGAACTCAGTGGCGTGATCAATATTTCCGGCTCAATATTGGTCACAGTGGTAATCAATTTGTCAAAAGAATTTGCATTTAAAGTTACCGAGGCGCTGACCGGGCTCTCTCCCGCACACATCGATTCCGATGTGCTCGATGTAGTTGGCGAACTGGCGAACATGATTGCGGGCAGCGCGAAGGAGTCGTTTCGGGACAACTCGATTACGCTCGGGCTGCCGACTGTGATTTCCGGCGTCGGCCATCAAGTCGGATTTCGCCCCGACATGACGCAGACAATTCTTTCTTTCGCTTCCAGTTCTGGACCGATGCAAATCGAAGTCGGTGTGGCACACTAGGTCTGTCACACTAGCTACGACTTCGTACGCTGCTGCATGCCAAACATCATCGTTGCGAAAGACAGTGATGCTTGCTGCAAAACAGCCAGCCTGTACAATTACTCTCAAAACAGAAAACACCAAACCGTTGGTGCACGCCCGGAGTCGTTTTACTTTGAACTGGAACTCCTAGGTTGGCCGCATGCGGTTTGGTCGTTTTCAAATAGCGTACAGGGGCAGTTCCCGCAACGGCTAAGGCTAGTTTTGCGAAATTTCCAGCACTTGCCAACGCGGATCCTTCGAGTCGCAGCCTGGTAATGTCGAAATTCGGGATGAGTGTGCTTTCCGCATGACTGAATCTTTGACGCCAGCCAATCCCTGTCCGCATTGTGGGCGAAGCAGAATCTCATTGGAAGCTCGATGCGAAAGTTGTGGTTGGCGCCCCGAACCGACGCGAACACCTGCTTTCCTTCGAGTAAAAACTGCAGTGACGACAGTTTCTCAAGCAGCGCTCACGATATCTATTTCCTCACTGATGCTAGTCACAACTATATTCGCAGTCTGCGTGGCTATCCTGGCGACGAATCCAATCTACGGTTCGGTCGTGAGTTTCATTTGCTGTGGTGCGCTCTGGCGCACTGCATTGTATGTGGGGTACTCCAAACTCTATGGCGAGACTGTTCCTGTCGGCGATAAGATTTTGGCTTTCCTTAGTTCATTTCTCTTCGTTGGCCTAGTTGCTTTTTCTACGCTTATTCTGTTTGTCGCGGTCTGTGTGTCGACAACGTTGCTTTCAAGAAATGTGTGGATGGGCGGGTTTGCGGGAGTTCTCGTGGCACTGCTGGCCGCTATCGCCATTCTGACTCTGATACCAGCGTACAGAAAAAATCCGTAACGGATCTGCTATCATAGAATTCTCCAACCACGTGGCGTCACTCTGCGGGGCTCCCCACTCGCGCCCGCCAACCCAACCACTTCAGACGGCAGTACTTTTCATGACATGCACATTTTTTTCTAGAATTGCAACCTGGGTAATGGTCTGCATCGCGCTGCAGTACATCGGCAATAGCCTAATAGGCGCCGAACATCCGGAAATCCGACTTTGGCCAAACGGACTTCCAGTGGGAGCGATTCAAATTGCTCCTGAAAAAATAGCTCAACTAAAGTCGGAAGTCACCGAGGAACGTATCAAGTTTGTAGACGAACCTAGCCTGACAGTCTTCGCAGCTTCCAAAGAAAAGGCCAACGGTTGCGCAGTCATTATCTGTCCGGGCGGCGCCTACAATATCCTGGCGTGGCCCAAAGAGGGTGTGGAAGTCGCTGAGTGGTTCAATTCCCTGGGTGTGACAGCCTTTGTCTTGAAGTACCGAGTGCCTCGCCGCGATTTAGTAAGAATTCATTGGGAACCGATGCAAGACGTGCAGCGGGCCGTGCGAGTTGTGAGGCATCGAGCCAAGGAATGGAATGTCGATCCGAAACGCATCGGCACGCTCGGTTTCTCGGCTGGTGGACATCTGACAGTCATGTCTGGCGTGCAGTACGACACTCAAAGTTACGGACGTGTTGATGAAGCGGACGACGTTAGTTGTCGCCCGGACTTTATTTGCCCGATTTACTGCGCGTACCTAGGCCAACAATACAACGACAAAGTTGCCGAACTTGGAGATTTGGTAACTGTGACCAAGGAGACTCCGCCCACGTTTATGGCTGTTACCTGGGACGACGCCATGCGCGGGGCACAGTCGGCTCTGCTCTTTGCAAGGCTTCGTGAAAACGGCGTGCCAGCCGAATTGCATGCCTATACCAAGGGCGGACACGGCTATGGAATGCGTCCATCCAGCGACCCGGTATCAGGCTGGCCCGTTCACTTGGCAGCCTGGTTGCGCTCAAGCGGTCTACTAGATCGTTAACACTTGCCGGATCGAATGCACCTAATTACCGAGGTTTCTCCATGCATCGTGCCCATGCATATTTCCGATTGAAGCCGCTGTTCTTCGGTAGCTCGCTGTTGCTATGCTTGATTTGTCAACCAGCATCGGTTTGGGGCCAGAGCGAAATTCCTCAGCGTGTGACGCCGTGGACCAGTTCAAATATTAAGGGCAGCCCGGAACCGCCCCTGCCCTACCGCACCCAGCGAGTCTACCAACAGGTGCAGTTGCAGCAGCCGACCGACATCGTCTGGTTGCCTGCTGCCCAACGCTGGATTGCGACGCAAGTCAATGGAACCATCGTCACCTTCGGCAGCGACCGTGAAACGGCGACTGCACAGCCGTTTCTCGATCTGAATGAGTCTCACGAGAAACCCGTTTCCAACACGGTGTCAACGACCTTTCATCCCGATTTAGAAAACCATCCCTGGTGCTATGTGTGCTACGCTTCCAAGCTAAAAGATCCACTGGGAAGGCATTTGGTTCGCTACAAAGTTACCGACCCGAAGCGACCAGCTATCGATGTGTCGAGTCGTGTTGAGCTGTTATCCTGGAATGGAGATGGACACAGTGGCGGGAGCGTTCAGTTCGGACCTGATGGTTATTTATATCTTTCCGTTGGCGATGGGCAGCCTCCCTATCCGCCCGATGAACAGAACACGGGACAGAATATCTCTGATCTCGAAGCTTCGATTCTTAGAATCGATGTCAATTATCCAACCGCCGAACAACCCTACCGCATTCCGCAGGACAATCCATTCGTCGGCGACTCGAACTCTCGCGGCGAAATCTGGGCTTTTGGATTCCGCAATCCTTGGAAAATGGCCTTCAATCCGGCCAATGGCGAACTGTTCGTGGCGGACGTTGGCTGGGAAATGCGGGAAATGGTCTATCGTGTCCAGCGCGGCGGCAACTATGGCTGGAGCATCATGGAAGGCAGCCAGCCCGTCAAAAAAGAACAGGCTGTGGTGCCGATCTCGCCACCGATTTTTGAACATTCCCACTTCGACTGCCGCTCTATCACGGGCGGTGCCTTTTGGCAGAGCGAGCGTTTGCCCGAGCTGATCGGAGCATACATCTACGGAGACTGGATGACCGGTAAAGTCTGGGCGCTAAAGACGGAAGGCGATCGCGTGCTGTGGCACAAGGAACTGGTGGACACTTCGCACCAAATAATCTGCTTCATGCTCGATCCCTTGGGCGAAGTGCTGATTGTCGGCTACGATGGCGCAATTCTCCAACTACTCGCCAACGATGCAGAATTGGAACGGCAAGAATTTCCCAAACAGTTATCATCAACTGGACTCTTCGCAGACACGAAGATTCTGCGACCGATGCCGGGTGTCATCGAATACGAAATCAGTGCTCATCATTGGGCAGATGGCACGCATTCGCGTCAATGGATTGCCATTCCCGGCAGAGAGCAACTTGGATTGTGGGAGCATCCGCGTTGGGACCTTGGGCAGGTGCATGGTCACTTCAAGTTTCCAGAAGATACAGTGCTGGCCAAGACTGTCAGCTACTTTGCCGATCCTGCAAACCCAAGCTCCGAGATTCATATTGAAACGCAGATTCTGCATTTGCTTGGCGAAGAGTTCCGCGCATACAACTACATATGGAACGCGGAGCAATCCGATGCATGGCTACAAGGCGACGTAGCAACTGAAGTTAAACTGGCAATCCAAGATGCAACAGCACCAAACGGAATTCGCAATCAAACTTGGCGACACTCCAGTCGTAGTGAATGCTTGCTGTGCCACATCTGGAGCTCCGGCACTGTACAAGGATTTACACCGGACCAATTGAATATTACTTGGCGCAACCAGGCTCAGTTTCCCAATCTGGTGAGAGAAGGCTTGTTTGGTGTCAAGGTTCCGCAGGTAAGGCCAATTGCCGCGCCACACGATTCCACTAGAACGTTGGAGGAGCGAGCTCGCTCTTATTTAGCGCTGAACTGCTCCAATTGCCATCGGCCGCAGGGCGGTGGAACAGCAAATTTTAATTTCGATCACACAAAAAAACTGGCTGAGAATAGAATCATTGACGCTGCCCCAGCCCAGGGGGACTTTGGCATTGCCGACGCGCGTGTGGTTGCCCCCGGCGATCCGTTTCGCAGTATCGTACTATATCGCACGCTCAAGTATGGCCGTGGGCACATGCCACAATTTGGCTCGACAACCATCGACCGTAAAGGCGTTGCCTTGCTTCACGACTGGATCGCCTCCCTGCCAGGCAATTCGGCTGACCACGGTCAGCTCAAGGAACGGTCGGCGAGTCTCTCCAACAAAGTCGGCGCTGATAGAGAAATTCTGGAGATGCTGAGTTCCACTCGATCGGCTGTGGCGTTGAGCTACGAATGCAGCCGCGCCGCACCGGATGACGCTATTCAGCAACGTATCCTTGAACTTGGCAGTCAACATAGCGAGCCTCAGATTCGCGACCTGTTCGAGGGATTGTTGCCCGAACATCGACGAATACAGCGTTTGGGAACAGCCATCAACGAGCCAGAGTTGTTAGCGACCCAAGGCCTAGCGGCAAACGGAAAAGCACTTTTCGAGTCGGCTGCCGATGTTAGCTGCCGTCAATGCCATCAGCTTGGCGCTGTTGGTAAACAGGTCGGACCTGACCTAAGCGGTGTTGGAATGCAGATGACTCCAGCCGAGTTGCTGTCGAGCATTGTCCGGCCTGCAGAAAAAATCAACCCTGCCTTCCGTACGCGCACGGTTCTAACAGTCGATGGAAAAGTAGCAACCGGAATAGTTGTTTCAGAGAACGATTCCGAGTTAGTGCTCAGCGACTCACAGAATCAGCTGCAGTCGATCGCCAAAGCTGACATTGATCGGATTCAGTACTCTTCCCAATCCATGATGCCGGAACGGTTGCAATCCGGCTTGACCATGCAGCAGGCGGCTGACCTGCTGGCCTTCCTGGCAACGCAGCGCAAACCCGGTCCACTCCATCACAAACACGCGACGATTCGACGAACCCAGGAGAACATTGCTGTCGATGGAAAACTTACCGAAACTGCTTGGCGTTCAGCGGAATCGCTCGGCGATTTTGTGTTCCCATGGTGGAACGAAGGCGATCCCGCGCCACAGCAAACCGAGGCGAAAGTGTTGTGGAATGATGATTACTTATTTGTTTCATTTCGCTGCCTGGACAAGAACGTATTGGCGGCTCGCACCACGCGCGACAGCGATGTTTATCGCGATGACTGCGTCGAAGTCTTTGCTTCGCCGCAGCTAGAACACCCAGAAAACTATTTCAACCTCGAAATCAATGCGTCCGGAGTTCAATTAGACAACTATCGACCGCAGGGCAAAGAGCCCAAACAACCCTGGAACCCCGAGGGAATTCTCGTGGCTTCGGCCATCGATGGAACAGTCAACGATGCAACGGACATCGATCGCAGTTGGACAATGGAGGTCGCGATACCATTTCGGCTTTTCAAAGATGTGTTGCCCCTCGAGCATCCCAAGTTGGGCGATAGCTGGCGGCTCAATCTTCACCGGCTCGAGGACAACATGGCACTCAAAAGCCAGTGGTCTCAAGGGGATCGCAACCTTCCGAATTTCCACACGCCTGAGCTGTTTGGATTTGTTACATTCGGCGAGTAAACGATCGCACTATGCATCCGTTTTTTCCGTTTTCAGCATAGGGTCGTCCATCGATGTCATGATCTTCAACAGATCGGCTTTGAGTTCGCTAAGTCGATCGGCGTGTTCAGGCAGTGCAGATAGATCGTGTAATTCATGAGGGTCATTGACAACGTCAAACATCAAGTACTTGTCTATTGCTGGATAGTGAATCAGCTTGAAATTGCCATGGCGCACCATCCGCTGCTTTTTCATTTCGTAAGCTCCGTAGATCAGCTCGTACTGTTGGTCTCGCTCTCCGCGGATGACAGGCATCAGGCTTTGAAATTCGACATGCTCCGGTTTTTCTACCTGAGCCCACTCTAAAGCGGTCGCAACAAAATCCTGTATATAGACTGGTGTATCGATGCGTTTGCCGGCTGGAATTCCTGGACCAACGACCAGCAACGGTGCCTTCATACTGTGTTCGTACATGCTTTGCTTTCCTAGCAAGCCGTGCTGCCCACAAGCCAATCCATGGTCTGCTGTCATTACGATATACGTGTTGTCAGCCTGTTCTGTACGTTCGAGTTCGGCAATTATTTTTCCAATTTGCGAGTCGAGGTGCGTTATCAACGCATAATATTCTTGGCGGTGAAGTCGAACGGCATCATGAGTTCTTGGCCAGGGTGCTAGTTTTTCATCTCGCAGTGATTTGCCGGCACCCATTGGTTCCATAAATGGGTTTTCCGGCAGGAAGTTGGCTGGAATCTGCAACTTTTCGCGGTTGTACATTTCCACGAACTCGCGAGGTGATTGGCGCGGGTCGTGCGGTGCATTGAAAGCTAGATACATGAAGAAGGGCCGTTCCTGTTGCGCGGCCATACTTAGAAAGCCGCTGGCATCATCGGCCAAGACTTCGCTCCAGTGCTTGCCGCCTTCCCAAAACCCGCCGAGCTGCTTGTCCCACGGTTCCCAATCGCCTTTGTCATTGGGCCGCTGATAACTCGCTTCAACCGTGGCAGGCATGCCAGGTCGTATGTGGCTGGCATGATCGAAAACCTTATCCGCATCGATCTTCACGTGCCACTTACCCGAAACAAAGGTTTCGTAGCCTGCATGCTTTATCATCTGCGAGAACATTCGCCCAGCTTCCGTTTCCTCTTTCAAGCGATTGTCTACCGCGTGTGCGCGCCACAGGAATCGCCCCGTGTTCATCATCGTGCGGCTCGCCACACAAATCGCACCATTCCAACCACCCATGTTATAAGCATTGCTGAAGGATACTCCGCGCCGCGCTAGGCGATCTAGATTGGGCGTAATGACCTGGCTATTCCCCAATTCTGCAATCGTGTCAAAACACTGATCGTCTGCAAACAGCAGCAGAATATTGGGTTTCTTGGCATTTTCCTCTTGCGCCCGCGGTACGTCTTGCGCGAACGATGTCGCCAGAATCCAGCTGCAACCATGCATGGCCACAATGGGAAGTATCAACCTGCGAAAAAACATTTTTGGGGCACCTAAGTGGGGATTAAAGGAAAGGGAGGTCAGCAGAAATCAGTTGGCGTTCTTTGAGCGCAGCCCAAACCTCTTTGGGTAAGTCTTCAGTTGCAGCTCGGACGTGCAATGGAACACGCTCTCCTCGACTCGAGCTAAGAGCGATGGCAGTAATGCCCGGGTGCGAGCGGCCGAAGGCAACGCCCACCTCGAACGGTGTTCTCTGCAATTCTGCGCATACACGTTCAAATTCCTCTCGCCAGGCGATCCGCTGCGCGTCGAGCGGAGCTTGCGGGTCTACGGCGCGATAGTCAAAAAAGTTTCCGCCAAGCAAGAAACCGCCATGGAAAAGTGCCGAATTGAGGATGCCAATCGAGCGATCGGCCAGCGAGTCCATAAATTCGATCAGCTCGACCGGATGATGCATGACGGTGAAACTGTTCGCGAACATGACCCAATCCAAGTCACAATGCCGATCGAGTTCCTTAATCGTTCGCCAGTTTTTTGCGCCCACCCCAACGGCGCTCACCGTGCCTGCCGATTTGAGTTCGCCGAGCGCTCGATAGGCTTCGACAATGTCGGAGAAACGCTGTGCTCGATCGGCCGCATCGGTTGCCGCCGCTAAATACTCATCCGGATCGTGCACAGAAACGATCTGCGCCGGATAGTTGCCCAGCAAATGATTGCCTTCCTCCCAGCAGCGAAGAATGCCGTCGTAACTAATGTCCTGAACCGCGTCGTGTTTAAGCCCAAACCAGGCACCTGGTTCAAACGTCGGTTCGGAGCCAGTCAATGGAATTCGCCGCCAGGCGAGTTTGTTGCTGATCAGCACACTGCCTGGCGGTACGCCGAGCCGGCGCAATTCCCTACCGATAACTTCAAGCGAAAGGCCCGCCCCATATTTGCCTGCCGAGTCGATGAAGATAGGGGAATAGCCACAATTCAACCATTGTTCGACAATTTCGGCCTTGTCTTGCTCAGAAACCTCCCGAAACAGATTTCCTAGCGTCGTGGCTCCAAACACCAATGGCGGAATTTTTAATCCAGTTTTTCCAAACGTGCGAAGCATTGACGGTTTTCGTTGGTTGAATTAATTGCTGAAGACTGTCACTGTAGGTGATAGGCGCGAACGGCCGTGTTTCCCCAGAAATCAGCCTGTTCGATCGAACTAAGTGACTTGGATAGTTCTGTCACGGCCGCAACCCAGGATCGGTATTCGCTTCGCAACAGACATACGGGCCAGTCGCTACCGAACATCAATCGCTGGGGAGTAAACGCCTCGAGAGCGACGTCCCAGTAGGGCCGTAGCGTCTCAACGGTCCACGCTTCATCGCGTACCTCAGTTACCAGAGCAGAAAACTTGCAGGTTACGTGCGGACGTTTCGCTAACTCGCGAAAGTGCCTTTCCCAAGTGTCGTCGAAAGCGGTGGCTGCTATGGTTGGTTTGGCGATATGATCCAAGACAAATTCCTGATCAGGATGTTGGTCCACAAATTGGATGCTACTCGGAAGCTGTCTCGCAAAAATCAAAACGTCATAGACCAGGCCGTATTCTTTGAGCATCGCGATACCACGATTGAATTCCTTTCCTAAAACGAAGCCATCGTCGGGTTCGTCCTGAACCACATGCCGCACCGACTTGAACAAATCAAAGTGACTCAGACGCTCGATCACTGACCTCACATCTGCGTGGGCCAGCGGCACCCACCCGACAACCCCCTTGATGGAATCGTGCTTGCTGGCGATATCAAGCAGCCATTCCGACTCCACGACAGACTGGCGTGCCTGGACAGACACCACCCCGTCGATCGAGGCAGCAGTGATCTCAGCTCGCAGGTCATCAGCGTCGAAGTCGCGACGAAGCTGCGACATGCCCGCGTTGATCCATGGATAGGCTTCAGCAGAATAATTCCAAAAGTGATGATGACTATCGATACGCAATATTACACCTGTTAGCCCGCGCAGCCCGGTAATCTATGCTGCCCGCCAATGCCACGCAGCCCGTTTGATACCACCAGGAAAGTCCATGTATCGTTCGAATTGACAGAATAACCATTGGCCGACATAAAGCCAATCAGTTTAGAGCGGAAAAAAAAGACTTTGGTTGTCCGCTATGGCCACAAACAGGAAATCGAGAAACCAAGCGACTCAAAGAAAGCATCGATGGTGATTGCTCACTCAGACGCTGCAATGGATTTTCGTACCGTATGGGGTGAGTCGGCGTCACGCCAATACTCAATCCGCTCCTCGCCAATGTGCCACGAGAAATAAGCATCTCGCCCCATCAACATTGTGGGGAATTCAATATGGCCATTCTCTGGATGACGCAGAATAACTCCGAGCGTTTCGAGCTCTTGTCGATACTGCCAAATCAAGTCGTACTCTTCCTGAAGATCCGCGCGACTCTCCGCAACTTCATCATCGTAGATTTGACCCGAAGTAAGAGAACCTTTGCGAAGAAGGCGATGCAAGTCCGCGCGCCGACCTGTTACCGAGCGGAAGACGCTGCAGATATCCGATACTATCGAACGGACCAAAGGAAGCATGGCGTTGGCTTCCTCTACCGTAAAGCGACGTTGCGCTTTTGTCGATGTGGAGGTGTCTTTCATCATCGGAACACTGCTCAATGTTTGAAGCGCGTAACACTAAGTGTTTCGGCGATTCGAAGTTGTGAGTAACAATCAAAAACCATCTAAGTTAAAAGCAACCGCGATCCACCGCCTCATCGAAGTACGCTGCTAGCAATGCAAACGTTCATTTCGCTCGGTGGCTGCCAGGGACAAATGGCCCGCCGAGACCACACCGCCGAGACCACACCGGTTCACTGGCCCCAAACCGATCGCCAATTCCTCATGCATTTGGATGCCAACCGTCGCGTCACAAGCGATCGCATTTCGCACTAGCCCGGAGTCGTATCACGAATCTCGCAGTGCTTCAATCGGAAGCGTACGCAAGAAAGGCGTTTTCGACCAGGGCAACGTCGACAAAGTTGAGACCGCGATCTCGCCAAACTGGGTTTCGTTGGCTCTAGTTTAAGGATAGTTCGGAGGCTAGCCTATTGCCAAAAGTACTGAAAATTTTTCCATGGCGACTTAGCGGAAATCTTGTGCCGCCTACGTTTCCTGGTGTCGTGGCTTCAAACCACCCAGCCTTCGGTCAAAGTTGCGGGAATCTGCAGTAAAAGAAGGAATTTTGCCAGCCCCTGCGAGTTGAGCTGAAGGTCGTACCTTTGCGAAGTCGATTTCTTGTTAGGTTACGTGCGGTTGGGCCTAGTCTGAGGTCGGGACATGCTGGTTAGGTTTTTACATTTGGTCGCTGTTGGTGTGCTGCCTCTGGCGTGGTGCTCATCCGCCATTTCGCAGGACGATCGCCTCGGGGGGACTAGCGTTGGAACCTCGGCCTCTGTTAACGAAAGCCAAAGTCAGTCCTGGCTGGTTCGCGACCCTAGCTCTGGGCGTGTCTTTCAGCAGACCGCTGTCAGTGTCAATGTGCCCATGACGGTTTGGGAAGTGAGACCCATGACAACGACAGTCTACGAAGCAACCAATGTGGTCAAGTCGGTGCCAACCCAGAACACCATATACGCACCCAGCACTCAGTACGTGATGCAACCCCGCTTGCGCGGCTGGTGGAATCCGCTTCGGCAGCCTGTTCAGTCTTACGAGTTTGTGCCAGTCACTACTTGGCACCCACAAACGCAAACGGTCAATAGCCAAGTCGCTACCGTGCAATGGGTTCCGAAGCAGCAGGTGGTTTATGTACAGCAACCGATCCAAAGGATGCAAACACAGCAGCAAATTGTGTCCAAAGAAATTCCGCAACCAGCACTCAGCCTGGGCCTTTCTCAGCCGTTGTTAGCTGCACAGCCTAGGGCATTAATCAACATTCCGCTCTTGGGTCAGCAGGTCACGATGCCGAGTCCCCCAATCGCCCCAAACAGCCTAGGAAACGTTGTCAACAATGGACTCAGACCAATAGCATCGGCGATATCGCCGAGCTACAACCCGCCGCTGCGAACCGCGTCGTCGGCAGGCAGTTCGGCTCGCGACGCCTTTCAGTCTGGAATGGCGGCAACCGAGTTGCGATGAGAAACCCTACGGATTCATAGCAGTCGAATCGCAGTGCGACTCGACCGAACCTGTGGCTGGATGTTGTGGTATGACTTGGCGTGATTTCGCCAGGAAGACTACTTCTTGCGATGGCGAATCCTAGCTCGCATACGCCGCTTTTTTCGTCCCAGTTTTCGCCTGCCTTTGCCGCTCTTCTTCACGCCCACGTACAAGCTCCTCCAAAAACAATATTTATACTACTGTCGAATGCCAAGACCCGCTACAAAAACGTTGGCCGGTAACCAAATGTCCGCAGCCAGATTTTGGTCGCAAAATCGTAACTACTGGTTATTTCCCAGAACGCTCGGCTAGTGTAGCCATTTTTTTACCAACTGCGAAGACGTCTTCCAGCCTAACTCGGCGGTTGAGCTGGCTTTTCCTCGTTGACACCCATCGCGACCTGAACTATCTCGTGATCGTGTTCTGGAGGTATAAATCGCAAATTGAGCATTACCGCATCCGCCTCGCGAGTGCTTTCCAGCCGAATGCCACGTTTCCCAGCACTTCTATCCAAGTGACTAACTAAGTCATCCAAAGAATTCTTTGGACGTAGCCGAACGCCAAAACTAGTCAGCTGGTATCGATTCCATGGCGAAGGTCCGATTGAGGATGTCAATTCAACTTCAGCGGCTTCTGCGATTTCCCCAATTCCCGCCAATTGAACGGCTAGCCGATGCGCCCGATTTTTCAAATTCTCAGGGTTGATTTGCAACTGAGCGGCGACTCCCGACTCAGCGGCTTGGCCTGAAGCACTCTGCTGCACAGCGATGGTCGCGGCCGCCAAACCGGCACCGACAAGCGTGGCCCCAAGTGTTTCCGCGGTTTTTCGTGCGGAATCTACCAGTTTCGCATCGCCGACAACGAGCACTCCTGGTCCGCCCATCAACACATGCATGGGGAGAACGACAACGTCCACACCGCTTGCGAGACATTCCCGAACAACTGGAAACAGCATTTGGCGGTTGGGATCCGCGGCAATCACGCCATCTGCTAGCAGTTCTATAATGCGTGCTCCCTGAGCGCGTGCGGCGCTAACGGCCTGAGTCCGATGGCTGGCAGCCTCGCTGTGCGCCAGGTTGTTGGGGCTGGCCAATACCAAGACTTGCCGATCGCTGTTTAAGCAGCTTTGCCAATCTTCGGCGGTGACGCCGTTGGCTGCGCCGACTTCAATCAGCGGGTTTGAACTGGCAGCGAGCATAGCACGCACATCGCCAACTCCGGCAATTCGAACGGCATCGGTACGGGACAGTACAATTCCGTCGCGCGCCTGGTCGCAGCTCACCAGAACTCGCATTGCTTCCGAGACACTGTTCATCCAAAGCGTGGCATGCGAACCCAGCGTGCTTTCAACGCTTGCTTGCGCGTTTCGCGCGGCAACAGACGTCACCTGACAATTAGCAGCTGCTTTGGCGTAACCGTAGGCGACCGACGGCGCAAATGGAACACTGCAGAATGTCTTCGACAACAGTTGGCCGGTGGCATTCAAAGTCAGCTGCGCATCAACCAAGCCACGATCGCTGTCTGTCAGCGAGTCGATCCACCCACGCGCTTGCTGCCAAGCGTCGCGCACTCGATCCAACGCAGATGAGTCATTGAGACCTACCTTGTGCATCGCCTCGCGAACTTTGCCAGAAATATCGGGCTGCTGAAGTACATCCAACAATTTTTCCATGGCCGAAGTCGGCAAGATTTCATCCAAGCGAATCGGAAACTTTACCATATCGAAGTTTTTGCTAAACAGGGTTTACCGAGGCATCGCATACCGCGACATCCAATCAATGGCTCTATGCTCAATAGCTCTTTACTATTACCGCCATTGTAGCTTGTGCGGGTTGTAGCAGTAAGTCGCACAAAAGTCCGAGTTTTCTCCTTCCATAGGGTTCCGCCCCCACTCTAACTAGCAAACGGCAGCCTACCTTTGCCGGTGCATTGATTACTCGTTTTTCGCCCGAAAACAAAAAAATGCTATTTTCATCAACCGAAGGCTTAATACCCATCAGTATGGCGACGCTGTCTCCTACAGCTTCGTTGGGTGTTAACATTTACCTGCGTGCGCGGTCCAACGATCCGCCGGTACTTTACTGCGCCGCGAATGAACTGCCCGACTACGAACGCTTGGTGCCGCTGGTCGGCCAAGGCGTCAACAAACTATTTATCGATGTGACCGATCGGGCACGCTACCAGCAATATCTGCGCGATAACTGGGATGATCTGATCTGCGATGAGGCGAGCCCGATCCCAAACCGGGTGGCTGTTTTGAGCGAGGTCTTGCGCGATGTACTCGATACCGAGTTTGCGCGCAACGACACAGAAAGCATCGTTGCTGCATCGCAAAAACTGGGTCGCGTTACATCGCATTTGCTCAGCGAGTCCAACATCATTACCCAGCAATTGTGTAATGTCTTACATCACGACTACGCGACATTTACACATTGCACGAATGTGTCCATGTACTGTGTACTACTGGCGCGCAAGCTCGGCTATACGACGGCCGATATAGAGGAAATTGCCGTCGGAGGATTACTGCACGACCTCGGTAAGTTGCAGATTGACGAGCGAATTCTCAATAAACCAGACAAGCTGGACGAATTCGAATTTCGAGAAATCAAGAAACATCCAGCGACTGGCTTCATCCAGTTGGTCGACCGAGAGGACATGAGTTTTGGTCAACTGATGATGTGCTATCAGCATCACGAACGACTCAATGGATCAGGTTATCCCGTAGGCTGTGTTAGCGAAGAAATCCATCCTTGGGCGAAGATTTGTAGCATCGTCGATGTGTACGAAGCATTAACGTCCAATAGACCATACCGCAAACCCATGAGCCCCAAGACTGCACTCGCCATTCTGGATAAGGGCGAGGGCACAGAATTTGATTCGGAGATGCTAGAATGCTGGCGGCAACTAGTCAACAACCACAACTAGTCACCCACGAAATCGAGGGCCTGCGCGTAGAATTGCCGGCGGAACTACAGTCGTTCTTCTTCGAAAGTGGATATGTTCCAACAACGGCAGAAGAGTTTCGTGGCAATGCGCGCCTACGGGTGCGAAGTGTCGGAGAAATTCTGATAACCCACACCCCCAGTGCGCTTCATAGCGGAATTTCTCATCGCGATGGTCGTAGCGGTAAAACGCTCATCAAAGATCTGTCGCGTAGTGGTGTGGGTGTGCTCTACCATTACGAACTCTATCCCGAAGAGCAGTTTCAACTGCGTTTTCAGGGACGTTTGCTGCTTGTAGCGACAGCCCGCTGCCGTCGAATCGCCAATAAGTGTTATGAAGTCGGCGGACGCATCATTTCGGTTGAGACGATCGAAAGCACCCAATAAGTTGCGTGCTATGGTTTAGAGATCCGTTTGGCTTGATGCCAAGAGTTAACCACTCCATCTACTAACCGCATTCCATGACCGCTATTCCAATCCAACAATCTCGCTCTCTTTTTACAATCGCCCGGCGCGTGAGCGATGTGCTGGTCATCGGAGGCACGCTGTTCCTGAGTCAGTGGTTGACGGGACAGAACGCAAGCGACAAATCCATGTTAGCCATTGCGGTGGCGGTATGTTTGTTCTTCATTGTCAGTGAAGTTTGCTCGTTGTATCGCGCCGAGAGCGCCCGTTCAGCCACATCCGACTTGACCGTGACGCTCTCAAGCTGGATTGCAACTGTAATGCTGCTCTCTTCGCTGGCTTTCTTTACTCGGCACGGTGAATACTTTGCTCGTAGCAGCGTGCTGAGCTGGATAGTGGTAACGGGTGCCTCACTGGGACTCTCCCGTATGCTTTTTCGTATCGCCCTCGAAGCGCTCGTTTCCGGTGGTATAGGACAACGCAGATGCGCCATTGCCGGGCTGAATTCCCTCGGATTGCAGTTGCTGCAAAACGCAAAGAACAATCCCGAATGCGGACTGAATATGGTAGGTTTCTTCGACGATCGCTCGAAGGAGAGATGGATTCAAGAAGTCAATTCCGAATCAATCCACCTCGGCAAGCTGGATGAGCTCATCGAGCGTGCAAAGGCTGGCGATATCGATACAGTCTTCGTTACTTTGCCGATGCGAGCCGAAAGCAGAATTCGCTGGCTCCTGGATCAATTGGCGGACACGACAGTCAGCGCCTACATCGTGCCAGATTTCTTTGTATTCGAGCTGCTACACTCTCGCTGGAATACGATTGGTGGCTTGCCCGCCGTAAGCGTGTTCGAGACTCCGCTCTACGGAGTCGACGGATGGGTCAAGCGAACCTTTGATGTTGCCAGCGCGCTCGTAGGACTAGCCTTCATTTCGCCAATCATGTTGATCTGCGCGATACTGGTGAAAGTGTCGTCACCTGGCCCTATTTTTTTCCGACAGAGGCGTTATGGCCTGGACGGTCGCGAAATTTGGGTTTGGAAATTTCGCTCCATGAGAACCTGCGACAACGGCCCCCACGTAGCCCAAGCAACCAAGGGTGATTCTCGGATCACCCGAATAGGAGCAATTCTGCGCAAGACTTCCTTGGACGAGCTACCTCAGCTATTCAACGTGATTGAAGGTTCGATGTCCTTGGTAGGTCCACGCCCTCATGCCTCCGCACACAACGAACATTATCGCAAACTCATCCGCGGCTATATGCTGCGGCATAAGGTCAAACCGGGAATAACAGGGCTGGCACAAGTTGAAGGTTGCCGTGGCGAGACAGAGACGTTGGATAAAATGCAGAAACGTGTTGAGTTCGATCACCGCTATATCCAACAGTGGTCGCTTTGGCTCGATGTAAAGATTCTGTTTCGCACCGTATTTGTGGTTTTCAAGCAGGAAAACGCCTATTGACCGCGAGCTGCTCTAACCTTTGCGGCCACAGGCGATGAAGTACCGCGATGCCTCCAAGATGGCTACGTCGTCTAAAAGCTTTTCAAAGTAGGCTTCGTACCAGCTCGGTTTCTTAGTCACGACCAACAGCGCGCCACCAGGACGCAAGGACTCCACCGCAGTATCGACGAAGTGCTGCGCGATGCGATCGTCTCCAAAGTAGGGCGGGTTAGCAAGCGCAATATCGACCGGAGTTGGCAGTTCCAGTACGCCATCGGCGTTTAGAATGGCTGTTACATTTTTGAGCTGGTTTAGCTCCGCACCGCGCTCGGTACACTCCACGGCTCGAGAATTTGCATCGACGGAGAAAACCGTTCCCGTCGTTTGAAACGCCGCGGCAAAGCTAACCGCCCCCGCGCCACACCCCATCTCCAATACATTGTCCGCGGGCCCGATCTCTGCTGCTAGCATCAACTGCCGCGCGCCGGGATCCAGACGTCGATGCGAAAAGACACTGGGACGCGTTAGGACTTGGATCAGTCGCTCAGCCTCGTCTCGAAAAACGAATTGGCAGCCAAAGTCTCGCAACTTTTTTAAGGGCTTCGTCTTCTTGGCCCAATACACGCTGCCGCCCCCATCGCGTTGACAAGTTACTTTCTCGAACAGCTCCTGCATTTGCTCGTGCAACCACTGATCTGTTGGGTTGTCTACGCTCACCGCTAAATGGCCACCTAAGACCAAGCGTTCGTGGGCCTGCTGCAGGAGCTCGCGTGTTAGCTCCGCTTCACCGCGTTTTAGCACAGGCATGGCTACCAGATCGAGCTCCGCTTCAGGCAAGTCCGGCCCACACTGCACTTCTACTTGGTCGATACACACCAGATTCGCCTCTGTTGCATCGTGGAAATCCCAAAACCAAGCGGCCACATGCTGCATAGCATGCTGAGTTGCCAAATGGTCGGCCAGTTGAGCTCGTCCGGGCGAGATGACTAAGGCTCGTGCACCGGCCCACTTGGGCAGCGCATCGATCAGGATCTGCTCAGATGGCAGTGGTGGCAGATCGTGCAGAGGTTCGAGAGCGTCGCTATCCGTCAATGAAATCAGCCTTGTTGATTATCAAGAATTCTGGGGTTGAGCAAATCTATTTTCTAGCCGTTCACTAGTGTCAGCCTTGAACGGTCGTTTTGGGGTGTCGCTAAGACTTGGGTAGGGCGTTTCAGAGAGTTTAGCCGAAATCGACACCTGCGTGGTATAAGCTACCAGCTTGTCATATCAAGTGGGATAAGCTACCAGCTTGTCATCTTAAGTGGATGAGCCTCCAGCGCTTTCCAACTAGGCTACGTCATCTGGTTGCACTAAACGAAAAAACTTGCCGCAGAACAGCCTTAGGGACCATCATCCCATACAACAGGTTCGGCGATCGCCCTAGAATGTCCGACTTCGATCCCGTAGTCAGCAACAACAAACGGCGGAGCACACTCATGACTAACGCACGAATTAGCCCCGCAGGTACGTGGGGCACGATGGCTTGGCTTGTCGTAGCTCTACTGTTTCCTGTGGCCATGCTGAATTATTTGGATCGTCAGATGATCGCGGCGATGAAGGCCTCGGTGATGTTGGATGTGCCAACGATCGATACGGAAGCCAATTGGGGGCGAATGTTGGGGCAATTTAAATGGGTCTACGCGTTTCTCAGTCCCATTGGTGGCTATCTTGCCGATCGCTATAGCCGCCGCCTAACGATTTGCTCCAGCCTGTTCGCCTGGTCGCTAATCACATTCTTGACCGGCCAGGTAACAACCTACGACGGTCTACTGTGGACGCGCACTCTAATGGGTGTGAGTGAAGCCTTCTATATACCGGCGGCGCTCGCCTTGATCGCCGACTACCACACAGGTACCACGCGGTCGCGAGCGGTTGGTTTGCATCAGATGGGGATCTATTTTGGAGTCATATTGGGCGGCTTTTCAGGCTATGCGGCCGATTCCCCCAGCATCGGCTGGCAACTCGCATTCAAGGTCGTAGGCATCGTGGGCATTGTGTACGCCATTCCGCTGCTCATTTTTCTCCGCGATGTTCCCGTGCAGTCTGTTGCAAATCGCGAAGAAACCAAGCCCACTGTGCTTAACTCGCTAAGGGTGCTGGTGCTCAATAGTTCGTTTCTTTTGCTCGTGGCCTACTTTACGCTGCCCGCCCTGGCCGGTTGGGTCGTACGCGACTGGATGCCTTCGATTCTCAAGGACAGTTTTAGCATCGGGCAAGGATTGGCCGGGGTTTCGGCCACCATTTATTGGCAAGCGGCCGCCATCTTGGCTGCCATCGGCGGCGGATGGCTGGCCGATCGCTGGATGCGGCATAATCTACGTGGGCGGATCTATGTCAGCGCCTTGGGGATGGGGCTAATCATTCCCGCCTTAATCTGTGTCGGTTACGCTACTAGCAAACAGTCGTTTCCAATGGCCATCTTCGCTTTGGTGCTATTCGGCATCGGTTGGGGATTTTTCGATTGCAACAACATGCCGATTCTTTGCCAAATAGTAGCCCCCAAATACCGAGCGACCGGCTACGGAATCATGAATTTAGTAAGCATCAGTTGCGGTGGCTATGCAGACTGGGGGTTTGGCGCGATGCGGGATAAACAAGTGCCCATGTTCTTGATCTTTGGCGTCTTTGCGATGGTGTGCCTGTTGTCGGTAGCGCTGGTGCTCTTGATTCGGCCGCGGCCTGGTCACGAATTGTCGGAATAGTCGCCATTTAGTTCCGGCCGATGCGCGATGATACCGGTACACCCTGGCGTGACTGTCGCAGATCGATTGTTTTTACCTCCGCGCTTGCCCCAGGAGTGGCGTTTTCCTTGAGCCACGCAAGCATGCGATTCAACTTTTCCTCTGTGGGCAATTCGCCGCTGTCGGTTATTCCGGGAGCGTGTCCCCAAATAATTTCCCGACTTCGATCTCGCGTGGCGATGGTCAGTATCCAAGGACTCGGGCCAGCCCCTAGACCATCGTGATTCACCGTGATGAATTGTAGGTCAAACGAGACACGATGCGGTTCCAGTACCCCGCACAGTTCAATCGCCTCCGTAATGCGCACATCGCCGTAAGGCATGCCGATCTCACCGCCCGGACGCGCGTCCTCCGCAAAAATCATGAAGTAATTCCATGGATCCTTTTCGCCAAAATCTTCGGTCGGCAGCATGGTGCCATCCTCATCAATAGGAAAAAAACCCTTCTTGATGCGTGGCGCGTCGCTAGGAAGCTCGCGAACTTCACTCTCGCAATATATCATCGCTACCGGGCGACGGTATATAAGCTCTACCCTCACTTTACCGCCGACCGCTTTCGAGACGCGCGAGGTGGCTTTGACCCATTTGTTGGTCTCAAAGGCCTGCGCAATAGTCGCCGTGGCGCGTGGCTCAAGCAAAATGACACGATCTAATTTGCAACTCTCATAGACCGCTTCGGCAATGTTGCTCTTAATCCAGGGCGGCTGAGGTGTAATCGCCAGATTCTCGTAACGCAGCGAGTAGAGTGCCCGATCGAGATGCTCGGCAGCGTAATAGGTCCAGCCGAAATAGCCCAGCACGACCAGCAGGATAACAGCCACCAGCAGCCCGCCCCCTGGAAGGTGCTGCAGGAGCGCGACCAGCCTGTTTCGCAGGTTTTGATTATCCGCTTTATCCATAACTGCCAAGTGCTGCGGCTCCGCCGTTGGCTGCCTTGTAAGTGCAGCCGGATTGCTCCAGAACTGCGGTAAGTCTCCAGCGTTAGACTTACCAGATTTTGAGAGGCGACTGCAACTGGATTCCCGTTCGAATCTCAACCGCTTTAGCGACCTGCTCGACTAATGCTAGCACTTGTTGGCTAGTCGCGGAACCTGCTACGGTTACGAAACCGGGATGTTGCGCAGAGAAAACGACCTCGCCATTGGCAATATCGCGCATGCCTGCTGCTTCTAATGCATCGGCCAGAGATATGCCATCGGGCTCCAGGAAGGCTTGGATGGTACGCGAACCGGACTGAGGTTGCTTGGTGCGTTTGACGATCCAATTGGACTGCATCCGACGCGTTAACTCGACGCTGTCCGTTTTTTCCAACTGGAACTCCACTTCGACAATCACCAAGTCCTCCAAATTACTTCGACGAAAACCAAACTGCAAACTCTCACGTTGCAGCTCCACCAGTCTTCCATTGCGGTCCACCACAGTGACGCGCAGCACATGGCTGCCAATATCGTCATTCGTTACGCCCGCATTGGAAACAACTGCGCCGCCAACGGTACCGGGAATGCCGGCTAAGTGCTCTAATCCGGCCAGGCCTGCCCCTACAGCAGCAGAAATGACATGATTGAGTTTAGCGCCGCCGCGGGCGATCACATGCTCTCCCCGCAAATCAATTTTAGAGAGTTCCGCAGTCGCCAAGCTTAGGACCAGGCCCTCTACCTCGCTTTCTCGCACCAGTAGATTCGACCCGCTGCCCAAAATGCGAATTGGCAGCGAGGCCCGCTTCGCTTCCGCCAACAAGCCAACTAGTTCTTCGACTGAGTTGGGCTCCGCAAAGTAGCGCGCCGATCCGCCAATTTGCAGCCAGGTATAGGGTGCCAGCGGTTCCTGCTGGCGAATCAGGTGCTGAAATGGTTCTGAAAATTCCATGGCTTGCTTAAGGCTGAGGTTTGAGATTGCTGTCGCGGCTCACTTTGCCGGACAATCTGCACTGGAGTTACAAAACTGACGTTACAGAGATATGGCTAGCAATAGGCGCTAAAATAATTGCGAAACCGCGTTTCAATATCTCGCTCTGAGGCGCGAATCGAAGCTGGATTTTCTAAGAAGCTGCCCATAATACCAGCCCGCGCTGGTTACTTGAAGTTGCGCCTGAGCGGCGCATGGCAGAATTCAGATGGAAAACAAGACACGGTCGATCCGCGCTGGTGATATCGACCGTTTCTTGGTTTTCTGGGGTTTGTATCAGGCGATACGGATACCGCCCGTGTGGACATCTACTTTATCAAAATTTTAGCATTACGACTGCTAGCGAACTGTTGTGGTGGCTTTGCCCAGCAGTTCCGCCATTCGATTTTGGCTTTGCATTCCGGTTAAGCTAAAACGCTTCCAACCACCACTTTGCTTGGCAAACACGACGATTTGCGGCAAAGTTTCACCGTTCATCAACTGTTGAGCCAATTCTGGGCGCTCATCTTTGTTAATGAATGTAACGACGACATTTTCCAACTTGCCCGCTTTCAGCATAGGCTCGATCGTTTCACGCTTCATAACTTGGCAGGATGCGCACCAAGGCGCGCCAATTAGAACTACAAGCGGTTTATTCTCCTTTTGCGAAGCAGCCAGAGCTGTTTCATAATCGAGAGCTTTGTTTTCTCCGGCTGTAACTGCCATCAAAAACGCCAGTGCCACATGTACCATACGTGTCATCCTTCTTGAAAAGACAGTGCGGTGGACACCCGTCAGCAATTCGAAGTGACCTGATTCTATGGATCGCTACACGCCAACGGTCTAACCCGATTCCTAGTTTCCGGCCCACGAGGCCGTTTGAACCGGATCAATCGTGGTGGCGTCTGGTCTAACAACTCCAAATGCCAGCGCGCCAACGGGTATTCCAAGTTAGACTTCCCACTCAAAGTTACGCGAGGAGATCAAGGTGTTTGGGAAAACCGCAAAAGCTGTAGCGATTGCGTTGCGTCTAACGGTAAAAGTTGGAAGCGAGTATACGCAAGTGAGCCGAGCTGACAACCAGCCGTCAACAGACTTATTCATCGGAATGCTAGCCTTAGACTCTGAGCAACCCCGCGCGATTCTGCGACAAGTTGTCGAACATTCAGGGTTTTTGTTTGGCTTTTTATGCCTGCACAAAATTGGTGGATGCCGAAACAGCTAGGAATCATTCCTAATTTCCGGGTAAAATGATTCTTGTCACGGCCTCAAAACAGCCTCCGTGGGGGGTTGGTGCGGCCTGATTTTCGCTGTCTTGGGTACACCATGAGGCTAAGGCTGGGGTTAATTGGTCTCTCATCCGACTGGCAACATCGCCACTTTCCTGCGCTGCGGATGCTGCAAGATCGCTTTGATGTGCGCGGAGTCTATAGCTCTGTGGCGGCGTTTTCCGATACGGTCGCCCGCGACTTCAATGCGAAGCGTTTCGACGGCTTTCGCGAGATGATTAGCAGCGAAGGTATCGATGCCATCATGATGCTCGAAAGCGATTGGTATGGAATCGGTCCGTTGGTCGCCGCCTGCGAATACGGCAAAGCTATCTATTGCGGAAGCGAAGTCGATTTTGACCCACAACGCGCTGCGCAACTAAAGAAGCTGGTGGACGAATCGGGCGTAGCCTTCATGGCCGAATTCCCGCGGCGCTACGCTCCGGCCTCACTGCGATTGAAGGAGCTCATCGCTACCCGCTTGGGTCCGCCACAGATTCTGTTTTGCCATCGCCGCCTGACTGCCGCGCAACAGGACCTGCATCGCAATCGACGCACGTTAGCCGCGCGAGCGGACCGAGAGTTGATGGAGTTGATCGATTGGTGTTGTTTCATTGTCGGTCGCGGAGCACGCTCGATTCAGAGCGTTTTCCACCGCACCAGCAAAATCGAAGGTTCCTTTGCAACTGGGGCTGCCCAAGCGGATTACCAGTCGCTGAGCCTCGATTTGTCGATCGACGGTGCGCCGCCGAGTTCCACGATTGCGCAGATTAGTTGCGGTGCGTACATCCCTACCGCTTGGCACGAAGCCATCGCTTTTCGTCCACCAGCGGCGGTCCAAGTCTGCTGCGAGAACGGACTGGCCTTTGTCGATCTGCCCAACAGCTTGATTTGGTTCGATGAAGCTGGACGCCATCAGGAATCGCTCGAATCCGAACTGGCGGTTGGGCAACAATTGTTAACTCAGTTCCATCGCGCGGTCACTAGTCTGGTGCGTAAGATGGGCGACCTGGAAGACGTCTATCGCAGTTTGACTTTACTCCAAGCGGCCCGCGAGAGCGCTGAAAAACGTTCTGCGGTCATGCTTTGAGCTAGCTACGAATTCCAAACTTTGCCAATGATGTTTTTGCTACTGCATTCACAGCAGCATGTCAAGCATTTTCGGACATTTCTCGCGGCGCGCTGCCTAACCCGTGCCTGCATTTTCACTCAACGACTAGCTTTCCAAGTTACTTCGCATTTAGAATGCAGTGGTTGGCAAACTCTCGCACTTTCGTGCATGCACCTTTTCGTACTAATCTAATTGCAAATTGAACACAGCGAAGTTTACCGGTAACTCGAGCGCCAACTTGGAGAAGTTATGGCAAGCATTTTTGGCAACTCGCCAACACGGATTTCACGGACAGGAAACGCTCCTTTGAAAGCATCGGCTGCCGTGCAGCGCCCCGGGCAACCACCGAAACTGGATATTCTTGATTTGCGGCAACGCACCTCCGCGCTGCAAGATTTGGTCAGTCGAAAAACTTGGGAGGAATCCGAACGACGCAAGCGCTGCTATGAAATTGGGCATGCTGTCGTGAGCAATTCTCGAGTCATGAAGTCGCCGAATTTTTCTGTGGCGAGCGTGTCCGATTTGCAATACATGGCCGAATTATACGATCGGATTTTTTTTGAAAGCAATTGCCTGGCCATCGCTCGACACCATGGGATGCATTTTCGTTGGTCCAAACGCATGACCAGCACGGGAGGAAAGACCGTCCGCACGACGCACTTCAATCGCAAGACGGGCTTGCAGAATTCGCGCTATGAAATCGTTCTTTCGGCGCCGCTGCTGTTCCAGACGTTTGGCGATCTTCATCGGCCAATACGTGTCACCGGCGTGCTGTGTACCAATCGATTGCAGGCCATGCAACGCATCTTGGAACATGAAATCATTCACTTGGTAGAAATGCTTGTTTGGAGCGACAGCTGCTGCTCGGCTCCCCGCTTTCAATCGATAGCCAGCCGCTTGTTCGGACACACGGAACACAAGCACGATTTGATAACGCAGCAGGAGCGAGCCGCGAGAAAATTCAATATCCGTGTTGGCTCGCGCGTCCTGTTTCTACACGAAGGTGCCAGGGTTTTCGGCACGGTCAATCGCATTACTCGCCGCGCCACGGTTTTGGTCGCCGATGCCTCAGGACAACTTTACGACGATGGGCACAGATACAGAAAATACTATGTTCCATTGAGCCACCTACAGCCTGCCTAGCCCACGCTATGACTGTGCAACTACAGTTATTTGGTATGATTGAATTTGCTATCCAACACGGGCTAGCAAGATTCAATGCACAGTATGCCACGGACACCGATTTATGCGTCAATCCCTAGAAGAAACTCTGACCGAATTGCGCCAGCAATTGAATTCCACCGTCGATCTAGACGCAGAACAAATTGCCATGCTGCGCAACGCGGTGACTGAGATTGAAGACACGCTCGATAAAGCCGATGTGAATTCGCACAGCATCGCGCAACGAATGCATGAGCATTCTCTGAGCTTTAGCGAAACGCATCCTGTGCTGGTGCAGACCATTGGACGGATCGCAGATCTGCTATCGAGGATGGGGATTTAGCCAGCCTCGGTTTGCTGCGGTTGAAACCCGTCTCAAGGAATTACCCCACCGAGCTCATCTTCGATGTGGACGCGAATGATTTCATCGAAATCTTTTTCGGCACGGAATCCCAGTTTTTTGGCGCGTTCTGCAGCAAAGCATTTGGGCCATCCCGAAACAATCGCCTGCACAAACGCATCAGGCTTCCTTTCAATTCTCGCGCTGACATGCGCCCCCGCAACGCGTGTTAATGCGGCAATCTGCTCGCCTACCGTTACAGCAACTCCCGGCAGTACCAAGGCCCGATGAGCTCCCAGTTGATCCGCGGTCAGCAAAGTTGCATGCAGTAGGAAATCGACAGCCGCTCGAGGCGATGCATGCCAATGCAACACATCTTCACCCACGGGCAAGACTGCCGTTTCGCCATTGAGTGGCTCCCGAATGATTCCAGAGAAAAACCCGGATGCCGCTTTGTTCGGCTTGCCAGGTCGCACGCAAATCGTAGGCAATCGCAACGATACGCCGTGCAGATAGCCTTTACGCGAGTAGTCAGAGATGAGCAGCTCACAAATTGCTTTCTGTGTTCCGTAGGAAGTCAACGGCGTTTGATGATGCGAGTCTGGAATCGGCTCGGGTAGCGGCGCTCCGAAGACAGCGATCGAGCTGGTGAAGATCAGTTGTGGTGTCGTCCCTGACAAGCGAATGGCTTCGAGCAAGAGACGAGTCCCATCCATATTAATGCGATAGCCCTTCTCGAAATCCTGCTCAGCCTCGCCAGAAACAATGGCCGCCAAGTGAAAAATGATATCCGGCCGCAGGGCGATCAACTGCTCCGCCGCACCGACCGTCGCCAGATCTCCTACCCGAATGTCCACGTTCAAAACGCTGGATTCAATCGTTGGAGCAGGAATGACGTCGAACAGCGTAACTTGAGTTATCGCACGCGAATTGAGTTCCCCGGTCGACAACAGCCGCTTCAGCAGCTTCTGACCCAGCATGCCAGCCGCCCCAATGATCAAAACGTGCATCGGATTACCAGAATCGAGTTAGTTTAAGGTGCGT
This sequence comes from Pirellulaceae bacterium, assembly GCA_041736515.1. Classification (GTDB taxonomy): domain Bacteria; phylum Planctomycetota; class Planctomycetia; order Pirellulales; family Pirellulaceae; genus Aureliella. The sequence continues at coordinate 46,896 of JBGSTP010000157.1, forward strand.
GAAAAAAAGAAAAGAACTGCGGACGACGTCAGCCAGTAGCCAATCGGCGACCACTTATTATCTTCACGGATGATGGCAAGTTGACCGCAATTTCACTTGCAAGCCTCCAGTTTGCCTATCATATTCTCACAAACTACTTTTCGCATCAAGCTCACGCGTAGCTTGCCCCCTCGATTCGCCCCCACCATTTTTCGCCACTGAGGCCGAGCATGAATCCATTTCTTCTGAGCAGTTATCGCGGCGCTAGAATGTTGTGCATGGTTATGTTTTGCTGGTTGTTGGTTCTCACACCTGCGACTTATCTGTGGGGCAACCATCCCAATGTCCTGTTCATTGCAGTCGATGATCTGCGCTGCGATTTAGGTTGCTATGGCCAAAAGACCGTTCGCAGTCCCCACATCGATCAACTGGCGGCACGTTCAACGCTGTTCTCCAACGCCTACTGTGCACAAGCCGTTTGCAATCCGTCGCGGGCATCCTTGTTGACGGGTTTGCGACCCGATAAGCTCCGCGTTTGGGATTTGCCAACGCATTTCCGCGAAACGACTCCTGACGCAATCACGTTGCCTCAATGGTTCAAGCAGAACGGCTATCACACAGAATGTATCGGAAAGATTTTTCACAATTGGCGGCAGGATAGCTTTCGTGGCGACGCACAGTCCTGGAGCGTACCCGAAGTCATGCATTACAACTCGCATGGCAATGACACTCCGGAGGTCGCTGGCCAATTGCCTCCTAACCTGTCGAAAACGCCGCGCACCGAGATGCGCGATGTGCCTGACGAAGCGTACTTCGATGGGCGAATCGCCAGACTGGGGCAACAAGCATTGCACCGGCTTCGGACAAATCAGCAGCCTTTCTTTTTAGCGATCGGATTCTGGAAACCGCATGCGCCATTTAATGCTCCCAAGAAATACTGGGACATGATAGATCATGATCTAGTTTCGCTGCCAGACAACCCTAACCCACCTGCGGATGTCCCAGAATTGGCGCTGCACGATGGCCGCGAAATTCTACGTGGCTTCAATTTAAAATCTGGGCAACGATTAGACACAGAGTCCGTGCGACAACTGCGACATGGCTATTATGCAGGCATTAGTTAT
>JBGSTP010000165.1:0-18930 GCA_041736515.1 Pirellulaceae bacterium
TCAACTTCCGTTAAGCTCATGTCGACCTCCGTGTGGCTGATGGAATTGATAGAACGCACATTCTGTGCGAAATACCAAGTCACACGAAGGTCATTTTTTGCTAGCATCAGAGCACCGCCAACTTCAAAACTGCACGACCTCAGCGTCGGGGAGCGGGAACTCGATTGCTTGATCGACTCGTCCTGGTCGAGATGCCAACGCGGCCTCTAGTGCTTCAGGGCGATTGGTTGTGAGCACGAAGAAAATTTCCGCGTCCTCCTTCAAGCCGTCCATTTAGTTTAGCAACTTGTTTAGAAGTACCTCTTCACAAACGCTCTCCATACTAGTCCGGTCACGAGCAATTAGATCACCCTCCTCCATGCCACCCATGCTCGGTTGCAGAAGACGGGCAAGCGTCATATATTCGCCGAGCAATCCGACTTGCTCCGCCGAAATCAAAATGGTTGTGTGCCCATCGAGTGATCCTGCTAAATGATGGATCGTATGAGTCTTTCCCGTTCCTGGCGGTCCATAGAACAGGATGCCTTTCTTTTTAGACATGCCAAGTTGCGAAAGCCGTGCCCGATTGCGGGCGAAGTGAACGACGTTTCGTTCGAGCAGCGTCAACGTTTCGGCGGGTAGGATCACGTCTTCCCGACAAACATCACGCAGCTTGTGGACGGTGATTCCGTTTGACTCTCCCGAATAGGAATGTTCCGCCTGCTCCAGCGACAGAATTTTCCCTCGATACGATTCTCCTCGTGCAACTGCATCTTCAAGTTGCTTGAAGAACCGCTGTGCAATCTGATTTCCTTCAAACGAAACTGGAACACCAACTTGAAATTGCATTCCTGATATTTGTCCGTAACGACCATAGGGGCTAAGCATAACGGCGAATCGAACGCTTCCTGACTCGAGTAGCCACAGTCCATTCTTGAGAACTCGGAGCGGATGTTCTTCGCCAATGTCGAGTTCTTCATACTCAGGTGGAATTGAGCAAGTCGGATTGTTCCTGCTTTCCAAGATGCAATCAGTCAATGTCGGAGCACTATGAGAGTATTCATTTCGAACGCCGAAGAAGTGCTTGACGGCAATCTCGCCATCAAAAAATCTTTCAATTGTTCGTTGAAGATCGGCACGCATCCGAAATGGAAATCTCCGTTCGGTTATCGTGATTTCGGCAGTAGAGGTCGGCATGAAATGAGACTTTAGGAGCGGTGCTACCAACTGAGGCGAACCATCTTGAACTCCGTCAGCGTTTGGGTTCATCCAATTGATCAAGTTGGAACGAAAGTACGCCAGACCCAAGCCCAACAATAGCCCAACGAACAACCAACCCAAATATGCCATATTGTATGCCTCAATTACCTTTGAACCTTGATGTTTGAGAAGACAGTCTGTGATTGTACTGGGTTCGCTACCAATATTTGCGAATTGGCATTTGATTACAAATTTTCGGGCTCAGCCTTACGTGCAGATGCGATGGCTTCTTCCAAGTTTCCATGCCAAAGTAGTCCGTGACCAGGGAGGATTGTGGTCTGACCTAAGTCTGTCAGCTTGTCGAGTGAACTTCGAGACCGTTTGTCATCGGCGTTCAATAACCGATGCGGCAACTGAGGACCACCGCACTCTCCAGTGAACAGATTCAATGTGACGATTGAATCGCCAGTGATAGTGACGTTCGATTTGGGAAAGTAGTAAGCAACTTCTCCTGGCGTATGCCCAGGAACGTGAATAACTCTTGGGCTTCCTGGTACGTCAAGTTGATCACCCCCGTCGATTGCCTGAAGGACTTGGATTCGTGGTGCGATGAATACGCTATTAAACGTTGCATGTGTCAAGATGGATGCAACGAACGGACGCCAAACATTCGATAGCAAGCCGAACCACGGTAGTTGCAGACTTCTTCCCGCAGCAACTTTGTCCTTTGAGTGGACGAATACTGGACAGTTCGCTTCTCGTCGAACTCGCTCTGCAAAGCCCATGTGATCCGCATGAGCGTGAGTCAATAGTACGCACTTGACATCCGCAACGGATTGTCCAATTGAGGAGAGTCCGTTAACCAGAACTTCATAGTGCCCTGGAAAGCCAGCATCAACCAGCGTCAATTCCCTCCCCTCACGCACGACGTACCAATTGAAAGGACCAGTTTCGAATCGATAAACGTTTGTTGCAATTTCCACCACATGCTCCTCACACCGTACAATGGTCTCTGAAATCTGAAGGACGGTGGAATTGTGCTTTCCAAGTCGATTCCAAACAAGAACGCACTTTTCTGGTAGAAGGTATCAGTTCTGATACCGAGGACTTGCAATGCCAATAAAACGCCAATGTGAATACACTGAATGCCCCGTGGAAGCTGCGTTAGATTTGATCGGCGGTAAATGGAAGACGATGATCATCGCATTGTTGATGTCGGGCACGTTGAGGTTTAATGAACTTCAACGTCGGCTAAATGGTGTAACGCATCGAGTGCTAAGCATTCAACTAAGCGATCTTGAGGAAACGGGCATCGTCAGTCGGCACGTGATTCCCGACAATCCTCCCAAGGTTGAATACTCACTTACAGAGCTTGGCAGAACGCTAAAGCCATTGATGGCAGAGCTTGAACGATGGGGACAAGAGTTTGCATTAAGCAGAACAAGTGAACGTGACGTAGTCACAGATACACGAATGGATGCGTAAAGACCTTCAAAAGTCGATGAAGAGCGAAGACCTGTTTAACGTAGAAAACTCAGAAAGAAGACAATGGCAAGTTTGTTTGAAGAATTTCGGTTGAAGGATGTTGTTTTGAAAAATCGCATCGGCGTTTCGCCGATGTGCCAATATTCATCTGAAGATGGATTTCCAAATGATTGGCACTTCGTCCATCTCGGCTCCCGTGCAGTAGGTGGTGCGGGTTTGGTGATCGTTGAAGCGACCGCCGTATCACCGGAGGGTCGGATCAGTCCTGCCGATAGTGGAATCTACCTTGACGCACATGTGGAGCCGTTTGCTCGCATCGCCCGATTCGTTAAGCAGTTTGGAGCGGTCCCTGGGATTCAAATTGCTCATGCGGGTCGCAAGGCGAGTGCAAACAAACCTTGGGAAGGTGACAATCACATAGAAACGGGAGCAGTCGGCTGGGATACCATTGCACCTTCAGCCATTCCGTTTGGTGGAACACTCCCCAAAACTCCAAAGGCAATGACGCTTGAAGATATCCAGCGTATCCAAGATGCGTTTGTTGCTGCGGCACAAAGAGCCTTGGCGGCTGGTTTCGAGTGGCTGGAGCTTCACTTCGCTCATGGCTATCTTGCTCACGAATTCTATTCTCCACTAGCCAACAAGCGAACAGATGAGTACGGCGGCAGCTTCGAAAACCGAATTCGATTTATCCTTGAGACTTTATCAGCCGTCCGCAGTGTCTGGCCTGAGAGATTACCGCTAACGGCTCGACTTTCCGTTACTGATTGGATCGACGGAGGTGTAACGATTGAGGAGTCTATCGAATTGGTTGATCGCTTGAAAAGTGCAGGGCTTGATCTCTTGGATGTAAGCCACGGGTTTGTGACACCAGATATTTCTCAAGTGCCCTGGGGACCAGGATTCATGATTCCGATTACGAGCCGCATTCGCAAAGAAACAGGAGTCCCAACCGCAGCAGGTTGGATGATTACTGAGCCAAAACAAGCGGACGAGGCTATCAGAGATCAGCACACGGATATTGTCGTACTTGCCAGAGAAATGTTGCGTGATCCATATTGGCCATACCATGCGGCAGTCCAACTTGGCGTTTCTTCAGACATCCTGCCAATCCAATACGTACGTGCTGTGGCACCAAGGAAATCCTGATCATCCGTTGGCGGCACTGTTAGCATCTTTGGATCAATGGCGGTAGAAGACAAAGGATGGAATCTCAAGCGGACGCTTCGTAATTATTCGTTCAATCTCATCCTCTAGTTCATCGGCTGCCTGTTGAAGAGATTTTGGTTCATCTAGCTCTTCTTCCATTCGCCATTTTTCAACGACTCGACGAGCATAGCTGTCATCGCCAGTGATCTTCAGAATTGCGATTGCAGCATGGTTGTCGATCTCGTCCAGAAGCTTGAGTAAATGGGGCAGCAACTCCTCCGCACCTTTTTCGAGCAAGTCCACACAGTCCAGTACCAGTCCCTTGATCATTTTGTCGTCTTGGTAAAGTGCTCGGATCAGAAGCGGCATGAAGTTGTCAACCTCTTGCGGCTTCAGCTTGAGAGTCGCAATCATCGCTTCCATCGCAAGGTAAGGCTCGTCGTCGTTCGAGATCACCTGCTACAACGCATCGATCACATTGTCATCTGCAACACTCAAGTCTGCCAGCAAGTTAACAGCCGCTTGGCGAACCAGTCGGTCTTCGTGCTGGAGCATTCTCACAAAGTCATTGACGTGATTCCCCAGAGTATGCTCGGTAGAAGACTCTGCGTGGAATTCAAAGACGTTCAGGGCGAGCCGCACGATTCCGTAATCACTTGACTCCGGATGCGGCAGAAGGATCGTAGCGAGATTATCTGGCCCAGACCACGTCTCAATTCGGCAGTGAACTTCCGACACGGTCCAAGGCGTGTTTGGGTCGGCCATGAGTTCCAACAGCAGTGCGGTCTTCTCTTCAGCGGAACGAAACGGGAGTGAATCCGGCGAAACCATCGGCAAGTCTTTTTGAAAAGCGGGGTGCGGAAAACATGTAAGCGTGCTTCAGTCCCTGAGTGGCTCAACGTTGACTAGGACTCGACGCTTTACTGGCAAAACGTGTAATCGTACCGACGCCAATCCTTGAAACACTGCGAAGACTTGCAAATTTCCTGCGGCGGCGATTTTTCGAATTGCCTTTTCACATGAACTCCAGCCTACACGGCAAAATTTGCGGGTTGCGAGTTACAAATAATGTAACAACGTTAGCCGCTCCACTGCCGTGGGTGGGGAATCCGTATGCCGACTGGTCGTGCCATCTCTTCACGGCTGATCGCAGCCAATACATCCTCATGAGCAACACGAAGTCACTTTACTCGTGCGTCATGTACGGTGCTGGCATCACTGATGACAGCCGTTTCATTGAGCGTGTGTTGAGCACAATCAGGGAGTTCATGGAGAACGATGGGCAGGCATTCGCTTATCAGCGGTTCACCACCCGCATATAGTTCCGTCTCGATGTCACCGAAAAGTCGTAATCGTCGACCCAGGCTTCCACATGGTGCGGGCGGACTTCATCGGCCACCATGTCTGGGAATTTGCGCACAAACCGCTCCAGGCGGTAGCGATACCATTCATAGGTTTCCGGAGATCGCTTCCGGTGCACCCATTCCAGGAATCGGTCGGCCAGGGTGGCAAAGGCTGCGGTCGTTTTATGGACTCGCGTTTCCTTGCAGTCCAGCATCAAACGATAAAACTCTTCGAAGGCCTTTTTCTTATCAGGGCCAAGATTGAGCTGTTTGCCATTGAGCATGACAAACCAGCAGTTGCGAGATTTTCGAAACCAGGGGGTTGGGGTACGGGCCATGATAAGCACCTCTCACTCACGGGGATGGAAACCACACGAGCAAGCAGAGAGAGGTGCTAGGTCACCGAAGGCGACCTGCCGGATTCCCAGATCACTGGTTTTTGCCAATGATCGTGCAGTGGGAACACCGCGAGACTTGACTTTAACCGGGGGGCCGCGACTTGGCCACCACCGTGACAAAAATCGGGAAGCGAAAAATTCCGTGCCAGAATTCCGTGCCACCAATTTTGGTCGTCGTCGTAAGTCTAGTACACCCAAGAGGATTCGAACCTCTAACCTTCGGTTCCGTAGACCGATGCTCTATCCAGTTGAGCTATGGGTGCTTGCGCCGCAATGACGTGTCCTATTCTGTCGAATATTGGCGGTTGCGGCAACGGGGGTACGGGCTTTTACGACTAATTGACTTCTATCGCTCGAAAGACTCGCTTCACCAATCAGCTCTCGAGCAGGGTACTCTGGGCTTTCAACCGAACTAAATCAATAGTCTCATATTCTTCATGGATCAGAATCCGTTTACCCCGTAGCAATGCCGGGCGACAGGACTCGACACCTGGCCTCCAATCCAACGGAATGGCAGCTTCAATTGATCGCAAAACCCGTGGTCGCGCGCGATATTTTTCGCGCAAACGCAACGAGGGCTCGTGAATTGGAATCTTCGTCTAAACTGCGGCACCGCATTAATTGTTTTATCAGTCCTCGCTGGATTCCTCGAATCCCACCTTTTTCTAGCTGCCTGCCGGGATCTCGCACAGCGGCTACGTCGCAGCGCTGTTAAATTCCGCCACCAGGTGCCATTCCCGTTGGCTGCAACTTTACGTAGCGGCTTCGTGCCATTGTTCCTAACATAATCGATCTGCCAGGATCGCGCGGGCGGCGTTGCGTCCGCAGGCACCAATGACGCCACCGCCAGGGTGCGAAGCGGCGCCGCACAGATATAGCCCCTTCAACGGTGTGCGATGGTCTGACCAGCCCGCAACCGGGCGAAAACTGAACAGCTGATTCAAGTTCATCGCCCCTTGAAAGATATTCCCCCCAGTCAAACCATAAGTCCGCTCCAAATCCACGGGGCTCAGAATCTGTCGATGCTCTATCGCTCGGCGCATGTTTGGCGCAAACTCCACCAGCAGATCCACACATCGGTCCGCGAAACTTTCCTTGATATCATCCCACTGCTTACCGCCCGCAAGATGGTAGGGAGTGTACTGGACAAACATGTTCATCACATGCTTGCCAGCCGGTGCGATTGTGTCATCCAGACTGCTAGGAATCGTAATCTCCAGTATTGGCTGATTACTTGGTCGGCCATATTTTGCGTCATCGTAGGCTCGTTCGAGCCACTCGATACTGTCGCAGATGTGAATCGTACCCCGATGATGAGGCGCGCATTGTGTACCGGGCAACGCCCGAAAGTCAGGCAGCTCCGACAGCGCGAAGTTGATCTTAGTAGTGGCACTTGCATAATCGATGTTGTTGACTGCCCTCAAGAACTGCGGTGGCAATGACTCCTTGGGCAGGAACCGATTAAACGTCAGGTTGGCATCAACGCTTGAAGCAATTACTTTGCCGGAAAAAGACCGTCCGGACGTATCCGTAACTGAAACGACTTGATCTTTGGCCGTATCAATGCTCGCTATTTCACACTCGCGAACCAGTTCAACTCCCAGCTGCTCGCAGACCCGCCAGATCGACTGTGCCAATTCTCCCATTCCACCCTGAACATATCCCCAGACACCTCGGGCACCTCCGGCTGTGCCCATAACGTGATGCAAAAGGACGTATGCAGTTCCTGGAGCAGATATCGAAGCGAACGCTCCTATGACAGCGTCAGTCGCCAAAGTTGCGCGCAAGACATCGGATTCGAACCAGCGTTCGAGAATGGGGCGGGCTGCACCGGTGAGCAATTCAATAGCTTCTGGAATTTTCTCGCCCAAGGTCGCGAAGCGATTATAGAGCTGATACCCCGTGCGCGCATCAGCAACCCTCTTGGACAAGGAACGCTTCCTCCAGCTATTTGGCAGCGGCAGAAGATCTGGAGCTGTTTTTGACAAGATTGGCTCAAGCTGCTCGGCTACGCATTCGAGGAGTCTCTCATACTCGGGATATGCGGCTGCGTCGCGTTGGCTGAACTTGGAGATTTGTTGCTGATTGAAGGCTTTGTCTGGCCCCAGTAGCAAGTGACGCCCATCGCGTACTGGAGTAAACGACGATGGATTCCTAGGCAGGATCCGCAACCCATTTTGCTTCAGCTGCAAGTCCTCGATAATCTCGGGGAGCATCAAACTCAATACGTACGATGCAGTTGAAATTTTGTAACCTGGCCACAATTCTTCTGTTACGCTACAGCCACCGATTACACTGCGGCGTTCGAGCACACAGACCTTTTTGCCGGCACGAGCCAAGTAGGCGGCCGTCACCAGTCCGTTGTGTCCTGCCCCAATGACTACACAATCGTAGCTGCGAGAATGATTCATCAAATTAAATGCCATTCATAATAAGTAAGGCTAATGTTTCATCCATTGGACTCGAGTTTGCTAGCCAACCGTAGCGACTCGACGTGATAGTCGAACCAAGTCTTGCGCATGTGTTCGATAATCTTCGTTCGCTGGTGACCAAAGCCCTCGAGTTCAATATAGGTGTGATCGACTTTTGCATCCAAAAGTGCTTGATGAAAATCGCGAATCGTAGCGATATGCTCATCATCGCGCGTTCCGCACAGGATCTGAATCCTGAGCTTAGAAACCGCATCACGATTCTTTTTGAGAAGCTCGAACGCGTCATTATCGACAAAGTTCTCGCGATCTGGCCCTAGATAGTTATTGGGGTATTCGGTCAGCTTGCTGGGGTCGTAGCTGGCAAGCGTTCGCGGAACGTTCCCCGCCTGGCAGAATAGCGAGCAAAACATCTGCGGATACTTCATTGCAAGTCGAGTGGCTCCGCGACCTCCCATGGAGAATCCTTCAATACAACGACCGTGTCGAGCAGCAATCGTGCGGTAGTTACTATCAACGTGCGGAATTAGTTCGCGAATTAGCATGGTTTCGATCGGAAACTTGCCATCGAACGAATCCTTGTAGAAAGTGCTTTTCCCACCGTTGGGGAGCACAACTATCATTGGGGGAACACGTCTATCTATTATTCCCGTATGCAGCAACTGAACATCTTCAAAACTATGAAACTCATTGCCGCCATTACCATGCAAATTGTAGATGACAGGATATCGATCCTGGCTGTGGCCATAATTCGGCGGCAGATAAATACAATAGCCAACATCCTGTTGGGCCGAAGCACTGAAAAACGTATGATGCTCGACCCCCGTCGGCAAGGTTTTAGCTCCGGCTGTATTCACCCAGGTAATCGAAGCCGTCGTGCTTGCGTCTTGAGCCGAAAGCTGGGAAAGCATCGTCGCTGGCGCGAGGATCAGACAGATGGTCGACCAGCTGAAGGGATGTGCGAGTTTTTGCTTGGCCATATTGAAAATTCTGCGGGGTGAGAGTCGAGGTTTCAAGTCAGCGTTTTCGTTAGCTAGTTTGATGATTGTAAGCTAAATCTACTATGGCTGGAAAAGGTGCAGATACCTCACAGAGCAGGGGACAGCCGCAATTATAATTGCTTGATGGCATAATTTTTTTGCTCGGCAAAAACCAGTAGCCAACCAAGCAAGAGTACTTGCAGCCAAAGTAGTGCAGCCAACGAAAACCAGCCGGATGCCGGAGTGCTGGTATACCAGACGGCTGGTTTCTTTGTCTGTGCGCAATTTAAAACGCCTGACTTGGCAAGCTGAGCTTGCCAATCCAAACAAACGCTATGACCGTACATCGAGCATTGGACCTTAGCGATTAGGGCATTTGTACGGACAAAAAAATGCGATGGTTTTTTTGACCAATAGCGAGCTGCGACCTATAGTTCCACGGGTCAACTTCGTGCATGGATGGAAGCACGTTTCGGCAGCAGAAATGCGAGCTTTGAAGCAATGCAGCTTGCTGGCGAAAAGTGCGAGGAAGTGGTTGCCCACTTGCAACTCGTTTCCCTCAGATTAGCAGCGAAAGCAGTCGCCGCAACGAATGAGGGGGAGTTTGCTTTTCCATGTTGCCATGAAGTCGACTCCTCGGAAGAAAGCCAATGAACTCCGCCTCCCGTTCTTTTGTTGCTTTTGTTTTCTGTGCCTGCCTCGCGAATTCCTACAGCGCCCGCGCTCAAACAATACCTGCAACCCAGACTTCTGCCAGCGAGCCTGCTCAGCTCCTAACAGAAGGGTACGAGTTCGAAAAGTCGCGTGAATGGATCAAGGCTGTTCAGCATTATGAACTGGCGGTGAGGAAATTCCCCAACGATGCGGATTTGAAGCGACGGTTGTTGATCTCCAGACTGCACTACGATGTACTTCGCCGTTCGACCGATACTGCAATCAGCGACATGATCGGGAGCATTTCGGAAACCGAGGCATTAGATTTGTACTCCGAAGTTTTGGCACGCTTAGAGATGAGCTACGTCGAGCCGCTGAAGATGAGTGAAATCATTCGTAGTGGGACCGCCTATTTGGAAGTTGCATTAACGGAGCCCGACTTCCTATCGCGTCAATTGCGAGGGCAGTCGTATGATGACATCGAACGATTTCGCACTTCGATTCATCGCGTAACATTGACTCAGCCGGTGAACAATCGCTTTGAAGCCCGCGCGGTCGTGTCCAATGCTGCTCAGGTTGCGAAGAAAAATCTAAATATCGCTCCGACTGCAACTGTGATGCAATTTGTCTTTGGTGCGGTGTGTCTGCTTGATCCTTATTCTTCGTTCTTGTCTTCGGGCGAACTGAATGAAGTCGAGTCGCAAATCGAGGGCAATTTTGTGGGCTTAGGAATTGCGTTGCAACCGCATGAAGCTCCACTGAGGGTTCTCAATGTAATTCCAGGTGGGCCAGCGCTCGAGGCTGGCCTGGAGCCTGGAGACTTAATAACCGAGATTGGCTCAATCGATTGTGTGGAAGCGGGAGCTGAACGAGCGGCTGACCTATTGCGTGGACCGGAGGGCAGCCGTGTACGTTTGTTGGTAAGAAAAGCAAATAACGCTCAACTGGAACTGGTAGTACCGCGACGACGCGTCGAGGTTCCGAGCATCGAAGCGGTGAAGTTAGTTGAGCCTGCAGCAGGGGTTGCCTATTTGAAAATCAACAGCTTTCAAAAAACTACAGCCACGGAGCTCGACGAAGCCTTATGGAAGCTTCATCGAGAGGGCATGCAAAGTCTGATCATCGATGTTCGAGGAAATCCGGGTGGCTGGTTGGACGCAGCCATTGCTGTGGCGGATCGGTTCATCGCCGACGGACGCATCGTTAGCACGCGTGGAAAAAATGGGATTGAAAATCAAAACTACACTGCGACTCGCAACGGAACTTGGCAAGTGCCGCTGGTTCTAATGATCGACGATCAAAGCGCGAGTGCGAGCGAGATATTGGCTGGTGCGATACGCGACAACAACCGAGGCATATTGGTCGGCGAGACAACTTATGGCAAGGGTAGCGTTCAAGGCCTGTTTCATACAAAAGCCCTGTCTAGTGGAATTCGGCTCACCGTTTCGAAGTTCTATTCGCCGAGCGGCAGAGCGATTAGCGAACAAGGCGTTCAGCCCAACATAGCGGTTAGCAAGTCATCGCCAGCGCAGTTTGTGGCAAAGTCAGCCATCCAATCGGCAGCGGGCGACCTGCCCGGAATTGACAAGTCGACCGGCGACAACGTCTTGAAGGTGGCCATCGAACAGGCGCGTCGTACCAAGTTGACCGCGCAGGTCTCGCGCAACTGATTCAACTAATAACTAATTCAACTAGTTACAGTCGGCGGAGTCCGTCTTCGCGTAGGGGGCAGGGGATCTCGACGTCGATCTCGTCAATTCGGTCAAGGGTCTCCTGATCCAAGACCAAGTCAATGGCAGAGAGCGACTCGCGAAGCTGCGTAACGGTTGTCGCTCCGACAATCGTTGATGCGACGAAGTCGTGCTGACGACTCCATGCAAGCGACATTGCGGTTAATGAGAGGCCGATATCTTCCGCAATGGTCGCCAGTCGTCGAGCGGCTTCGAGTGTACGGTCGTTGACGAACCGCTCGGCCATGATCTTTTGACGTGGTCCGCCGGTTTGCAAGTAAGCGGTGAAGCGGGCGCCGGGAGGCAGTTGAGAATTGTATTTTCCGGTCAGGACGCCTCCCCCGAGAGGAGAATAGGGCAGCAAACTCACTTGTTCTCTGCGGCAGACTTGGGCTAACTCGCTTTCACAGCGGCGATTGATGAGACTAAAGTTATTCTGGACTGAATCAAAGCGGGCTGTTTTATTTGAATCGGCGGCCCACAAGCTCTTCATCAATCCCCAGCAGGTTTCGTTGCTGCAACCGATGGCCCGTATTTTGCCCTGCTCCATCGCTCGCTGCAGTGCAGCCAATGTGTCTTCATAACGCATGTGGTGATCGGGCCAATGGGTCTGATATAGATCGATGTAGTCTGTTTGCAATCTGCGCAAGCTATCATCGATTGCCGCGCGTATTTGCAGAGCATCAAGCGCTGTTCGGCCGCCGCGGACCGGCGGCGAAAACCAACCATGACCTGGCCCTGTGATCTTGGTTGCAACAATAACATGATCGCGTGGTCGACTCTTCAGCCACTTGCCGACAATTTCTTCCGTGCGGCCAAACGTCTCCACTGCTGGGGGTACGGGGTACATTTCGGCAGCGTCGAGAAAATCAATGCCACTGTCGAAAGCAACATCCATAATTTCATGTGAGGTCGACAAATCGCATTGACTTCCAAACGTCATTGTGCCCATACAAATATCGGTAACCGAAATTCCACTTGCACCAATTCTTCTACGTTGCATTTATAAAAGCGCCTTAAAAGACTTCTCTGAATAGTGGAAGATCAATTTTGGAAAAATGTCGCACTACTACGTGTTGTGCAAGCTGCGTGTCCATGCTTTAATGCGGGAGCACGACTCAAACGCGACGCAGAACTGTCCGTTGGATTGCTTAAGATACTGTTTCTCGCGACGACATCAATGCTAGAACTTTTCAACCAAATTCAAGATGCTTGTGCCTTCATCAAGTCTCAATGGAACAGGACGCCGCAGGCGGGAATTATTCTTGGCACGGGCTTAGGGCCGCTGGTTGAACAGATCGAAGTCGAGGCTTCGATTGAGTACGAGTCGATTCCACATTTCCCCAAATCCACTGCGACCAGCCACCGTGGACGGTTGGTGTGTGGCAACCTTTGCGGGTTGCCCATCATGGCCATGGAAGGCCGTTTTCATATGTATGAAGGCTATCCGCTAAAGCAAATTACTTCACCGGTACGCGTGATGAAGGCCATGGGCGCACAGTTGCTGATCGTTAGTAACGCAGCAGGTGGCATGAATCCATACTTCAAAGATGGCGATATTGTGGTGATCGAAGACCACATAAATCTGATGGGTGACAATCCATTGATCGGTATCAATGATGATCGTTTGGGCCCCAGATTCCCAGACATGTGCGAGCCCTACGACTTACCGCTGGTTGAACAAGCTCTGGCCATCGCGAGAAAAGAGAATATCGTAGCGCATAAAGGCGTATTTGTGGCAGTGGCGGGCCCGAATCTCGAGACGCGAGCCGAGTATCGTTTTTTACGTGCCATTGGCGCTGACGTTGTAGGCATGTCGACAGTGCCTGAGGTAATCGTGGCAGTGCATTGTGGATTGAGGACGGTTGGCTTCTCAGTTGTTACAGACATGTGTTTACCCGATGCGTTGCAACCGGCCGACGTGCCGAAGATTATTGCCACAGCCAACGAAGCGGAGCCGCGACTGCGAGCACTGGTTATGGGCGTACTCAGCAATTGGAAGTCCTAGACCATTGTCTCGGTGATTGGACAATACCTGAGGAGACGACACGATAGGTAACGCAGATCTTCAGTGTCGTATTGCTGAAGCCACAGCTTACATTCAGGCACAGCGTTTGTGGCAGCCTGCCGTAGCAATTGTACTTGGCAGCGGCTTGGGAAGATTAGCCGAGCACGTACAGCATGCGTCGTGTATACCCTATTCGTCGATCCCCTACTTCAGCACTACTTCTGCTGTTGGTCATGCTGGCACCGTGATTTGTGGCTATTTGGCCGGCCTACCAGTTGTCTTGCTCCAGGGTCGGGCTCACCGATACGAAGGCATCAGCAATTGCCAAGCCAGCTTTCCCGTGCGTTGTGCGCGTGCGCTGGGCGCCGATATTCTCATAACGACAAACGCCGCCGGAGGGCTGAATCCGCGCTTTCAAACTGGAGACTTGATGGTCCTCGATAGCCATCTTGATTTCCTCTGGCCACGTGGACAATTTGAATCAGATTGCCAGCCGACTCAAATCGCACCGCGGCGCACGCCGCCCTATGATTGGAATTTGTTGACTCGGGCCAAGGAGCTGGCACGGCGTGAGAACATCACACTGCATCAGGGGTGTTATTTGGCTACGCTTGGCCCAACCTACGAAACCCGAAGCGAGTACCGCATGTTTCGTTGGGCCGGCGCTGATGCAGTTGGAATGAGCACGCTTCCAGAAGTACTCGCCGCCCAGGAATTGTCGATGCGAGTGCTAGCATTCTCTGTCATTACCAATGTTGCATCAACTGATATTCCACAAACTACCACTCACGCGGAGGTCGTAGACGTCGGGCTAGCTGTTGGTCCGAAGTTGCTGAGTATTGTGAGCGGCCTACTTGAAGACTTATCTGGGCAGCCAGACTGACTTTGATGGAGAATGCAGCTCATTGGCTTCCCAGAACGCAGCAGGCCGGGCAGAGTCAACGTTTCACAAACTCCCGACTGCAATTGTGGGAATCTGTTTGTAAACGAGAGGCGAGATGGGTAGCTTGATTGACTGAGTACATTTCTTGGTGCCAAGCTTAACACCGGCATTCGTCCGAGTAACCCTACGGAGATTCGTCCATGACCACGGCTGCAATTCTGGCTCGCGACATGATGGTTCGAAACCTGGTGACATTATCGCCCGACTTGGATGTCTTCTCCGCAATTGATGTGCTGTTGCGGAAGCGGATCTCAGGTGCGCCTGTTGTCGATTCGGTTGGAGATTTTCTCGGTATTTTCTCGGAGAAGTCGAGCATGCAGGTAATCGTCAATGCGGCCTATGAGAATCTACCCGATGCTGGGCTCATGCCATTCGTAGATCGGGAGCCACCAACAATCACTCCAGAAACGGACTTACTAACGATTTGTCAGACATTCTTAGACCAAGCGACTCGCCGTCTGCCAGTGTTGCATCACAGCAAGCTCGTCGGGCAAATCAGTCGCCGCGACGTGATGCGACAAGTGAGCAATTTTTGCCGCGAAAAGAAATGCGGTCATTCGGAATTGCTTTACCTGTCTGCCGTTGAAGAGAGCAGCCTGCATTTAGAGCAGCGTTTCGGATAATGCAAGGTCACGGTCAGGCGGTTGGATTGGGCGTTAGTTGGTTACCGACTAGCGGTGTGATGGAATCAGGCAGTGCGAGGGCCTCGTTACTGATATCATGATCGGCGAGATTCACCTCCAATAACATTGATGCTGGCTTCCATTCCACATCGATTCGAGTCCGCAGACGCTCTGCCAGGTGCAGCGTTTGCGGGCATGGACGCCAAAGGCTACTGCATAACTGCTGCAGTTTGAGATTCTCAGCTTCCAGTAAAATGAATGCCCTCTGGCTTCGGCGACAGCGAAGTAGGCTAGTTGTGCTCGACAGTTTTGCCTTCTCTAGCAAGGAGACGGCAATTTGCTCCTGTTCGGATGGTAGCACGACAAAACGGTGAGCCCTGCCACCGCACTGCGTCAGCACCGAGGATAAGCTTTCGATTTGCTTGAACGACACAGTTGGATCTGAGTTCTCGCTGGGTTGCGAGAAGTCTTCATCTGTGATTCCCATTTCATTTGACAGCTTGACAACCAACTCGCTCGCGATGGACAGCATGTAGGTAAGATTGAAGTTTGCTGGAATTGATCCACCGGAGTGCCCGGCCACGTCTTTTTCGCCGGCCGTGAACCCTACGCTGTCTGCAAGAATGTTATGAACAGTCGATTCGAGAACCGCATTGACTCGGTTAGCCAGAGATTGCAGATTGGGAGATAATCCGGATATGCTGGCGTCGAATGCACTTTCGTTTAGTGATTTTTCCGCTTTGATCGATTCACACCAACTGGCAATTTTTTTGGACAGCTGGCGGCCTTCTCGCTGAAAGACTTGAAGAAACAGCAGGCATTGCTCGCTAAGTAGTTTTAGATACTGCGCTACTGCTGCAGCTGAAGTTGCAAGTCGATGTTTGCCGACTCCTGAGCTTAGTTGCTGAGCAAGCTCCGCTGATGCGCCTTCGCTGTAGTCGACGATCGCCTCGATGGTTTTTAGCTGGATGTGTTCGACTTGTCTCCAGTTATAGACCTTGGTCTTGATGATTCGCCCGAAGAGGTTTTTCCAGATCATCAAATCATGGGCGAGCTGCGCATTCAGCACCTCTTGCGAATCTGATAGGCGGCTTGTCCAAATGTCGAAGAGCATTGCGCGAGTGCTCTCGGTGGATAAAATGTTCGGGTCACCAATCGCCATTTCATTCAACAGTCTTGCCGAAAAGTCGCTACAAGCCTGAGTGGTTAGTGGAAAATCACCAGAGGCAGTCGCCATGGCACGGTTTGAGCTACTGGGGGGCCTGGTGAAATTTGTTCCCGATCCCTTCGGCCCTACCATGAATGGCAGGACATGGCTAAGAGTTTGTTCGCAGCACCAACGCGCGAGTGTGGTCGCATTAACGTTTGCGGTTATGTTGATCGGGGCAGAGGTGGTAGCGTAAACCCAGCCGTTCTGTTCCGCGCGACAGGATAGTCGTGTATCGTTGAGTGCTGCACCAAGCATGGATTGTGAGTCGAGCCATGCAACATTCGCCATTTCGCGGCTTGTTCGCTCAATGTCGGCACTGACTCCATGCATACCGCCGTCGATCAATGTAACCCAATCGAAGGGCTTGACATTTGACACGGAATGCACGTTATCGGAGTAATGAATGGACGCAACTTCGTTATTCTCGTCCATCAAATAGGAAAGCTCAGATAGTGTTGCTAGCCCTGCCGCAGAGTACAGGTTGGCGGAATGGTTGTGTGTAGTAGTTGCAGCGGACATTAGCGCGCATAGGCGGTAATCGCTAAAACTCTTTTCATTCAATATGCGGCGAATCAAAAATCCCATTTCAGCCAGCAGAGCGCTACCGGTACCACCATGCATCGAAGAGAATACATAGATTCTCAGCGGTTCCGAGTTATCCTCATCGGCGATGTGCTGCTGAATCAAAGCAGCAAGTTGCGATGCGATGCGAGCGCGAAGACCTTCGTAGTGGTGCAAGAAGGAGAGTATAGCCAGCGGTCGCACGCCTTCCGTTCTAAGGGAGCGAGGAATATTGTAAAGCCATCTACGCGACAGGGGTACAAACAATTCGGGCGCAGCGTCTCTATAAGCGCTCGGAGTGAAGATCCGCAACTCAAATGCATCTTTTGATGCCACATGGCAATCCAGTTCTTCTGCCGTAACTGCGTCGAGCGATTTTGGGTCCGTATCAATGGCTGCCCAGGCGTGATCATCCCAGTCGAGTCGATTATCGCAGTCGCTGCTGGCAATATGCCTCAATTGCAGCAGTGCTTGACATCCGATGCCTCCCAGCCCAACGAACATTGCCCGTGAGTTCGTCCAGTGGTTGGCCAGTCCACTGGTGTCCAGCGCGCTATGAAGTGTTTGCCGATCGCTGAGCGCCGATGCCGTTGACGTCTTTCGGTCATCCGCAGTGGAGATTGGTTCGACACTGTTCTCGGTGGCACTTGCATGATTACTGGCGGGCTGAACCGGTAATACCGCACTGCGAGTCTTCAAAAGTTGTTCGACAAAGATTCTGCATGTTGCATAGCGATCGAGCGGATTCTTCGCGAGTGCCCGACCAACAACGGCTCGATCTGCAGGCGGAAGCGAATCCAATTCGGGCGACTGCGTGAGATGCTGACGTGCCAGTTCGCCGGTAGTTTTTCCCGAAAATGGAACGCGGCCGGTCAGCATTTCCATGTAGACGATTGCCAGCGAATACTGATCGCTGCGATAGTCCGGACGACCGTCAAAAATCTCTGGTGCGGAGTAGGTTGGTGTAAGCCCACTGACGAGCGATTGATTTTGATCGTGCAGATCTTTGATCAATCCAAAGTCACCAACTTTGATGCGATCCGCAATGATCAATAAGTTGCCTGGCTTGATGTCGAGGTGCTGTAACGCATGCTTTTGCGACAGAAAATCCAATGCGTCTGCCGCATCCTTCATGAAGTCCAATAGCTGGGAGCGGCCGATACCTTGGGCGCCTCTGCGCCGACATTGTTCAAAGCGATCAAGCAGGCTACTTTCGGCCAGCTCAGTCACGATCACTACCTGATTGTCGACAATCTCTACTCGCTCGATCGACAACAGAAAGGGATGGTAAACCTGACGGATTCTCTGCAGACTTCGTAGTTCGCTGGATGCGTGTGATTGATCGACTGTGCCAAAGATTAGTTTAATGGCTTTCTGTAGACCGCCGGGTGCATCTGCCAACCAGACCTCGCCGTATCCACCCGCGCCCAGTCGCTTGCGCAACGTGTACCCTGGGATGGGTTCCATTCCGGCTTTGGTTGGTGCGCGCAGTGACATGTTGTTGTTTCTCTAGGGCGAGGCGTTTAGGGCGCAGCAATTTGCTGTGTTGGCAGGAATGGTTCCGATGCACCACCAGGACCAATCGAAGATGTTTTCTCAACTGTAGGATGAATCGTTGGGTTGAGTGTTGGCTGCGTTCGCATCGGACCAGTGACCGTGCCCTGAATCGCCTGAGTTTGCGGCGACTGTGGAACGCTTTGTCGCTGCGGCGCAGCAGCGGCAATCTTGACACCAGGGGTTCCCAAGTTGCCAAAGTAATTGCGGCAGGCATGTTGTAGGTAGTCGATTCGAATATCCAACGGCTCACCACGATATGTGCAATAGGCCTTCACCTGACTGAGAAGGTCTCGCGGGTAGCAACGACGTAACGGGCGGTTGCCCGCGCGGAATACGACGTCCAGGAGCTGGTTTATTACTTCCGGTCGCCAGGGAAAACCCATCGAAGCGCAAGCTTTCTCAAACAGGCTGACAAACTCCCCGGGACTGGGATCGCGAATTTCGATCTTGAAGGGCACGCGGCGTAGAAACGCTTCGTCGACCAAGTCGTAGGGCTGCAGGTTGGTTGAGAACAGCACGATCTGCTCGAAGGGTACGCTGATTTTCTTTCCTGTCGGCAAGGTAAGAAAATCGATTTTGTTTTCAAGCGGGACAATCCATCGGTTCAATAGCTCTGATGGTGCGACGCGTTGTCGTCCAAAGTCATCAATCAACAAACTGCCACAATTGCTTTTGAGCTGA
>JBGSTP010000202.1:0-54670 GCA_041736515.1 Pirellulaceae bacterium
CGCCTTTTCGAATTGGAAATGGTCCCTCCAAATCGACTTGAACATGCGGATTGGGCCCCAGCGAGCGCGTAATTACGTTTTTCGGAATTACACCGCTCCGCGCAGTCTCGTCGGTGACCTCTCCTGCCGCCTGCATTTCCCAAACAAGCGAATGGTCGAAGGTTAGTTGAAAAAGTTGTTCGCCGCGCAGCTGATAAATGCGACTGTCGCCAACATGGGCAACGACCGCGCCCTCCGGTAGCAAAGCGAGCACACTGCAGGTCGTGCCCATCGAGCGAAACTCGATATTGGCTTGACCACGGCGAAAGATTTCGGCATTCGCCTCGACGATCGACTTGTGTAGCGACATCGCCGGAGCCATTTCGCGCAACTTGATATACTGATGCGGTATGAGCTCGACGGCCAATTTCGAAGCCAGCTCACCAGCCGCATGCGCTCCCATACCATCCGCGACAATAAACACGTGCCCGAGTCGCTCCCAGGCCGCCTTCGACTCTGCAACCATTGCAGTCATCGAATCCTGGTTAATCGCTCTGCGCATGCCCACATCGGAGACCTCCGCAAACCGGATGGTCTCCTTCCATGGCTCTTTGGGTTCGATGTTTGGAGTCGGCTCTGCCAAGTTCAGTCGCTAATACAGGCATGAGAAGGATCGTAGTGGATTGGCCGAGATAATTCTCAGCAGCATTGATGATTCACAATTGTACTTATCCTCGGATTTGCAATGTTGCTTTAGCAGTCAATTCTTCGGAAATCGGGAATTGATCGACCAAAAAATGCGAGATCGCCAACCTGCTAACCCTAAAAGGGGACAACTGGCCTAGCGACCAAAATGTCTCGCTTTCTATACTCGCTGCGACCCGCACCCAATCCGATGAGAAATCGATACCTATGCGGGGATAAGGACTAAGTCGCGTTGATGCTCAATAACGAAATCGAGGTGCATTCGTACGTGGCCGCTGCTGTCCGAAATGCCCAGCTGACGCATGTGCTGAGAATTTCGATTCTGATGGCGTTCACGGTTGCAGCGTTCAGCACCGGTTGCGTACGCAGGCGCCTGCTGGTCCGTACAAACCCACCCGGCGCCAGTGCCTACGTAGACAAACAGCTCATTGGTACGACTCCCGCAGCATCGTCCTTCACCTTTTACGGTACCCGAGAAATCGAAGTCGTAGCCGATGGCTTTCGTACAGAAAAAGTCCTTCGGACAATTACGCCACCCTGGTATCAAATTCCTCCGTTTGATTTTTTCTCGGAAACACTGTGGCCTTGGGAACTGCGCGACGAGCGCATTATCGACGTGACGCTGGTACCCGAGCAGCCACTGGCGAGCGATGTGCTCTTGGCCCGAGCGGACAATCTGCGTTTGCAATCTTCGCAGGGGATCGCAGCTGTCATACCCGATGCTTTCCAACCGCTACCCGCTCAACCACCGGGATCTTATTCGGACGATCCATTGGGAATGAACAATCCACAAATTCCGGCAAACGGTCCGGTATGGATTCCCGGCCAAGCGCTTGACAGCTTCATTCGACCGGGCGGCCAGCCGCCACAAAGAATCCCTGAGGCTGGCATACTTCCCGGTGGTGGCTATCGCCCAGAAATGTAACGGTGCCTTAACCAACTCAGCCATACAGCTGGATGGCACGGATGATTGCGTCGAGTTCGTTTGGCACGGCAATGGCGCGATTCGCGAAGGAAGCTCGGCTAACGCCTCTACTGCCCAGCACTTCGTTGAACTTATCTTGATCTGTAGTGTGATAGGCCACCGTGGCGGTGGGATCCTTTAGCTGATGTCCGGTGAGGATGCACACAACTCGATCCGAGGGAGCAATAATCCCTTCCTCGCGGAGCAATTTTGCTCCGGCAACGCTGGCCGCGCTGGCTGGTTCGCAACCGATTCCGCCCGCACCAACCTGCGCTTTGGCATCCAATATTTCTTGGTCGGTGACTTTACGCACCACGCCATCGCACAAATCTAAAGCGCGAAGGCACTTTTTGAGATTGACAGGTCGATTGATTTCGATAGCGCTAGCGATTGTATCCGCTTTGGATTTC
The DNA here is from genome assembly GCA_041736515.1 of Pirellulaceae bacterium. Lineage (GTDB taxonomy): Bacteria > Planctomycetota > Planctomycetia > Pirellulales > Pirellulaceae > Aureliella. The sequence goes on from JBGSTP010000202.1 coordinate 2,059, forward strand.
CGCGCGTCCAAGTCATCGTAGTAGTGGCAAGTAATCGCCATATCGGGAGAGCCGGCGTTCCAACGCAAGTTGCGCCGCTCGTAGAGTTGATACAGTGTGTCTGCGCCGGCTGCATTGATGACTGCTAAGCGAGGTACGCGATCGATCAAACCCAGTTGCTTCAATTCGCTGAACGCTTTTCCGAATGCGCTCGAATTACCAAGGTTTCCACCTGGCACAACAATCCAGTCGGGTACCTCCCAGCGCAATGCTTCGAGCACACGAAACATGACCGTTTTCTGACCTTCGAGTCGAAACGGATTGATGCTATTCACCAAGTAGATGCCAAGATCCTTTGAGACTTCGCGAACACGAATCATCGCGTCGTCGAAATCGCCGGCAATTTGCACTGTCAGAGCACCGTACTCGAGAGCCTGCGAGAGCTTTCCATAAGAAATTTTGCCGCTTCCAATGAAAATCACAGCTTTCATGAGCCTGGTTACGGAGCTGTACATCGCCAACGACGCGCTGGTGTTGCCCGTCGAAGCGCAGGCAGCTCGCTTGGCTCCCGTCATGCGGGCATGACTGAACGCCGCGCACATTCCGTTGTCTTTGAACGACCCCGACGGATTCATTCCCTCATACTGCAAATACAATTGACCGGGCTTCATTCCAACAAACTTGCCGACTTCATTAGCCTGCTGCAGGAGAGTTTGCCCCTCGCCGACTGTGACAACTTTGTCTGCCGGCGCGAACGGCAGCAGCTCATGAAACCTCCAAACGCCGCTAAAACGCATGGGCTCGTAACGGCGCGACCACATTTGTTCAAAATCGGAAAGTTGTCCGGGAACTTGAATCCGCGACCAATCGTAGTCTATATCAAGCAGGTCGCCGCAGCGGTCGCACGCAGTACGCTCTTGGCCAACATCAAATGTTGCTCCGCAGAGTGGATTAATGCACCGCTGATGGGCTAAACCGCTGGAGATTGCGCCTGAGCTACCCCGCGCCAACTCGGTGTCGGCCATGCTCGAACCCCAAAATAAGTAATTAGTTTATAGGAAATTATCGTGATCGAGCGTTATAGCCGAATTTCAGGCTATGACGCCATTGCGTTCTTTCTAAAGTATGAATAAGTCAGTTTGACACATTTTGCGGTTTTGCCTACCATTCCCGCAGATTCCCCCCCTAAGTTGACTGGATGAATTCCCTTGAGTGCCAAGAAACGCCAAAACAAGACAGCGAATCCCAAGGCCCGACCAGCAGCAGCAGCGGGTAAGAAAACCCTAGCCAAGGCTACGCCAAAAACGACATTGGCTGCAAAAAAAGCTGTTAAATCAAAGAGTTTGTCGGAATCAGACACCAAAGTGTCTCAGCCTAAATTTGCCAAAACAAAGTTGGCGTCAAAGAAGTCTAGCCCTAAATCGACCAAAGTAATCGCGTCCAAGACCGCTGGAAAAAAGACGAACTCTGACACGAAACCCTCCCCCAAGACAGTTAGCAAGAAAGCACCGGCCAAAAAAATTGCGGCTACAGATAAAAAACCTGCCAAGCCGCTGATTCCAAAGAAAACTTCGCCGAAACCCTTGGAGCCCAAGTCGTCTATGGCAAAGACCGCCAAAAAACTGGGCAGTACCACTACTGCCTCCCGTCCATTGAAGAAATCAGCGACTGCTATCCAGGATAACGATAAGTTTCGGCAATTACTGCTATCGGTTCGAAGTCGCTTGATTGGCGATGTGAATATGATGTCGCAGGAGGCTCTGGGCGGTTCGGATGGCGCGGCGGATAATCATGCGCCAATTCATCCTGCCGAAGTCGGCACCCACAGCTTTGAGCAGGAGTTTACCCTCAATTTGTTGTCCTCCGATGGCGATCGTTTGGACCGTATCGAAGCTGCTCTTGAAAAAATTGGCGATGGAACGTACGGTTCGTGCGATGAATGCGGCAGTCGCATTCCCAAAGCTCGATTGGAAGTAATTCCGGATACCCCATTCTGTGTCAAGTGTGCCACTCGATTGGAAGTCTGACGTGACCCAACAAACCGTCGCTGCGACGGCTAGTCCCGTGTGGTTACGTTGGCTGACTTTTTTCAGTCTCGCCACACTGGGTGCAACGATTGACCTGGTAACCAAACAATGGATTTTTGACTGGCGAGGTCTACCAGGTGAAATGCCGCCACATTGGTTGATCGAGCCTTACGTGGGCATCGAGACCGCGGTAAATCCCGGAGCGCTTTTTGGACTAGGTGCTGGCTGGGGGCTGCTCTTTGCCGGGCTTAGCATCTTCGCGGCACTTGCTATCTTCATATGGCTCCACCAGTTTAAGGCTATTGAAAGCTGGTGGCTCATCGTCGCCCTGGCTGGAGTAACAGGGGGTATTGCTGGAAATCTCTACGATCGCCTCGGTTTATGGAATCCGCCGGCGAGCATGCCCGAGTGGAGTAGTGGAGTCCGTGACTGGATCCTGTTCCAGTACAACTCGGTGTATGTCTGGCCAAACTTCAATGTTGCCGATAGTTTGTTGGTTTGCGGAGCGATCATGCTGGCCATTCACTCGTTTTGGATGACACCAGCGACCACGCCTGCAAAAATGGCGTAATACTCCAGCCGATTCCGCCACGGTGCGGTTTGACTACACGCTTGCTCAATGATGGCTGACCAACGGCCCAACTTCAGAAGAAGACATCATGAAACCACTTGCACTGCCGGAGTCGCTCAGTTCCGCATTGGAAGGCAGATTGCAGACTGCTGTCCATTTAGCACAACTCGCGGGCGCTTCCACGTTGGAATACTTTCAGCAGGATTCCTATCAAGTCGAGCGCAAGGGGGATGACTCTCCCGTCACCATCGCTGACAAAAACGCTGAACAGTTGATTCGTCGCGAGTTGTTGCACCGCTTCCCGCAGGATGCCATTCTTGGTGAAGAGTTTGGGGCGCAAACTGGAACATCGGAGTACCAGTGGATTGTCGATCCGATCGATGGCACCAAGAGTTTCATCAGCGGCGTCCCACTGTATTCAACGCTGGTCGGTATCGTCCATAATAGAACCTGTGTGGGCGGCGTCATATATCTGCCTGCGCTCGAAGAAATTGTCTTTGCGGCTAGAGGGTGCGGAGCCTGGCATTCGATGCGAGGCGGCCCGCTCAAACGCTGCTATGTTTCTTCCAAGAGCCTTCAAGACGGTTTGTTCGTCATGTCTCAAATAGATTTGTTCGACCGTCGTGGAGCCGTACAAGCCTATCATTCATTGGAGGCATCCGCTTACGTTACCCGCACCTGGGGCGACGGTTATGGTTACCTGCTCGTCGCCACCGGTCGTGGCGAATTGATGGTCGATCCAGTGGCCAATCCATGGGATTTGGCCGCTGTTCAGCCTATCGTCGAAGAAGCAGGTGGAAAATTTACGGACTGGCGCGGCAGCCCACACGTTTTCGGTGGCGACGGGATTGGAAGCAACGGCTTGGTACATGAACAGGCACTTGAGATTCTTTCCCATTACCCCAAGCTTGCTTGAGGGTTGGCGAATTGAATGCTCGAAAATCTCTGCCTGGCCCGCCTACAGCTCGGGGCATCCATAGCCTAAAATCGCCTCTGATTGTGGCGCTGCCAGGCTCTCCTAGACATCAACTGAAGTAGTTAGTCCAGAAATGCTCGATCGAAAATACATTGTCGACAACGTTGCAACGGTTAAAAAAAACTGTGAAGCCCGGGGTGCTCGCGTTGACGTCGACAAACTTGTCGAACTGGAGCTGCAGCGCCGGTCCAAGCAAAACGAGGTCCAGGAGCTCAATCGTCAAGCCAACGAGACGAGCAAGTTGATCGGTAAAGCCCAAAGCGACGATGAGCGCGAGGCACTCAAAGAACAGGGACGTAAACTGCGCGAGCAAAAAGATACTGCTCAAGTAGAACACGACCTGCTTGAAACGCAGGTCCATGAACAACAAGTCCATATCCCTAACATGACGCATCCGTCAGCTCCGATTGGCGTCGATGACACCGCGAACACCGAGGTCAGTTTTGGAAAGACTCCCATCGCCCAATTTGACTTCAAACCAAAGGACCACCTAGAGCTCGGGAAAGCGCTCGACATGATCGACTTCGAGTCTGGTGCTCGAGTTGCGGGGGCTGGATTTTATTTTCTCCGTAACGATGCGGTGCTACTCGATTTAGCGCTTCAGCAGTTTGCTGTACACCAACTAATTTCCCGCGGCTTTACCCCAATCGCCACGCCCGACGTGGCCCACACACAAATCTTGCATGGCATCGGTTTCATGCCGCGAGGGCCTGAGACTCAGATTTATTCGATTGAAAACACCGATCTCAACTTGGTGGCCACAGCTGAAATAACGCTCGGTGGTATGCTGGCTGACCAAACTCTGGATGCCGAGGATCTTCCGCTCAAACTCGTCGGAATCAGTCACTGTTTTCGCACTGAGGCCGGTGCTGCGGGACGTGCTTCAAAGGGGCTGTATCGCGTGCACCAGTTCACGAAGATCGAAATGTTTGCGTTCACGCTTCCAGACCAAAGCGATGCGGTCCATGAGGAACTGCGGCAGGTTGAATGCGATTTATTTGACGCTCTGGAGGTTCCCTATCGAGTTGTCGATACGGCGACTGGCGATCTCGGCGGGCCTGCATATCGCAAATACGACTTGGAAGCTTGGATGCCCGGTCGAGGTGACGGAGGTGAGTGGGGCGAAGTTACCAGCACATCGAACTGCACCGACTACCAGGCCCGCCGCTTGAACATTCGTTACAAAATCAAAGGCGAGAAGGGGACGCATTTAGTGCATACACTCAATGGCACCGCCTATGCCATTAGTAGAGCCATTATTGCAGTCATGGAAAACCATCAGCAGGCCGATGGATCTATCCGAGTTCCGCAGGCGCTTCAGCCGTGGGTTGGAAAAGAACTGATTCAAGCGAAATAACTAAGTTCAGCTTCTGAGAAGGTCCCAGCATGCACTCATTATTTTCCATACCGAGAGCCGCAATATTTTGCTGGGCATTGCACGGCAACCACTTGGCCGCTGATTGGCATGAGTTTCGCGGTCCTGCGGGCAATGGAGTGGTGACAAACACGATCCCAACACAATGGTCTGCAACGGAAAACGTTCTCTGGAGTACCGAAGTTCCCGGCGAAGGTTGGTCCAGCCCAATTGTCGTGGATAACACAATTTTCTTGACGGCAGCCATTCCCGTAGCCAATCCACCGGCAAATGCTGAGACATCGCAAGCCCAGGATCTGGATTTGTGCCTGCTGGCTTTCGATGCATCCAACGGACAACTCAAAGAACGCATATCTCTCTTTACAGAACTGGCCGCAACTGCTGCCAAGATTCACCAAAAGAATTCGCATGCCAGTCCCACGCCCTACTTCGATGGCACACATCTATATGTTCATTTTGGTCATCAAGGTACCGCCTGCGTGTCTACCCAAGGGGCAGTGTTATGGCGCAATGCATCGCTGGGATATCCGCCCGTTCACGGAAACGGTGGTTCGCCGGTGGTCGTGGATGGTCTACTAATTTTCTCGCGCGACGGCAAAGACATTAGCGAGGTTACGGCACTCGACAAATTGACTGGTCAAATTGTCTGGCAGCGTGAGCGGCAGGTTGAAACTTCCAAACGCTTCTCGTTTTGCACTCCGCTAGTGCTGAACAACGAAAACGGTCTCAAGCAGCTGATTATTCCGGGCTCCGATGTCGTACAAAGTCTCAACCCGCTCACAGGCGAAGAGATTTGGCGAGTTCGCTACACTGGCTATTCGGTCATTCCCAGACCGATTTACGAATCCGGACTGGTGTTTGTTAGTACGAGTTACGATCGCCCTAGTCTGTTAGCCATCGACCCAAGTGGACAGGGCGATGTCACTGAGTCGCATGTCAAATGGTCGACCGCTTCAGCAAATATCCCGCACACACCATCCTTGGTTGGCATGCACGGCAAAGTGGCCATGGTAAGCGACAAAGGTATTGCCGCCGCCTACGATGCCCTGACCGGCAAAGAACTGTGGAAAGAACGCATCGGTGGAAATTTCTCCGCTTCCCCGCTGCTGGTAGGCTCATTGATGTATCTGCTTAGTGAAGAAGGAGACTGCACTGTGCTTGATATTGCAGACATTCCCACAGTCGTCGCCAAGAATAAATTGGATGCGCGCACGCTGGCCTCACCCGCAGTTATTGGCAACGATCTACTGATTCGCACCGACAAAGCTTTAATGCGCATTCAACAGTAGAATTGCCCCGTCGGTCGTCCACTGCGGAGACACTAGAAAATCCCATGAGCACACATTGCTTCGAAATTCTCCTGGGTGACAAACTACCCGCCGAGTTGCCGGAAGTGGTTGTGGCTTTTGGCGACGATGGTTTTCTGCGCAAAGAAACCGTAGCGGCAGCCTTCCGCTTGGCAGGCATCTCATCAGATCAGTCGCGCAGTTTCGATGGAGAGGAATGCCAATGGATCGACGTACACGACGAACTCGCAACTCTATCGCTATTCGAACCCGATGGACGGCGCGTCGCGATTGTGACCAATGCCGATCGCTTGATCAAAGATGCGCGAACGCAGTTGGAAAAATGGTTTGCTAGTCCAGCCGCAGGTTCGCTGTTGGCTCTGCAGGTGAACACCTTTCCATCCGGCACCCGACTGTTCAAGCTGGCTGAAAATCATGGACTATGTATTGCTTGCTCTTTGCCGACTGGGGCTGGACGCAGCAAAACACCCAATATGAGTGAATTGAAGAAATGGATTCAGGCTTGGGCAAAAGCCAAGCATGAAATCCAACTCACTGCTACTCAAGCGACGCAAGTCCTTGATGCCGTTGGCCCAGACTGCGGTTTGCTTCACCAAGAGTTGGCCAAGCTCGCACTCTATGCAGATAGGAATGGGAAACTGTCGGAAGCGATGATCAGTGCCAATGTAGGCAGTTGGCGCACGCGGACTATGTGGGAAATTGCCGATGCCATCGTCGACGGTCGCATCGCCGACGCGCTCTTTCAACTTGAGAAAGTATTTGCAGCTGGCGAACATCCCGCCGCCGTCATCCCGCAGATTTCTTGGAGCCTGCGTCGCTTTGGTAATGCAGCGCAGTTGATTCTTCAATCCAAGCGGTGTGGGCAATCCCTAAGTCCTCAGGCAGCAATCAGCCAATGTGGTTTTTGGGGCAACGATGCGAAACTTGCTGAAGCCCGTTTGCGGCGTATGGGATTGCGACGCGCAGGAAAACTACTGGATTGGCTGCTCGATTTGGACTTGAAAATCAAAGGCACTCATTCGCAGACGGACCGTGCAATCTTCGCGTTGGAAGAATTATGCCTGCGATTTGTTTAAAGAACCATTCAGTTTCCGTGCCCACGTGAGGTAGGTAAAGGTAGCCCTTGTCCGACGCAACTCGGCTGAAGCCCGCATCACCGGGCATGCTGTCAGTCAGATTCCCTGGCAGCAGTTAATTGCTGGGCAGCTCAATGGGTCGAAATCCCTGTATTACTCCTCTGGGAGCCAGGCCCCGAATATCGATCGGCAATTCCAGTCGATGGACGCCGATGTTGCCCGCTTTATCAACTGCCTCGATTTTCAGGAAAACCTTGTCTGGAAGCGATGGATCTGCCTTCCAAAGGTAGATGCCCGTGTTGGCCAATCCACTAGCAATCGGTGTCCAGGGCCCATCGATGCGCTCGCTAAAGAAGATAGCGATGGGTCGATCTACCAAATGACCGTCTTCGCAATTGTAGTCAATCACCAACAAACCGTCCTCAGGCCCTTCGCCGTAGACGGCGCGCGTTATCTTGATTGTAGGTAGATTAGTATCGATATTGATCCAAACATCTGCGCTGTCGCCCGCATGCGGGCGATTGCTAACCACGCCGTTGGCCCCGATGATCACCATGCGAAAACCAAACATGCCATCATTGCCAACCTGAACGTCGAATGGGCTGACTCGGTCTGGATCGGAGCCCCACTTTTGCCAGGCGCGGCCACCATCCTCCGTGCCCCACAATTCCACTTCGGCCAAAGTGCTGCCGCCCAGGGCTTGGACTGAGTAATCCAAGCTAAAAGCCCGAGATTTACAGTGGAATGCCCTGCCTATCGTCGACGACTCGGTCGTAGCGTCAGTGACGTTGGCGGCCGACATCCCGGACTCTGCGGAAGCTGGTCCCGCTTTCCCCGGATCCTCGACACTTGCATTTCCGGTCCTCGAATTAATTGCCGCCGATTCCGCTGGCAGGGTCAATTCCAAACCCTGTTGGTCCGCCAGAGATTGATTTTCGGTTGCAACCGGGTGTTCTGGACGATCCGCTGGTGGCAATGGCAGCTCTTCAAAACTCGGTGCAGGTGCATCCAGAGTCAAAGTGCTCTGTGCCACAAACTTCCCAGGAGATGCCACGCTCGCGGCGACGCCCAGCGGAGCCTGGGAAGCATGCGGAGGTTGCAGCACTGCCGTTGGGCTCCAGCGCGTAGCCCCAGGGATGACTGCCCCTCCCGCTGGCCAATTGCTAGGCTTTGCCACCGGGGCGGCTGGCTTGGCTGTGTCTGCTTCTTTTGATTGACGGGAGCTCGCGAGGGTCATTTCCGAGTCTGCGGAAGCCGTTCTCGGAACTGAATAATGAAAGGTTGCTTCACCCTCGTTGCTGGAGCGGTCTTTAACCGTGAATACAACGGCAATTTCGCGACAGGGTGCCAGATCCGTTGTTGCCTGCCCCTCGAAGAGTGGTCCGTTGGGTAAAAATGATAACGGCAGTTCTCGCCATTGAGTCTCGTGATCCGAACGAATTCTCAGCGAAGCAGAGTTGATGTCCAAAAATTCATCGACGACCCGTACATCCACCGCCAGCTTACCATCCGCGTTGATGTCTGCTCGAATCTCGGCTTGTGGCTTCGTGGTATCTACGAGCACTTTCAGCGCTGGTCCAGTTCCTGGAAATGTCGCTCCGCTGGCATCGATGGTGACAACTTTGAATAAGTAGTACCCTTCCGCCGCGGCACGAAACTCAAAAAACTTTGCATCGGAGCCCACTTTACCATGCGCCTGCCACGTTTCTCCGCCGTCCGCAGACACCCACAATTGCACCTGGGTTGCCTCTTCGGTGCGTGCTTCCACATTGAAAGGGATTTTAAATTGCGCAGTTTGCATGTAAGCCACAACGCCGTCTTCTTCTGCCCTAGCTTGAGCTCCCCATGAGCTGCCCGCTACTAACGACAATCCGAGCAGCGATCGCATCGCAGCTTTAGATAACGAAAACTTCGGCTGAGTCGATTGATTTGGAAACTTTGACACGGCTAGGGCAACTCCACTGGCGTCGACTGACAATAATTGTGAACAGTCCTAACAGTTAAGTCGGTCGCGAAGAAACCAGCGCATAACTAAAATGTGCCGGTTCCGTCGAGATTAGGTGCCAGCAACCCACACTTCAGTTTGCAAGCAATTTGCCCCCAAGAGTTCTTTATGTCCCAATCTGTAATGAAAGCCGGCTGTGTTTATGACTTCGACATTGTCGTAGTGGGAGCTGGACATGCGGGAACGGAAGCGGCCGCGGCCGCCGCGCGGCTGGGAGCGCGAGTTGCATTGCTTACGGGCAATCTCGATACGGTTGGCCAAATGAGCTGCAATCCGGCTATAGGCGGAGTAGCCAAGGGCCAGATTGTTCGTGAAATCGACGCGTTGGGCGGGTTGATGGGACAAGTCATCGACCGTACTGGTATCCAGTTTCGACTTTTAAACCGCCGCAAAGGGCCAGCCATGCATAGCCCCCGCGCACAGGCCGACAAGAAGGGTTACCAACAGGAAGTAAAGCGACTGATCGAACACTATCCAGGTATCAGTCTGATTCAGGAAATCGTCGAGGACCTCGCGATTGAAAAGCAAGATAATGCATCGCCTTCCGCCGCGCGCATTGTCGGTGTGATTGTCCGTGGAGGAGCCTGGTATCGCGCACCGGCCGTAGTGCTCACCACGGGTACTTTTCTGCAAGCCATCATGCATACTGGCGAGGCCCAAACGGCAGGCGGTCGGGCAGGGGAGGGGACTTCGCAGGGGATTAGCGGTGCACTAACACGACTCGGAATCGAGCTTTCCAGATTCAAGACCGGTACTCCACCGCGACTCAATGCCAAAACAATCGATTTTGCAGCTACTGAGTTGCAGCCCGGCGATGAGGTCCCACAGCCTTTTTCGTTCCTGACAGCCGCCATAACGGAACCCCAGATTCCATGCTACATCACTTATACCAACGAGAAAGTACATGATCTGATCCGCGCAAACTTGCATCGTGCGCCGATGTACAGCGGCCAAATCAATTCCACTGGCCCGCGTTACTGCCCATCGATCGAAGACAAGGTCGTTCGCTTTTCCGACAAGGATCGCCACCAATTGTTTCTCGAACCCGAAGGTCGACAAACGGCCGAGATCTATGTCAACGGTATTTCGACCAGTCTACCTCGCGATGTTCAAGACGCGATTATGAAGCTTGTACCGGGACTCGAAAAAGCCGAAATCATGCGCTATGGTTACGCGGTCGAATATGATTTCTGCCCGCCAGATCAGTTGCTGCCCAGTTTAGAAACCAAAGCCGTTTCGGGCCTTTTTTTAGCCGGCCAAATAAACGGCACCACCGGATATGAGGAGGCCGGATGCCAGGGCCTACTTGCCGGAGCCAATGCCTGCCTGCAAATGCAGGGCAAAGAAGCTCTAGTCCTGTCCAGAGACGCCGCCTACATGGGTGTACTCATCGACGACCTGGTTACCCGTGGAGTTGACGAGCCGTACCGAATGTTCACCAGCCGGGCTGAGTATCGGCTTTTGTTGCGACAAGATAACGCAGATCGAAGACTAACGCGGCTCGGACATAAACTCGGGCTCGTCGACAATCAGCGACTAGACCGACTAGAAGAAAAAGAAACTGCGATCGCGGCCGCCAAATCTCTGCTCGATCAAACTCGCATCGATGATGTCACCGCGACAAAATACTTGCGTCGTTCGGAAGCCACTTGGGAGGAAGTGTGTCAGCAAATTCCCGATTTGAATCGATTTTCCCGCGAGATAGCAGACCAAGTCCTGTGGGACATTCGTTACGAAGGATATATCAACCGTCAACACGTTCAGGTCGAACGGCAGCAACGGATGTCTCAAAAACGCATTCCGAGGAGTTTTAACTACGAACGGATCCGTGGACTGCGCAATGAGGCGAAACAGAAGCTGACCAAAATTCAGCCGTTGAGTTTGGATCAAGCCAGTCGCATAAGCGGTATCACTCCAGCTGATATCGCTCTGGTGCTCGCCCACTTGGAAAACGGGACGCGCGCTGCTGCGGATCATTGAGTTGCATGTCGACGTCTCGTTCCTTGCGCCGGACTCATCGCTGATAATTCGGTTCCGATAGCTCAGCGATCTGCCGCGATAAGTGTTATTGAAAAAGGACATTTGGAACGCTGACGTAGACGACCACGTAGTCTAGCGCGGGCGACGACTTTAGGTGACTCGCGTGACCTCAAGTGACTGAGGGGACTGGAGTCAGTTTGCGTTCCGCGCAAGCGAGGAAAAATTTTTTATCCGAGGTTTCCTTCTATTGAACGTAAGTTGTTCCTCCACAGAACCTTACGTCGTTCTTTTCGATATTGACCCAACCTGCGCATCCGCTATAATTCGGCAGTTCAGTTAAGCTTGGCAAGCTTGGTGAAAGCGGGAATTGCTGGAGAATGCAGAACAGGAACAGTTTGGTTTGTTCTACTTCTCAGATTCTCAAAAGAAAAAGAGGCTAGTTAATCTGATGTCAGATTGAAAAGCATCGGCCAAGGAGGGAGAGGTTCCCTGTCATAACCGCATGCGACTAGCATGACCATCGATCAGGAAGGATGGTGGAAGGCATGTCGACAACTAAAACTGTGTTCACAACTGGAGAAGCGGCGAAGATCTGCAAGGTGAGTCAGCAGACGATCATTCGCTGTTTTGACAACGGAAGTTTGAAGGGTTTTCGCGTTCCGGGAAGCCGGTTTCGCCGAATACCTCGCGATCAGCTATTCTCCTTTATGAAGGACAATGGCATTCCCACGGATGCGTTGGAGAACGGCAAAAAGAAATTGCTACTCGACGATGATGAGCAAGACTTGGTCGAATTGATGGCTGACGCTTTTGCTCGCGATGGACGCTTTGAAATCCGAACGGCAAATAACGGCTTTGATGCAGGTATGCAGGTCAAGGAGTTTAGACCGGATATTGTCGTTTTGGATGTGATGTTACCGGATATCAACGGTCGCGAGGTATGCCAGCGTGTCCGCAGCGATAGCACGCTTGATTCCGTAAAGATCATTTGCATTTCAGGCATGATCGAACAGGATAAAGTCGGTGACCTGAGAGCGGCCGGAGCGGATGATTTCGTACAGAAACCGTTCACTGTCGATCGATTGATCGATCGCGTTTGCGATCTTTTGGAAATCGACAAACCGGTAGCGCACTAGGGGTGTTCCATTGACTGGTCCGGTATTCGAAATTGAACTGTCATTTTCGGATACCACTTGTCGAGCGCTGTTAGATTTAGCAATCCGTTTCGGTTCGTTGTCCATCGATCGCGAACCGCCGCATGATTTCGTCGAAGCGCTTCGTAGACTTGCTACCCAGGACGAAGTGTTTGGAGTATGGTGTAAGTCAATTTCATCGGCAGCCGATCCCCAATCGATCGGCTCCAATGAAACCAATGAATCACTGGCCTGGCGTGCGTTGGCTTCTCGGCTGCCGCACCACTTGGCAGCTTCGCGTCCGCGGAACAACGCCTTCGGTCCGCAGTTGTTGAGTCTCTGCAACCTGATCGTGCGTCACAGCGCCTTAGAGACGAGTTTTTCAGCAGAGCTGCTTCGTCAGAAGACGGAAGCCATCTACCATTTTGCGTACGGATTGAGTCATGAGCTGAACAACCCTCTGGCCAACATTGCCACGCGAGCCGGCCTGCTTTTGAGTGGCGAATCCAATCTGGAGCGCAAGCGACTCTTGGACAGCATCCTCGCCAACGCTATGCGCGGCAGTGAAATGTTGGCAGATCTCATGCTGGTGGCTCGTCCGCCCCAAATAAAATTGGAGGCCATTCTTTTTGCCGAGTTGATTGACGAGATCGCCAAGCAAGCAACCCCCTGGGCAGACCAGAGAGAGGTTCGCTTCCGAATGGAACTGAACTGCGAGTGCTCGTTACCCTGCGATCGACAGGCCATGCGCGAAGCGCTATGGGCACTAATCCGCAATGCAATCGAAGCCATGCCGATGGGAGGCGAGGTCACATTTAGCAGTGAATTGGTGCGTCGCGGAGAAGTTCCAGGTTGCCATGAAGTTGCGAGGCACAACGCAAATGCGAACTGCTCCGAGAGTGATGGCTGTCTGGTCATTAGGGTGGCAGACCGTGGTTGTGGACTAAGCTCACATGCACTCGAACATTGCTTTGATCCCTACTATAGTGGTCGCGAAGCAGGCCGCGGCCTGGGCCTGGGGCTGGCGAAGGCAAAACGCATTGTCGACCTCCACGCTGGACAGATTAATCTTTACAATCGCGTTGGAGGCGGGTGTGTGGCGGAAATTGTATTGCCGCTGGGAAGTGGCAATTCCCGGGGGACGCATGAATTAGGGAGCGACAGATTTGGATGACACCTTTCCTTTGGGTTGGCTCTGCCTGCTTCCGCCAATACTAACGATTACGCTAGCGGTCTTCACGCATCGCGTCGTGTTGTCGCTGCTGCTGGGCATTTTAACTGCAGTCTTAATTCTTCAACCGTCCGCTGAAGCGTGGACGATCGGCTACGTTGGGGTGACCCTAAGGAATGCTCTCGGCTCGTTCGCCGAAGAGCATCTATGGCAGTCGATTAACAACGAGGACCACCTGCGCGTATTTGCATTCACCAGTATTTTGGGAATGCAAGTAGCCCTGATCCACCGTGCTGGCGGCATGCAGGGCATTGTCGCCTGGACCATGCCGCTAGCAAGGTCGCGGCGTGGGGGCCAAGTGCTAACCTGGTTGCTTGGTATGGTCATTTTCATCGATGACTACGCCAATACTTTATTGCTGGGTTCGACGATGCGTCCTCTGACCGACCGCTTAAAAATCAGCCGAGAAAAGCTCGCCTACCTAGTAGATAGTACGGCCGCTCCCGTCTCGGGGCTTGCATTGGTAAGTACTTGGGTGGCAACCGAAATTAGCACTATGCAACTCGGCTATACCAATGCCGGTGTGGACATCAGTAGTGATACCTTTGGCATTTTTGTCCAAACTATTCCTAGTCGTTTCTATATCTTGTACACCTTATTATTTGTTCTATTTTGTGGATTAATGTGTCGCGATTTCGGCCCAATGCTGGCGGCTGAGCAACGAGCTCAAGACGAACCGCTCGGCGTCGATGACCAGCCTTCGTTAGGAGCAGGCCCCACACCACGTGCGATCAACGCTATTGTGCCGATTGCAGTCACCGTCATCGTGGTGGTTGGTCTATTGATTTGGACTGGCATGCAAGAACTCTCCGCAGGTCAGATCATCGAGCCGACTCTGCAATCTTGGGGGCAAGTCATCGGACAGGGCAATAGCTACGTCGGACTGTTGTACGGCGCGCTGGCTGGACTCATAACCATCCTTGTGCTTGGGCGGCTCCAAGGCAGCCTTTCTAGCGAAGAAATCCGAGCAGGAATGACGGAGGGTTTTCTACACGTGCTCCCCGCCATGATCATTCTGTGGTTGGCTTGGGCTCTAAGCAACTTGACCGGTAGCGAGTATATGCGTACGGGTGACTTCATTGCGTCGCGACTCGACCAACTCAATTTGGCCGCGAGTTGGTTGCCTACCATTGTGTTCCTCTTGGCCTCTGGCATCGCTTTTGCCACTGGCACCAGCTGGGGGACCATGGCAATTCTAATGCCCATAACCGTCCCACTGGTATATGGACTACTCCAGCAGCAGTTGGGCAGCGCCCCGACGCCCAGCCATCCTATTCTTGTTGCCGCGATAGGCAGCGTTCTTGCAGGCGCAATTTTTGGCGATCACTGTTCACCCATCTCGGATACTACCATTCTCTCCTCCCGGAGCAGTAGTTGCGAGCACATCGCGCATGTGCGGACGCAGATGCCGTATGCGCTAACAGTGGGACTTGTCTCAATCCTGTTTGGCACGCTACCGGCTGGATTCGGACTCAGCAATTGGCTTACTCTACCGCTAGGTTCGCTGGCTCTATTCTTGATTTTGCTGCTTTATGGAAAGCAAGTGCAGCACTCGCGGAATTAGAAAAACCTCGAAAACTTCGTCCTTAGAAAAACCGCTCTTTGCACGGCGTCCAAGAATCACTAGTGTTCAAACTTGAGAGTTTTTCGGAATTTTCAAGGAGAATGCGATGATTGGTTCACTGGATATTAGTACGAGCGCGCTAGTTGCGCAGCGAATTCGGTTGAATACCATTTCCGGCAACATAGCTAACATTTCCTCCTTACAAGATGAGCAAGGCAACGCCAAACCCTACCAACCCCGCTTCACCGTGTTTCAGACCGATGAAAATTTAGTAGCCGCCGGAGGTGCGCCGGGTGTTAAAGTCTCCTCGGTCGAAACCGACGATAGCGAACCGCTGTATCGCTATCAGCCCGAGCATCCACTGGCAATCAAAGAAGGCAAGTGGGAGGGCTATGTTGCTTACCCTAACATCAACTTGAATGAGCAATTCGTCGATTCTCTCGAAGCAACTCGATCTTACGAAGCGAATATTGGCGTGATGGAAATCACCAAAAACATGTCGCGGCAATCGCTTTCGATTCTGGCGTAACTGAAGTTTAGCTCCCAAATCGACGCCCCCCGGTTTCGGCACCAGTAAGGAATGTCCTGTGAACTCGATCCATGGCTTCATGTCGCGACTGGAGATGCCGCTCTCAAATCGATTATTACAAAGTGAAAAAACGGAATCTCCGCCAACCTCATTCGCAGGCCTGTTGGCCGACGGCGTGCTGCAAGTCAATTCGATGCAACAAGACGCAGATTCTCAGATTCACGAGCTGATGACTGGCGGAGATGTCAATCAAGCGGAAGTTTTTACTGCGGTACAGAAGGCTGACATGTCGTTCCGTATGTTGGTCCAGATCCGCAACAAACTGATGGCCGCCTACGAAGAGATCAATAATATTCGCATCTAGATGTCGCGATGGTTGGTTTGACTACGGCGCGTCCTCTGGAACGTTTACTCAGCTTAGCGAATTGACAAAACAATGAATGCTCTAACACAAATCGGAAAACAATTAAGCGAATTGTTCAATTCGCTGACCCCCTCGGCTCGTATTATGGCCGGGTTGATGCTGGGAGTGATTGTCGTCAGTTTAGGCTGGATCGTGAGCACGGAGTCATCCGGCGACTACGAATCGCTGTTGGGAGGCAATACATTTACCAATGCGGAGCTGGACCGAATCGAAATAGCATTTGGTGATGCTCAGCTCAGAGACTTCAAACGCCTGGGCCGGCAGATCATGATTCCGCGCGGTGAAAAAGATCAATACTTGAAGGCACTATCCAGTTCCAAGGCACTACCAAGAGAATTGGGCAGCGAGATTGATAGCGCCTTGCAGGATGGAAATATATTTGAATCTACAGAGAAATTCATTGCTCGGATGGATACTGCCAAAGAGCGCGAACTGGCTAATACGTTGATGCGCATCCCTGGAATCGAATTTGCCGCGGTGTGCCACGATGAAAAACGGACTGGTTTCGGTCGGCAATCGGAACAGGTTTGCAGTATTCGATTGCAGGGTCCGCTAAACGAACCGATTGCGGACACGGTACTACAAAGAATCGCTGAGCATGCGTCAAAGTACTTTGCAGGTTTGCCAGCAAAAAACATCTCGGTTCTGGACTTGAGCAATGCCAATATCTTCAATCCGAGCGACGATCCGCTGGCGGCTACGGAGCACCCCATGTTAACTGCCAAAAAGGCATGGGAGCAATATTACGACCAAAGAATTGGCTCGATCCTCAAGGGCTACGGAGCGGTAGAGTTGCTGGTCAGTGTTGAGATTGATCCCACCCTGGTTGAACAGCAAGAAACACTCAAAATTGATCCGACGGCCGTTACTCTGCAATCGACGGAAAGCCGCAAAGACACGACCAATTCCAAGGCTGCTCCGGGTGGCCCCCCAGGCTCCGATGTCAACGGCATAGGCAACAAAGCTCAGTCCATAGCGTCGACCACCGCAGCTCAGAATTCCACCTCCAAGGAATCTGAAGCCAACGAACGGCGTGTCGCTGGCCACGAAGCAACTCGCAAGGAAACGGCGGCATTATCGCCTACAAAAGTCACCGTGAGCATCGGCATTCCAGAGTCGTATTATCGAGATGTCTTTGCGCATCGCTTCCTGGTTAGCAATCCAGATAAAAAGGCCGAGGATATACCTGCTCCCACCGCTCAAGAACTAGCGGACCTCAAGCAAGAAAGAGAGGCCGCAGTGCGAACGGCCGTCGAGGGGATCGCGATTGGCGTACGTGCTGGTGACGATCGGAAACCTTCGATAACTGTCTACGCGTACGACGACCTGCCGCTGCCTCCATTTCCAGAGCCGAGCCTGGCCGCAAACACGCTGGCTTGGTTTGGCGAATCCTGGAGTACATTGGCGTTGATGGTCCTAGTCTTGGTGAGCCTGGGAATGATGTTCAACTGGGTCAAGTCGCAGGGTACGGGTGATACAGACCGAAAATTCGCTGAGGGGTTTGGGTTGGAAGTCCCTGAGAATATGGGCGACGAACTTGAAATCAGTGGAAGCGAAGAACTAAACGAGAACGGCAAGCCCCGCAATAAACTAGACTTCGAAGTCTCTGGCGGCGAGATGAAAGAGGATCTTTCGACGCTGATCAAAGAAAACCCAGATGCGGTTGTCAACCTGCTAAAAACTTGGATCGGTGACGCCGCTTAGAACACTACTACGTTAGCCGCGAGCGCGGGTCGCGCATTCAGAACTCTCAAGCTGGCTCGCGTAGTCGTAGCGAGCCGCGTAATCAGACCATTGCTGAAGAATTCGTTGCTCGAGCTCAGGTTCCATGCGATGGTAGTTGGGACGGTAGTCGTCGTGCTTCTCAAGCCGCTGTTGAAAGTAGGGAGCCACCGATTCGAAATCACCGAGCTGTAGTTGGTTATACAGATCGCGAAGAGTTCCCATTGGATCAGCTACGAGTTCTTCATAGCTCACGTCCACCAGTCGATCGCTACCAACGGCTTCTCTAGCTTGTTCATAGCCATCATACATCCGCTCAAGACACTCGAACACGTAGTTGCCTAACTCGTCCTCGCTCGGCGAGCTTTGGAGCGCCTGGACCTCGTCCAAGGATTGCCAAAGTCGCATGGTGGAAGTGAATAACTTCCGCGGGTCTCTAGTTAAGTGGATAAATTTTGCATCCGGAAACAATCTGTTTAGCTCGGCTAAACGCCCAGTATGTGGAGGACTTTTTAAGACCAACTGCTTACCGCGATGGTGAAAGCTGAGCGCTTTTACGAACCACAGGAAACCGTCGCGCCATCTTCGACGCTGCTTGTCGCTTAAGTCGGTCAAACTCAAGTATTCAAAAGCTTTAGGCTGCGTTCTCGGAAAGGCAACTCGCAGATAAGGGGTTGGTATCCCCAGGTTCATCAGAGCGAACTCATCCTCTTGGGGTAACTCCCATCCCGCGTCCATGTTGTCCATCGGACGCTTCTTGGGTAGCAAGAAATGTCCTAATCGAACCATGAGCCATTCGCTGACGATGAAATGCGCTGGTGCAAAACACTGATAGGTGTTGGGCGAAGCAAACTGGGGATCGGACACTAGCATTTCGTGCAACAGCGTCGTGCCACTCCGCCAATGCCCCAAAATAAAAACGGGAGATTTCTCGACCTTGGTTCTGCGAATACGCCGCCCGTAGATCACAGCCTGCACAATGGCTAGCAAATCGTTGACCGGAGTAAACAAAGTCACTCCCAGGGCCAAGTGTAGACGCCCTAAGGCTATACGAAAATGATTTCTGGCTAGCAATCGCCACCAGCAGGCTGTTCGCATCCCATGCCAGAAACGTGGGGACCACACAGGGTAAGCATTTGCTTTTACTTTTGCCGTTTTGGGTTGCACATCCGATGGCATCTTAACATCCAAGTTATTCAAACAGCAGCAGCCAGCGGCAGAACTCGGTTCTATTCGCCCTGGACAGCATTAACCTAATTTCACTAATCTCCGCAAAAATCCGTACCGCAGCGTCAACGCTCGCCGACACGCTTACCAAACGCAGTGCAGACCATGAACTACGTCTCTGCAATTACGCGCCATCGCGAATTGATACTACCTCTATCTATCATAGCTTGTATCGGCGTTATTTTGGTGCCGCTACCGCCTTTGGTAATGGATGTATTGTTAGCTGGCAATATTGCCATATCCGTGATCGTACTTCTAACCACGATTTATATCCGTACACCGCTCGAGTTCAATGTTTTCCCAACCCTGCTCGTAGCCACGACATTAGCTCGCCTGGTACTCAATGTGGCCACAACACGCCTTATTTTGACGCGGGCTGACTCAGACGAACTGGGCGCGGCTGGAGGAGTTATTCAGGCCTTCGGTGAATTCGTCGCTGGCGACCGTTTGGAAGTTGGAATCATCATCTTTGTAATCATCATTTTGATTCAGTTCCTAGTCATCACCAAAGGCGCCACGCGAGTTAGCGAAGTTGCCGCGCGCTTCGCCCTGGACGGCATGCCTGGCCGACAAATGGCCATCGATGCAGACCTCAACGCCGGCTCGATCGATGAAGCGCAAGCCCAGGAACGTCGCGAGGCCCTGACGCGTCAAGCTGACTTCTATGGTGCCATGGACGGTGCTGGAAAGTTTGTGCGTGGCGATGCCGTAGCGGGCATCATCATCACGATGATCAATGTCGTGGGAGGGCTCTATGTAGGCATGATGTATGCCGACATGTCCGTTACCGAATCCCTAGCGCTTTTTACTAAACTAACCATCGGGGACGGCCTCGTCAGCCAAGTTCCCGCGTTGCTAATTTCTTTGGCAGCCGCCCTGTTGGTAACTCGAAGTACACAGAAGGTAAACCTGTCGAACGAGTTCATGAAGCAATTGTTCTCTCGCCCTCAGGCTCTGGCCGTTGCTGGCGGGTTTCTGACATTGCTGATCTTTACGCAACTACCGACGGTGCCGCTGTTGGCACTTGGGAGCAGTTGTTTTGGTCTGGCCTTCATGGTTCGCAAACACCAAAATGCGGAACTGGCGGATGCGGCACAGACTAAACAAAATGCAGAGGTCGCAAAGGCGAAGCCGCCCGAGAAACGCCCAGAAGATTATCTCGATGTCGATCCGATGCGCATCGAAATTGGCGCAGCTTTGCTGCCACTGGCAGACCCTCGCCGCGGTGGAGATCTCATGGAGAAGATCACCGGAGTTCGCTCGATTCTCGCAAGCGAAATGGGAATTCTACTGCCGAAAGTGCGACTCAAAGACAAATTGAGTTTGAGCGAGACCGTCTATGAGATTCAAATTGCGGGAAACCTGGTAACACGGGGCGAGGCGTCTCCAGACCGAATGTTGGCCATCGACGTCGGACGCTGTACGGGTTCCGTCATCGGAATAGAAACGCGTGAACCAGCTGCTGGAAGACCAGCCGTATGGATTACCGGCGACCAAAAAATACAAGCCGAAATGTATGGCTATCAAATAGCCTCGCCGAGCATGGTGATTGCGACCCATCTGCAGGAAACAGCGCGAAAACACGCAGACGAATTGCTCACCCGCGAAAGCACCAAACAATTAGTCGATCAATTGAAGTCGGTTAGCCCAACCGTAGTCGACGAGCTCATCCCGGGTCAGATGAAACTATCCGATGTTCAATCCGTATTGCAATTGCTCTTGCGAGAAGATATTCCCATACGTCAGCTCGCACTCATTTTTGAGGCGCTGGGTGATTTCGCCGGCAGGGTCAAAGACCCCGTACTCTTGAATGAATACGTGCGGAATCGACTCGCTCGTACAATTTGCCAACGCTTCTCCGATTCGTCGGGACAACTGCATGTTATTACCATGGACCCAGCCATGGAAGATCGCATCGCTGCTGGATTTGAATTCAGCGATCGCGGGCTTCAGATCCGCATGTCGCCGCAAGCAATTGAAATTACCTGCCAACAGATTGCCGCACAGTTGAAAAACCTAAAAGCGGCTGGGCACCGTCCAATCCTTTTGGTTAGTCCCAGGATTCGTCCGGCACTCAAACAAATTACGCAAACCCACCTTCCCGACCTACGGATACTCAGCCATTCGGAAATCACTCTGCAAACGCAGGTTGTATCCGTAGGCCTGGTTTCTGACCCAGTTTCGAAAGTCTAGTGTAACGCCATGCAAGTCCACACCTTTCGCGCGGAATCGCTGCAGGCCGCTTTGCAGAAAGTGCGGCAGTCGCTCGGCCCGGATGCTTCCGTGCTACATACGCGTGAGAAACGAGAGAGCACATTCGGTTTTTTTTCTAAGTCGTTCGTCGAGGTTGAAGCGACACTCGATGTTCCCGTGCCAAGTCGTTTGGCGGCCTTGAGTACAGCCACTTCGCCATCGATTCCCCCTACCACTAGACCACTATCGCGAACATCCCAGCCAGCCGCAACGGCGGGCACGAAGTCAACGAAGACGGCAAGCAGCTCCTCTACCGCGCAGGGCAGTCGTCCGGTTCGCGCGTCGGATTCCGAAACAATCGCGGCCGCGACTCGACAACCTCCGCCAGCCCGTGCCGCACTCTCTCCAGCCGTAATGGAAGTCTATTCCGACCTGGTGGCAGGCGGTGTCGATTCCAAACTCGCCAAAGAACTTCTTGTTGGAGAACATCAAGCTCTGCATGGCCCGGCGGCCGAGGACAGCTGGGCGGTTCGCGCCGCAGCAACTCAGCAGGTAATTGCCAGACTGAATGTATCCGGTTCCATTGAACTCCAGGACGGACAGCAGAAAGTGGTAGCCATGGTCGGTCCAACGGGAGTCGGAAAAACGACCACGCTAGCCAAAATTGCAGCAGGCATTCGCTTTGATCTTGGTTG
The DNA here is from genome assembly GCA_041736515.1 of Pirellulaceae bacterium. Lineage (GTDB taxonomy): Bacteria > Planctomycetota > Planctomycetia > Pirellulales > Pirellulaceae > Aureliella. The sequence continues at coordinate 24,073 of JBGSTP010000202.1, forward strand.
CCAGCTTGGACTCATTGCGCTCGATACATTCCGCTTGGGAGCCGTAGATCAGTTATTGCAGTATGCGGAACTCATTTCAGCTCCCTTGGAGGTCGTTAGCTCTCCCGAACAAGTCACGGCCGCACTTCAACGATTGCGCGAGTGCGACCTTGTGCTTATCGATACTGCCGGAAGATCCCCGCGGGACACTGAACAGCTGGCAGAGCTCCGCAAGTTTCTCGAATACGCAGAGCCCGATTCAACGCAGCTCGTTGTCAGCGCAACCAGTTCTGCTGCCCACGTCGAGGAGACACTCGAGCGATTCTCTGTTTTGCAGCCATCCAATCTTTTGATTACTAAACTCGATGAAGCCGTCAACTTTGGCAATTGGCTCGGAGTATTGCAATCGAGCCGATTGCCCATCAGCTATCTCACCACCGGGCAACACGTGCCGCAAGATATTGTTGTCGCAAGTGCCAGGCGACTCGCCAGCTTGCTACTCGGAAACTACCACGCGCAAGCCCACGCATCCTAGATTTATTACCTACCAATGAAGATCGAACCAACTGCAACCCAGCTTTCCGACCAAGCTAGTCGCCTACGTGAACTCGCGCGGCCAGACGCCCGCGCTCCTCAGTCTCCCCACTTCATTCCCCGAAAACTGGAGAGTGCGCAACCGCAGAGCCTGGCAACGCTTGACCCGCGCGTAGTGCTCATTAGCGAATTCCCTGTTTTACAGGGAGGCTACCTGTTGGCTTGGCGGCTGGCACAGCAGTTCGCCAGCAACCAGAGCCGTACGGCGATTGTGGACCTGGCGCCTACGGCGAGTCGCCTACCATCCCAGCTAATGAGCCTGAGGGAGCAACAGGCGATTTCTGCTGTCGCCGCGAGGCAACCGCTCTGGTGCGAGTCGTCCCATGGACGGAACCTGGCAACATGGCGAGTCAGTGCGCCAGGAACAATTGACATCATCGCTCAACCCGTTGGTGAATGCCCCTCTGCCGAGCAAATGCCCCGTATCTGCGAGCAGCTTTTACGCACACTGGGAAGGCTAAGTCACTCATCCAAGACCGGAGAGCCAGTCTGGAACACTTTATTCATCTTAAGTGAAGCGCAAGGCATTCCGCTCGACTCGTCATGCTGGCGAGCTGCTGATGACATCATCCTGTTGCTGCCGCAGTCAGTCGCCTTTCGCGCACACGTCGAAGCGGCAATTTCACTTCGCGTGCACTCGGGCACCAATACTCAAAGACTGATGGCGTTGTGGAAACAGCATGCCTCCTTGCGATCATGGCCAGCTAACCGCAAGACGCTCGCTCGCGTCAAGGATATACACTCGCAAATTCCGGGCATGGTGAATCTGCAGTGGCCCTGTCCAACAGAAAACGCCTTATGGGGACTGCCGACGATTCGCAGCCAGCGTTCAGTGGCAAAGAATGCAAAGCTGCTGGCAAAATCACTGCAACAGCAATTAGTGCTCTAGCGCTTTGTGTACGCTTTCTGGGTTGGTAGCCACCCGCTGCCAAGCGGTGGACAGGAACTGTTTTACTTCGGGTAGGGAAACTAGCTAAGAAATAACAGCTGCTGCAATAAAACTAAATTTTTGAAGCTCAGCAGCCGATACTTAAATATGTCGGAGGAGTACTGCCTGCTCAGCAAGATTGTTGACCAAGCAGTGCATCTTTGACCGCGGAAGCGGATTGGCAAGGAAGTCGTCAACAGGACAGGAGACAAGGCAATGTCCCGCGCATACTCAGGCGTGCTAGGGGCGATCGCATTGTGTCTGGTTATTGTTCGTGGACTTTTGGCTGGATTCCTGCACGATGAGATCTTAACGCAAGGCTTGGTGGTTTTCTTCATGTTCGGTGGTCTAGGGTTTTGGATCGGCACGATAGCCGAGAAAACTGTTTCCGATTCTGTAGAAAATCGTTTCCGTAATGAAATGGCTAACCTCCACACGGTAGCCGCCAAAAGCAAGTCTGAAACTTCGGCGTAAACAGATCAAGTTGGCATGGCAACTAGTCGAGGGACTCGCTACAAGTCTGCTAGCGGCGCTTGCGCCCTAACTGTCAGCTCACGGAGGATTGGATGGCAACGAAGACCGCAGCGGATGAAGATATCCAAGAAGTATGGAAACAGTACAAAGCTGATTCCGGTAACATCGAACTACGCAATCGACTCATTGAAGAGTACATGCCACTGGTGCGATACAATGGCGACCGCATTTGGCAACGACTACCCGATGGCGTTGAACTCGACGATCTCATTAGTGCTGGTATTTTCGGCCTGATGGATGCAATCGATGCGTTCGACACCGGTCGCGGAGTCAAGTTCGAAACCTATTGCGTGCCGCGTATCCGCGGAGCGATGCTGGACGAGCTTCGTTCGATGGATTGGGTACCGCGCCTGGTACGAAGCAAAGCGAGTAAACTGGGCGAAGCCAAAAAGAAGCTCGAAGCACGCTATGGCCGCGCGCCTACGGAACGCGAGATTTCCGAATATATGGAAATCAGCGTTTCCGAAGTCGAAAAGATGCAGGCCGAGGCCAGCGCTGTAAATCTAGTTAGTCTCAACAAAAAATGGTACGAGACAGACAGCTATAAAGACGTTCGAGAAATTGATATTCTCGAGGATAAGAAAGGTGAAGATCCTACCCGCCGAGTACAGAAAAGCGACTTGATGCGATTGGTCACTAAAGGCCTTAACCGCAATGAACGCTTGATCATTGTTCTGTACTACTACGAAGAGCTGACAATGAAGGAAATTGGCGCAACACTTGACTTAAGCGAAAGCCGGGTCAGTCAGATGCACTCCAGTATTGTGGCTCGACTCCAGGAACAGCTTGGGCGTCGACGTCCTGAATTCGGCACCTAGATGCAGTGAATTGCTCAACAAGAACCGACCGCGGATAACAGGGGTACCAAGATATTGGTACCCCTGTTTTTGTTTAAATTGTCGGTCGCGATCACCTCTGCGGTCACAAGCCTATGGCTGTCGGTCGTATTGCGATCTAGTTGTGCCACTTGCGTTAGGCTCAATGGCATCTACGATAATACCTTCTTTTTTGGGAAATCTTGTTGGAAGGTAGCGAACCTTGGATTTATCTAATTCGGCGAAATTCGTGCTTCTCAATCCGCTGGATTCCGTCGTAGTCGCCCTGCACGATCTAGAGCCCGGCACCGAGTTGAACATCGCCGGACGTCGTATTCCGGTCCGAGATTACATTCCGGCCGGACATAAGATGGCAATTCGAGACATCGCAGCCGATTCGCCAATCTTCAAATTCGGCTGGGCAATAGGACTAACGCTCGGTGCCGTTGAGGCGGGGCAGCACGTACATTCTCATAATCTGCGAACTGATCACACCATCGATCTTAATGCCATTTCGACAGAAGTTCCGGCGGCCCAGGAGCCACTGAACGAGTTCGCATTTGAAGGCTACATGCGTCCCAATGGCAAAGCAGGTACGCGCAACTATCTAGCCATCATCAGCAACGTTAATTGTTCGGCATCTGTCGCCAAGATGATTGCAAGCCGCTTTGACGGACCGGCGCTAGCTGACTTTAAAAACATCGATGGTGTTGTTTCGTTTCGCCATGGCAGCGGCTGTGCGATGGCTTTCGAAGGATCCCGCCATCGAATGCTTACACAGGTTTTAGGAGGCATCGCCAAGCACGCGAACATCGGTGGCTTTTTACTTGTGGGCTTGGGATGCGAACAGGGCACGCTGGACCATCTAGTTCGCTCGCAAAAATTACATCAAATTGCCTGTCCAGGCATTAACGCGGTAGACGAGGATTCCGTGCCAGTGCTTTCGATTCAAAATGCAGGCGGTACGCGAGCCACCGTCGAACATGGCTGTGAAATTGTGGCGAGCATGTTGCCTCGGGTAAACGCCGCTCGTCGTACCACCGTCGCGGCTTCGCATTTGATTTTAGCTACCGAGTGCGGCGGTTCCGATGGCTACTCGGGTATTACCGCGAATCCCGCCCTGGGTGTTGCCAGCGATATGTTGGTCGCTTGCGGCGGTACGACCATCTTGTCCGAGACAGCGGAGATTTACGGCGCAGAGCATCTTTTAACTCGCCGAGCCCGTTCGCGGGCTGTTGCCGAAAAACTATTGGAAAGAATCGAGTGGTGGAAATGGTACTGTAAAATCTATGGCGAAGAACTGGATAGCAATCCCTCAGTCGGTAATAAAGCTGGAGGGCTAACAACGATTACCGAGAAGTCGCTCGGTGCCGTAAGCAAAGGTGGCACCACCGCGCTCGAAGCTGTCTATGAGTATGCCGAGCCGGTGGAGCATCGCGGTTTTGTTGTTATGGATAGTCCGGGCTTTGATCCGGCCAGCGTCACAGGGATGGTTGCCGGCGGAGCAAACCTGGTTGCATTTACTACTGGTCGTGGCAGTTGCTTTGGATTCAAACCCGCACCCTGTTTTAAAATCGCGTCCAATTCACGATTGTTTGCGCGGCTGCCAGAAGATATGGATTTCAATGCCGGTCAAGTCATCGAAGGTCGGTCGGTGCAGGATGTTGGCCGCGAGCTATTCCTGCAGTTGCTCTCAGTTGCCAGCGGTGAAAAAACTTGCAGCGAGCGTCTCGGCTTGGGTGACGAAGAGTTCGTTCCTTGGCAAGTCGGGCCGGTTTTGTGACCACACGGTACACATCCACTTGGCATTTACCCACTCCATGAATCGTTTTTCGCGAAGTAGTAATCTTAATGGACTTTCGTCGCCTGCTGACGAATAACGAGCCTAACCTGCGCGGAAAAATCTTGCGCTGGTGTTTGCGGCTCGGAAGTGTACCGTATGGAATCGTAGTGCGCCTGCGAAATTTTGCCTATGACCATCGCTGGCTCCATTCGACACGAACCAACCTGCCGGTAGTTTCTGTCGGTAATCTGACAGTGGGGGGCACTGGCAAGAGTCCGATGGTAGCCTGGTTAGCCCGTTGGTTTCGCGATCAGGGTGCGCGCGTAGCCATATTGAGTCGCGGTTATGGCGAGCTAGACAGCGGCCAGAACGATGAGGCTCTCGAGCTCGAATTGCAGTTGCCGGATGTTCCCCATTTACAGCACTGGGACCGAGTCGCTTCTGCAATCCTTGCAGAGCAAGAATTGGATATGGAATTGTTAATCCTCGACGACGGTTTCCAGCATCGCCGGCTCGAACGAGACTTGGAACTGGTATTACTCGACGCGACTGACACACCTGCGGCTCGATGGTTGCTTCCGGGAGGATTAATGCGGGAGCCAATGACGAGCCTCGCGCGGGCTGACGTCGTGGTGATCACTCGGACAGATCAAGTTCCTAAAGAGAAAATGACGGCGATTCGCAAACAAGTTAAGCGACTATCGCCTCGAGCCATCGTATTGGAAGCGCGGCACCATCCCACGAAACTCTTGATTTTTCCCAATCAGACGCGAGAACTTGGCGAATTGAAGGACAAGGAAATCCTGGCGTTTTGTGCTATTGGTAACCCCGGCTCTTTCTTTCGCAGCCTAGAAAATCAAGGGGCCAAAATCCTGGACCACCGAACGTGGCTCGACCATCATGGCTTTAACGCCGATGACATAGCCAGCCTAACACAATGGCCCAAACAATTCCCTGCCGCCAAGGCCATGGTGTGCACCATGAAAGATTGGGTCAAAATACAACAAGAAGAACTGGGGGGGGTGGAATTATGCGCCTTGCAAATCGAAATGCAATTCGACGAAGCGGTTTTGATGTTGGAAAACAAGCTAACCGACCTACTGCACCCTAGGAAACCTACCAACTGAATGAGACCTATGGGGCGGGAGCCACATTAGCGTCAATCTACATGGACTGAATTCACAATGTGCAAACCACAATTGGCTCTGCGGGCAGTTTCCTGAGCCATTTGCTTCGCATAAAAGGTTCGGACGCGACCTTGGAGCAGAACACGATTACCGTCTTGTTCGACTCGAATGCGACGAACCTCCGCGATGGGACTATTCGCCAGTAACAGCTTGATGCGACCTGTAATGTCGCATATTCCGGTATCGATCATTTTGGGGGCCCATCCGTTGGGAGCCTTGGAACTGATCGTGAGCAAATCCGTGCGTCTTGATGTCGTAGCCCACTTACATGAACGTGCTTTCAGTATGGCGAACTACACTGAAGAGTCAAGCGCAATCCGCACAAACGTTACGATTGGCAGGGTTGAAGCCAACGACGCTAGCATTTAAAGCCCCTCTTCGGTTGCTGCCTCCCAGCAGATTAATTCTGTCCTAATCTCCATTACCTGATTCTCCAACACTCGGGTTAAAGGAAATCACTGGGATCCATAATGATTGAATTGCTTTGTACTCTGACCGGCATTATCGCGGGCATTGTTATCGTCGCTTCCTTGATGCAAAAACAGGAAGAACGAAAGCGTTTTGCCGCTGCAGGGCAAGACGACTCGAGCTCCGATCGCATTCTCGGCATTGCAGATCAACTGCAAGTCATCTCCCACCGAGTAGCGGCTGATGTTGTGGCCCACAATCAAAAAGTCGTTCATATCAATGATCGTTTGGCGACACCGCCAGAGCAACCAGCGGAGATCATCTCGACAATCAACGAGATTATTAATGCTAATCAGGAGATGCAGGGGCAACTGGCCGACGCACAAAAGCGCATCGCACAACAGTCTCGGATGATTGAGCAAGCCTCTCAGCAAGCCCGCACCGACGCGCTCACGGGGCTCGCCAATCGCCGTGCCCTGAACGAATTTCTGGCAAACTGTCTCGAGAACACCAATCCTTCCGAGATCGTGGGCTTGTTGCTTATGGACATCGACCACTTCAAGAACTTCAACGACAATTTTGGCCACACTACCGGCGACGCTGTCCTGGCAAGTTTTGCGCGCTCGCTATCAACCTGCTGTGGCGACAACTGTTACGCCGCCAGGTTTGGGGGTGAGGAGTTCGCGGTGATCATGACCGCTCGGTCAGTTGATGAATTGGTACGAAACGCTACGGAAGTACGCTACTTCGTCAGCGAGCAAGTTATTAATTACGAAGACCTCCAATTGCAGATTACATCCAGTGGCGGACTTTGCATGCTTCTTCCCGACGACACATCGAGCGCCGTTTATGAACGCGCTGATGAAGGACTATACCAGTCCAAGAAAGCAGGTCGAAACTGCGGACATTGGCTGTCTGAGTCTGGTTGGCAGCCCTTTCCATCGCGGTCGGGAGCTCCAAAGCTGCTTGCCGAACTCGCCTTGCAAACTATCGAAAGCACTAGCAATGAAGCACCGAAGCCGACTCGGTCAAGCCAGCCGTCTGCCGGTAAGTTTGCCAAGTCCGCTGCGATCGACATGCCTCCAACTCCCACATCCCCCGGCGAACCAGCCAAGAAAGCAACGAAGCGGGGAGAACCGGGTGAAGGTCAGGAAGTGCTGGACTTAAGCGCGTTTCTGGAACGACTCGATGCCTATGTCAATCAACTCCGCAAAGCCGATCTACCCGCAACTGCATTCATGGTGGAGGCAATCGGACTGAAGGATCAGCCCCCCCAAGACAGTGCGGCGTGCTGGGAAAAGACCATCGAAGTTGTTCAACAAAGCCTGCGTGGGATCGACCTTGTTTGCCTCTATCGTCCGTTTACGCTCGGCATATTTATGCCCAGTTGCTCGCTGGACGCTGGCATCGACCGAGCCGAAAAAATAAAGTCCCTCCTGGTCGAGTCACTCGACGAATGGAACACGAATACGCTGCCTGAGAAGTTTGCTTTCGCCGTAGCAAGCATCCGCACCAACGAGGAGAATGCGTCGTTCCTCAACCGATTGGAACTGGCGTTGGAGGAGGCTCTCGACTCGTCGGAACGCGAGCTAGTCGTCCACGATGGCGACACTTGCCAATTCCATGCTTTCTAGTTGTCGAAACCACATCTGCCAAGCCAACTAGCCCCCCAGTTGCGCATGGTGGCCGAAATTGCTCTTGCGAGTAATGTGCTCAATGTCCTAGCATCCTTCAAAGAGCGCGACCCCGGTTCGCTTTTTGTACGGGTGGGTCGTAGCGATCGGGTAAGATCTTCGAAATAGCTTAACCTTTTCGAAGCTAAAATCCGAATTAGACAATAAAGCCGAAGTTCGCGCGGATTGCGAGCTCTAGACCAATAGCGTCGAAGGATCGATGGAACATGAGTAACAGAGCGCATTCTCAGTTGGGCTGGACCTACCTTGCTATAGCATTGTTAGCAAGTTTCTCAACAGGCTGTCGTAGTGGTCAATTCTCGATGCCAGGCAAAAGTCTTTTTTCCTGGAGCCGACAGCCGGATGCGACCACACTTGCAGGCACTCAAGTTCCAGAGCTTCCCCAAAGCCCAGCCGCGAAGTACGATCCAACCGCAATTGCGTCGATGAACTCCAAGTCGCCCAGCACTTCGCCAGCCCCTGGCAGCGCTTACGGATATTCACCGAGTCCAGCCAACTCACCAACTACAGGGCTCGCAGCCACAGCCAACGGGTATCAAACAGGGCCTTACCAAGTTGCCCCCAAAACCAATGAGGGTACAGCAGGTTCGTCGCCAGCGAGTGCGATGGCAGCAAACTCAGCGGCTGGAACATCTCTGCCGAATCCCTACGGGGGGACCTACAGCGGCGCTACAACTTCGACCACTACCGCGTCAACCAGATCCGGAGATATTCCATTACCAACCAGCGTTGCCGCCGCTCTGTCAAATGGCGCAGCCGCAGTTCCAGCCTATCCCTCTATGGGTAGCGGACTACCGGCTTACCCAACCAACGCGATGCCAGTTGGGTATGCGAGCAACACCGCCGCGACGCCGGCTAGTCAATCGTCTTATCAAACAGCGGTGCCCGAGCCAGCAGTTCCCTCGATTGCGATGCCATCATCAACGGCCGGACCGGCTCTGCCCGTTTTCCCCAACTTTCCCAGCGCAAGTGCCGGGACTCCTGCCAGCATGAGCCCATCCGCAACACAACCCACAAATAGTGCATATGTAGGGTCAACGACGCTGGACACCTTCAGTCCGGGGTCTACAGGGCGAAAAACATCTTATGACTTCAGCGGCAATTCGAGTGGCAGCGGAAGCAGTTCCACGTCGCTGCCTCCCAACACGGCCACTGGCACGATACCGTTGCTGCGATAATGTGCGCAATTCAGCTCCAGACAATGTCCCGAGCATTGAACACGGGCCCTTCGACGCAGGTTCGTTTGTAGTCCCAGTCGCCGGGCGTACCCACCTTCGCAACACACGTGAAGCAAATGCCAATGCCGCAGGCCATTGGCGTTTCAAGGGAGACAAAGCACTCGACGCGCTTATCCAGAGTCAGTTGAGCAACGGCCGCCATCATGGGCTCTGGTCCGCAACAAAGGACGCGAGCCTGAGAATTCTCTCCACCAACCTCAGCCAGGACTTCAGCTAGCAACTCAGTCACTCGCCTGGGTGGCCCTATGGAACCGTCTTCCGTAGCAATACGAACGTCAACGCCGGCCTCTCGAAACTGTTCCACACCGGCCAAGCATTCCCGTGTTCGTACACCGTAGCAGAGAGTCGCCCGATCCGCGCGGCCTGTCAATCGCCCCGGAACCCCAAACGACTGTTGCCCCAACATCTCTTTGGCCAAAGTCAAAAATGGTGTCTGCCCAATTCCACCGGCAACCATGATGGCATGGTTGATTTGCGAACTCTCGAAACCGTTTCCAAGAGGGCCCCAAACCGCAACCGGCGCACCCCGCACTAGGCTAGCCAAGCTTGTGGTTAGCTTGCCCTTTACGAGATAAACAATATCGATCCAACCTTGGTCTACATCGAGGTCATACAATGCAAAGGCGCGGCCAATCAACGGATCATTTCCCGCCGGGTTTCGTAACATGAAGAACTGCCCTGGAACAACCATGCTTGCCATCTCAGGCAAATGCAACCGCAGTCGCATGGTATCGCGAGCAATGGGCACGTTTTCAATAATTTCCGTAACAACCGACGATGCTTGATCGGCAAAACATGCCATGCCTTTTCCTCGCTAATCTACAATCGCTTGCCTCAGAAAAACCTGGAAAGAGCAAACTATCTCTTCCCACGCTTCTTGGAGAACGACTTTTTGGGACGAGCGGGCGAACTACTCCCGCGATCGCTGGATTTACTTCCGCCTGGTCGTGCCGAACTGGTACTCTTTGGGGCGCCACGACCAGGCGAATTCCCAGATGAGCTAGCGCGGACTGCAGGACGGGATGACCTCGAGGCCTTCTTTACGCTCGTTCTCGAACTAGCGCCTGCGAGTGTTGACCTTTGTGCGGGCTGCTTCACCTTGGAAACTCGGGTACCCATACGTTTGGTTTGGCTGGTAGATGAGGGCGATCGGCGAGTCCGCTTGGTTGGCACGGCTTCATCAGCTTGTGGATCATCAAAAGCAATGACGCTTCCCTGGCTACCTGCGCCGTTCAAGTCTCCCACAAAATCGTCATCGTCTCCGTCACCGAATGCCAATGACAACAAGTCGTCGACATCCTCTTGGTCCGGTTCGTACGGCGATTTCACCGCGGAGGACTTCGGTACTGACTTCACTGCAACTTGCACACGTTTTGTCGGCTTGTTTTTTTGTCGGTTGGCCGGTTCAGAAACAGCATAGAGCGCTTTCACTTCCGAGCTCGTCAACATTCGGGCTGCACCGACGGGCATTTGTCCAAGTCTCAGTGGACCAATCGCAATACGGCGCAGTAAGACGACTTTATGTCCAGCACGCGCCAGAATGCGTCGAATCTCGCGGTTCTTGCCCTCCGAGAGGATAATCTCGATTTCGGTGCATCCCTTGCGCACGCGCTTGATTGTTGCGCCATCAATCTTGGCGAACCCCTCTGCCAAATGCACTCCCTTGCGTAGTTTCGTAAGTTCTTCTTCGGTCAACTGTCCAGAAACGACAACAAAATAGCTCTTTTGAATTCGAAACTTGGGGTGGGCTAAGCGCTGAGCCAACTCACCGTCGTTCGTCAGTAGCATCAAACCTTCGCTACTTTGGTCAAGTCGACCGACGGAAAACACACGATCCCGATCCGGGACCAAATCGATAACTCGCAGGCGTCCGCTTGGATCGTAGTTGGTGGAAAGAACGCCAGGCGGTTTATTCAACGCGTAATAAACGGGACGAGACTTCTTCAACAGTTGACCGTCAACCTTGATCTTGACGACGTTGGGTTCGACTTTGCAAGACAAATCCGTGACAACGTCGCCATCGATTTCGACACGTCCCTGCTCAATCAGCTCCTCAACTTTTCGACGACTACCAAGCCCTGCAGCCGCCAGAACTTTGTTGAGTCGCTGAGCGTCAGGCGAAGAGGAGCTATGTGCGGACGTCTTCTTTTTTCTTGGTCGATGCTTTGGCATTATTCCTTAGGTTTCTTCGTCCAGTCTTTGCGTTGGCGACTGCTGGGGATATTTAACTTCTTGCGGTACTTGGTAATCGTTCGCCGTGCAACAGTCAGACCAAGCTTTGACAATTCGTCAACCAAGTCATCGTCACTGTACGGTTTTTGTTTATCTTCTTTCTCGATAAGATCGGTCAGCTTCAAGCGAACCGTCTCCCATGCCACATCTTCACCATCTTCGCTGCGTGTGCCATGCACGAAAAAACGTTTGAGAGGAAAAATCCCTCGCGGCGTTTGAATCCATTTGTCATCAACGGCTCGACTAATTGTAGTCACATGCACGCCCACTACGTCGGCGATTTGCTGCATCTTCAGCGGTTCTATGAACTCGGGACCGTCGTCCAGAAACTTCTTCTGGTAGTCCACGATAGACTGCGCTACTTTATGAACGGTGTTGCGCCGCTGCTGAATGGCTTCAATTAGCCAATTGGCGGCCTCAATTTTGCGGCGAATGAACTCGCGTTCTTCCGCAGTTGCATTCTTGTCGGCAAGCCGTTGACGGTAGTACTCGCTGATTCTCAATGGCGGTAAACGATCGTCCTCCAACCGAGCTATGTAGCGCCCCGTGGCATCTTGCTCGACAACCACATCGGGCGTGACGATCGGCACATGCGTCTCTAAGAACGCTGCCCCAGGTTTGGGATTCAAATGGTGAAAATCTAACTTGGCTTCCTGAATCTGCTCGATCGTGAGTCCCGTTTTTTTCTCTATCAATGGTAGTCGGTTTTCGGCCAGATCTTCCAAATGATTCTCGATCAAGACTTTCAATGCATCGAAATGCGGGAGATCGGGATTCAGTTGGTTCAACAAGCATTCGCTCAAACCCCGCGCCGCAATCCCGGGCGGATCCAGCGTTTGGACGATCCGCAAAGCCTCTTCGGCTTGAGACATTTGCTCGTCCGTGTACGCCGAAGGCAGCAGATCCCGCAAACTCCCTTTAAAATATCCACCATTGCGTGCATCGAGCGTTGAGATGATTCTTTCAGCAAGCTGTTCAACTTCAGTATCGATCTCCATTTCGGCCAACTGGTGCATCAGGTAGTCATTGAGCGATTCCGGACGCTCCAAGGCGTTTGCCATCAAGTCATGCTGGCGGTCCTGGGCCTCTTGGGTACGGTTTGCCGAAGTCTTGAAGTCGTCGAAGTTTTGGGAACTGTCCACATCCATATTGGCCAGTCGCTCAAAATCCTCCGTGTTCGATTGATCGTCATGTACCACCAGCTCTTTTTCGTCTTCGGCTGGCTGATTGGGGTCCTCCTTCTCCTCCACCTCCTCCGGCCCCAATTCCTCCTCTTGGACCTCTAGCATCGGATTCTCATTGAGCTCCTGCTCAACCCGCTCTTGGAGCGCGAGCACAGGGAGTTGGAGAATCTCCATGGACTGAATCATTTTCGGTGCCAGCTTCTGCGTTTGAAGCTGGCGCGCTTCCATACCAAACGAAAGTCTCATCGATTTGCCTGACAGAAAAAGAGTCGCCAAAGGATCGGCCAACTAATCTGTTCGAATTTTATCATAAAATCGCCGGCGAGTTGCTCGCCCGGACGAAAAAGGCACAGAATTTGCCTGAGGAGACTGCCGAGTCTATCGCCCAAATTATCACCAGTCCCAACTTCTGAGCTCGATTGTGAAGGCATTTTACCCTGACAGCCTTGCCTAAACTCGCTGTCGACCGGTCAGTGCGTCAGCCAAAATCTCACGGTTGGTATGCTCCAGCACGCTTCCCGTCGTGATCCCCCGTGCCAAACGCGTTACTTCTACGGGAAATTCCGACAGCTGATTGCTGATATAAAGGGCGGATCCATCCCCTTCTACAGTCGGGTTCGTTGCCATGATGATTTCGGAAAAATTCCCGCGCCGCACACGGTTTACCAGGGCGTCGATGGTCAACTGATCGGGTCCGATCCCTTCCAGAGGTGCAATTCTACCGAGCAAAACATGATACAGGCCGCGATAAACACCAGCCTGCTCCAGAGCCATCAAGTCTCGAGGCTGTTCGACAACACACAGCTTCGATTGGTCTCGATTCGCGTCAAGACAAATCCCACAAAGCCCGCCCTCAGCTAAGTTGTAGCAGGCATTACAGTAAGTCACGTTCTCGCGAACGCTTCGGATAGCCTCTGCCAAAGCAAGTGCTTCTCCTTTACTGACTCGCAACAGATGATAGGCCAAGCGCTCAGCCGATTTGCGGCCCACGCCGGGAAGTCGCCCCAGTTGATCGATTAAATCGTTAACACTGCCGTTGTTGGTATTCATCACTGGGTATACAGCAAGACCTAAATTTGTTTTTGCCAACCGTGTCAGCTACAGATTGGCGAGTGCCTCGTCGAGCCCCGGTAGCTCAATTCCCCCTGTCGCCTCGCGCATTTTTTCGATATGCATCTGTCGTACTTTCGTTAACGCTTCATTCAGGGCCGCTGGCACCAACTCTTCTATCAACTCAACGTCGTTTTGAGCGATCAATTCTGGAGCGATGCGCAAGCGCTTGACCTCGCCTAAACCGCTAACTTCGACGCTCACCATGTCACCGCCCGCGCTTCCTGTGGCGGTAGCCCCCGCCAAGCTCGCGCGCATTTCTTTGACTCGCTCCCCCATGGAACTTGCATTCCGCAGCAACTGTGCAAAGCCATTTAGATTCTTGAACATAGACTTGTGTTCCTCAGATAGTTATTAGTGTGTTTCGCGAAATTTAGCATGAATGAATCAGGCGTTTGGTTTTTTCGAATTCGTGAACGAACTTCCAGCCAAACTCTGCTGAGGCGGGTCGACTCGCAGAATTTCTCCGTCAATAACATCGCAGAGTTTCTTAACAAAAGGATTTTCGGATACTTCCCTCAGTTTTTGCACCCGATTGCCGGAGGGTTGAACTGCAGCGGCGGGCCGCGGTGCCTCTCCGGGCATCACAGAAAAAGAAAGTCGAATGGACCTCTTTGCAACGTGAGCCACCACTTTTTCTAATGCACTGCGTTTTTCCGACTGTTCGCAAACTTCCCGAGGTCGTGTGCCACCTGCCGGAAACACTATATTCCAATGATCGCTCCCTTTGGGGACAACTGCGATGGCTAAGCTCGCATAGTCGGTGAGGATATCGTTCAACTCCCCGACTGCACTACGCCATTGCTGCAGAGCATCCGACGAAGCGCCAGCAGCGGAACTTGGGCTTTCCGATGATGCCTCGGCAGCGACGGGCAAACGAGCAGAAGGGCTGACCGCGGACAAGCTTGGAGGTTCGTTGTAACTAGCGTGCGCCGGCGCACTTCCGATAGCAGGTTCCGACGCTTGGGAATTCGCTAAGCGATCCTCAACGGACTGGTTATGTTGCGGTGATCGCGGCTGTACTGCGACCACGGCGATCGGCTGAGACGCGACTGGAACAATCACTGCCCCTCGGTCGACGGCGAGACTAGTGTTTTTTTTTTCGCTCGACGTGTTCGACTCATCACCCGCGCGCGTCTTGGCTGGAGGTGGAGCAGGGGGGCTGGCGCTCCCACTCGGCAGGCGACCACCGACTCCCATCATCACTGCCTCCAATAAAGCAGGGATCGATGCGAGACTAGTCAGCTGACAGATTTGTACCAGGGCAACTTCGAGCAGAGCATTTGCCGAAACACTGGCTCTCATTCGCACCAGAGATTCGTCGAGAATCTGTATCGCCGACAGTATCGATTGCACTCCCCAGCGTTCTGCTAATTCCTTCAGCTTCTGGTGTCCCGCCGGGTTGGCTAACTTCAATAATTCCGGACCGCCGCCAACACCTACGGCCATAATGTCTCGAAAGTAGTTAAGTAGTTGCTCCCCTAATTGCCCCGGGTCGGCACCAGCCCGGGAGGCCGAATCAAACAACTGCAAAGCGCCAATCGCATGATTATCCGCCAGCGCTTGGCTCAGCGCCAATAACTGCGCTTCGTCGGCAATACCCAGCAATTGCTGAACTTGCTCAACAGTAATTTCGCCCTCCGCAAAGCTCATTACTTGTTCGAGCAACGATTGACTGTCGCGCATCGAGCCAGCCGCACGCCGGGCTAGTAAGGCCAGGGCATCCGCACTAGCGACGAATCCTTCCGCAGCGCAGATATCCTTCAATCTAGCTTGAATAGCATCAAGTTGGATCGGCACAAAATCGAATCTCTGGCATCGCGACAACACCGTGATCGGAAGTTTGTCTGGATCCGTTGTGCAGAAAATAAATTTAACGTGCGGCGGTGGCTCCTCCAACGTCTTCAACAGCGCGTTGAAGGCTTGGTTGGTAAGCATGTGGACTTCGTCGATAATATATATCTTGTATCGCGATCGACTTGGGCGAACACTCACGTTTGCCCTCAATTGCCGAATCTCTTCGATGCCCCGATTGCTGGCTCCGTCAATCTCAATAACATCCATGTCCTCGCCCGCATCAATGGCTTGGGCGATATCCGTTGCCAGCTCTTCATTAACTCCCTGAGGTGCATTTAGCGCCTTGGCAAAGATTCGTGCGGATGATGTCTTGCCCACACCTCGAGCGCCAGTGAAGAGATACGCGTGCCCCACGCGACCAGTGGCAATGGCTGTGTCCAGCGCATGTGCAATATGATCTTGCCCAATCAACTCCGAAAAATTTCGCGGACGATAACGACGAGCGACCACGGTGTAGCCGCTGGAGTCATTATTTGTAGCGGAGTTTTCCATCGAGCGAGGATTATCTAATGCGAGATTCTTTGAAGTGCACGATTCAACGACTGCATCCACTCAAAGCAATAGTCGGTGCTCGACTTCATTCTGTGAATCAGCTCGGCCGGTTGCAACGAGCTGCGAGACACCAGCTTTTCTTGCTTCGTGGCGAGCTGTAAGCAGGAACACACAGTTCGATCTGTCCATCCAAAACCTGCACGCCAGAGGCCCTCGCACAAGAGTACCCCGCTTATGGCTGCTACAATTAAGTCCTGACCAGGTTCACGGCTCCCCCTCGCGAGAGCCACTGCCAAGCAGGTTTGGAAAAGTTAGTGACTTCTAAAATGTACGCTCCGCCCATCTTTTTAGAAGTGTCAAACCAAGTTTATTTCCAAGCTTGCCGAAAATAGCCGACTATCCGGTTGATAATCGGCGGTCACGGCAGAATTATGGAATCAACGCCGCCCGCGTGGCCGACCACGAGGGGCACCACGATTGTCATTCTTTTTTCGGTTTTCAATGTTGGCTTCGACCAGAGATTGTATCGACTCGAACCAAGTTGGAATATTCCGATGCTTGCTTCCGCGTTCGCCTGGTTCGCCATCATCGAAATCGAATTCCGGCTCCGATTCGGCTTCAGCAGTTCGCGCGACAGGCTTTGATTCGGCAGTTCGCGGTCGATCCGGCGTTGCCTCGCGTCTTCCCTCGCCACCGCGCCGCCGCCGTGGACGACCGCGCGAACTGCGATCTTCGCCGTCATCTTTGAACCGCGGCTCAACTTTTGCTGGCTCGATTCCATCGTCTGCCTCGTCAGGCAAGTCATCGAGCGCATCCACATCGAGGTCCTGCCGAGGCAATGGTTTTTCTCGCTCTGCCAGACCATCGACCTGATCGCGATCGCGACCTCTACCGCGTCCGCGACGCCGGCGGCGGGAGGAACGAAGCTCTGACTCAACCTCCTCACTCGCATCCGCTTCGCTGCTTCCACGAACTCGTAGGTCTTCGTCCTCAGCGATGACAAAGCTCTCTGGCTCTTGCCACTCCGCGTCGCTACCAAATTCATCGGCGATTTCCTCGCCTTCACTCCAATCGCGACTTGCTGGCGCCGGCTCAGTCCGATTCTCAGCGATATCCCCGCGGCCTCGCCTGCCGCGTCGTCGGCGTCTGCCGCGTCGAGGCGCTTCGTCCTCGTCTTCGTTGGCGGTCGCTGATTTTTCAACATTGCTTGTCTGGGCCTTTGACGGCTCGACAGTCTCAACTTCGTCCCATCCTAGATCGTCCACTACGCGCGGACGCCCCCAGCCAACTGTATTACCCCTAGGGGCATCAGCAAACATCTCGTCGAGAACTGGATTGGAATCGCTGGAACTCTCCCCGGAGAAGATTGACAGTTTTTGATCTACGTCATCTTCGTCGTCCAACTCCGCTACTGGTGGAGCGGGAATTGTGCGTTCTTCCGATTGGGAGCGATCGACCTTGATACTAAACATGCTGGCCAACGCTTCCCAAGATGACTTACGTTTCGTCTTGGGTAATTCTGGTGGAGCAGCAACTGGTGCAACAGGAGCAGGCTGGCTCGGTTCGCGATGCACAGCCTCCCGATGCTCGCGTCGCTCAGGAGCATGAACACTGGGTTGATCGTCGCTGCGCGGGTCTAGACTGATCGGATCTGTTTCATCTCGCCGATGTTCGCTTCTATTGATTTCTGGTCGGCTCGCGCCGGTCTTAACACGTGCCGGGTTCCGCGACTCGGGTTCAGCTCGACGCTTCTTGAAGAACAGCGCCTCGTCGGGCACTTGCTCCGCGTTCAGCTCAACAGAGTTTTGCTCAACAATGTTCAGCTCAGTTCTGGATTGTGCGAGCGGGGAGCTGGCAGGGGCTTCAGCAATGCGCTGACTTGCCGGATTTACATCCTTGGATGTTCCGCCGGGCGGAGCAGCAGTACCTTCGTTCATGGCGGCTTCGATTCCTTGAGTTTCCGCCTCGGGCTCGTCCACACCGGGAGCGCCGAGAAGGTTTGCTATAGATTTCCAATGATCCGCCATCGTGCAGACTCGTAGTACTTAAATAGGTCAGGTTCAGGAGTAAGGCGATCGTCAGCGATCGCTGGTAGCCCGCTGATTATAACGCCAATGTGCTTTGGATAAAGCCGAAACTGCGGATTGTCTCCATCGCCCACCGAGACTCGCCGAAGACAGGTTATTCATCGGAAAAGTACTGTTTTAGCCATTTTACTGCTGGATCCGTCTGTCTAGCTGATTTTCTCGAGCTTTGTGACTCTACCCGTCCCCACCCATTCGGCTACGAGAATACTGCCATCGGCTGCAAAGCAAGCATCGTGTGGGTGCACAAATTTGCCATCGATCCAATCGCTGGGTGTCTGGCGAATTCTTTTTTGCTTGTCGGCAGTCACTCGATCCACATCCGCCCCCAACCTGGCAACCACGCTATTGTCCTTACCCAAGATCGAAACGCGCGCGACCAACTCAGGCACTAACATCAGGTCCCCCTGCACATCAATGTTCGCCGGCAAGCCGAAGCCTTCGAGCGTATCGATGTAGCCTCCGCTTAGATCGAAGCGCTGCAGTGAATTGTGCGCTCGATCTGTAACCACGACGACGGGCTCTTTGCCGCGCGAGTCGACCCAGATGCCATGAGGAGTGTTGAAGGACCCTTTACCTTCGCCGGGCCCGCCAAAACAACTCTGCCAGTTTCCATTGGCGTCGTAGCGGTGAATAAAGTAGGCACCATAGCCATCAGCCAATAGGAATCCTCCGTCGGGCAGGAACGCAAAGTTGGTAGGCATAAAGCGATTACGCCCCCACTCTTTCTTGGGATGCTCCGCTTCGCCTGCTGCATATTTCTGGCTCGCCATCGGCGCATATCGCTGCCAAACGACTTCGCCTTTAAGGCTCAACTTGGAAAAACACTTCACTTGCTGGTAGGCGGCCACATACAAAAATTCCTCCCCCGCCTCCTCGCGAACTTCAATACCATGCCCCCCGCCTTGAAACTGCGCACCAAAAGCCCGCACAAACTTTCCCGAGCTGTCGAAAACAAAAATTGAAGGATGGTCCTTGAGTTCCTCCTTTCCTTCATGAATGACATATACATTGCCTGCTTTGTCAACAGCCACATTGTGCGTCGTTTGCCATGAATACTGGTCCGGCAACTGCGGCCAGTGATGATGCACGCGAAAGCGATGGGGCCCCTCACCAACAATGATCTCGCTGCCAGTCTTACTCGCAGTCGCTACGCGGGGCACTGTCAAAATCGAGGCTGCAGCAGCCGTACTTCCCAGAAAAGCGCGCCGCCCAATAGGCTTGTTGGTTAGTGGATTCAAGAACTTATCCTCCCCTAGAGAATTTTAACTGAGCAACTTCGGCAAATGCGATCCGTAAAGTATAACAGGGCGCATCCAGCCGCGCTGCTGTCGATTTGCATCCGCCCCCCATCCCATTCCGGACGGAAAAACTCAAGATGAAAGCACTTGTCAAAAGCCAGGCGGCACCAGGATTGTGGCTTGAAGATATCCCTGAGCCCAAAGTTGGAATCAATGACGTCCTCATTCAGGTTGACCGGACCGGGATCTGTGGCACCGATCTGCATATTTTCAAATGGGATAGCTGGGCGCAGAAAACCATCCCGGTCCCCATGGCAGTGGGCCACGAATTCGTTGGCGAAGTCATAGAAGTTGGCAGTAATGTCACCGATTTTCATCCCGGCGAGGTTGTTAGCGGAGAAGGGCATGTCGTGTGCGGAAGATGCCGCAATTGCCTGGCCGGGCGACGACACCTGTGCGCAGAAACTCAGGGCATTGGTGTCAATCGGCCGGGTGCCTTTGCCGAGCGGATCGCTTTGCCCATGACAAACGTTTGGCATCATCATGCGAACGTGGATCGAGACATCGCCTCAATTTTCGATCCGTTTGGCAATGCCGTGCACACCGCACTTTCATTTCCAGTTCTAGGTGAAGACGTGCTGATCACCGGCGCAGGACCGATTGGCTGCATGGCTGCTGCGGTAGTCAATCACGCGGGCGCGCGGTTTACGGTGGTTACCGACGTTAATCCCTGGCGACTGGAACTCGCCCAGCGTATGGGTGCGTCGCGGACGGTGGATGTCACCAAAGAAAGTCTGACCGATGTCCAAAAGAAACTCGGAATGACCGAGGGCTTCGATGTAGGGCTTGAGATGTCCGGCAATCCCTCAGCTTTTCGCAACATGCTCAACAACATGGCACACGGTGGGAAAATTGCCATGCTTGGCATCCCCACAGAGCAAATCGCGATTGACTGGAATCAAGTCGTTTTCAATATGCTTACCATCAAAGGCATTTACGGTCGCGAAATGTATGAAACCTGGTACAAGATGACCGTCATGCTGCAGAGCGGCCTAGATATTTCGCCAGTCATCACCAATCGCTACCACTTCACCGATTTTCAGCAGGCTTTTGCCGATATGGCTACCGGGCAAACTGGTAAGTCAATTCTTTATTGGCAAGGGTCCCCTTAGCGATTCTAGACAACGCGACTGCTTCAGCTGGTTTCTTGGGTCGCCAATCCCCGGGATTCAATTCCGTACTCTCCATAGCCATTCTCATAGGGTGCATACGTGTAGCCGTGGGCACTACTACCCGCTCGATTGACGACGATTCCTACGATCGGTGTTTCCACCGACTTTAACGCTTTGTAACACTGTCGCGCCTTAGGAAGCCCCTGAGATATTACGCGAGTAACCAGCAAAATACTGTCGACCAAGGGAGCGACGATCAACGGGTCTGATACCCGCAGGATCGGCGGGCAGTCGAGGATCACAAAGTCGAATTGCTCGCGCCAAGAGATTAAGCTTTGGGCTAATGTACCGCTCGACAACAACTCCGCTGGATCATTGGGCAAATTGCCCGTTGTCACAATGGTCAGCCCGTCCACGGGTCCCGCATGAGCCACGTCGTGCAAGCTCTTGCGACCGGAAACGATATCGACCAAACCTTGTCCATTGTCCAGTCCGTACATTTTGTGCACATTTGGTCGCCGCATGTCCGCGTCAATCAGCAAAACGGTCTTCCCGGTTTTGGCGATCGATAAGGCCAAATTCGCGGATACGGTCGACTTGCCATCGCCTTGGTCGGGACTGGTTACTGCCAAAAGATTGGCGCCCTTCCGCAGCGAAAACAGCAACTGAGTCCGAATATTGCGATAGATTTCGCTAATGTGCGAAGTGGGGGCATGAAAGGTAAGTAGCGTTGGCGATGAATCCGGTTTTGTTTTTGCAATCTTTCTGACGATCGCTTTCGAAGTGGAATCTCGCTCAAAGTCGGGAATGTGCCCCAGCAACGGCGAAGCATAAACAACTTCCAACTCGTCAGCCGTATGAAACGTCTTATCCGTGAGCTCCGCAATTAGTACGCCGATGCCACTCAACAATATGCAACTAAGCAGAGCCAAGCCCACTGCCATCTTGCCATTGGGAGAGATTTTTTCACCCAGCAGAGGTTCGGAAATTACTTCCTGAATTAACGAAGAAGAATCTTGCTGCATGTTGATCTCGCGCAGTCGTTCAAGCACAGAGTCGTAGAGCTCCTCCTGCCGGTCGAGCTTTCGAACGTAGGATTCATCTTCCAATTCGTACTTGACGAGCTCTTTGGCTTTTATGCCAGCCTCTTCGATCTGTTTTTCGATGTCGCTTTTTCTTCTTTCCAAGGCGGACAAGTCGTTGGTTAACATGCGGACATAAGCCCCCATCACATCGTCGGGCTTCAGCGGCACACTCTCCTCGACCTTGCCCAGCAAGCCTTGACGCTCCTTGATAAAGCTCTCTGTCTCCGCAATTTGCGCTTCCAACTCGGAAACCGTCGGGTGCTTCGGACCGAACTCGTTGATCGCCTTTCTAAATTGTCCCTTAAGTACCAACAAAGCGTTGTATTCCGTATTCGCCCCAGCAGCTCTTTCTGGCATCATGGCCTGAAATGACGCCGTTTGTGACTCTCCGCGTTCTACAGTTACTAGAATGCCCAGTCTTTCGGCATTCAAGTCATCAATGAGCGCGAGCTTCTCCAGCTCGTGCGAGCCGGATTCATCTAGTATCTTCAGCTGTGTAGTAACCAGCTCCAATCGCCCTTTGGCTTCATCGATGGCCAAAACTAGCGATGAAAGATCCGACGATAACTCTTCATATCGAATCGAATAAATATTCGCACGACCTGGCTCGCTCGCCAGAATCGGTGAGTTACTGCGAAAGTCACGGTATTCGCTGGAAAGCTCATCAATAGCCGATTCCATTTCGAGCCGAGCCTTGTTGATTAAGTTATACGCCTCCTTGTTGATGTCCTGAAACTTCGAACTGACGAAGTTCTTATATTCGGCGAGAATCGCCTTCACAACGTTTTGAGCATCTTCCGCATTGCTATGCCGAAATGCCAACGATAGGACTCGCGCACCCTTGGCTGCACCCGAGCCACCCCGCGTGACGTATAAACTGTCGATGATATACGGAATCGGAGTTCCATCATCCTCGATTTCCCTCACCAGAGATGGTAAATCCTCTAGCTCGGCGTTCTTCAGCGCCTCACCAATTATTTTGCGACTTTGGATCATGCTCATATGCGTTGCAAGCAGATCCTCGGAAATTGCATCCTGAGCAGAACTCTTGCTCATTTCAGTCGCCATTGAAGCAGACTCATTCTGCATCAAAAGAATTTGAGCCGTGGATTCATAGCTGGGCGGCATCAAAAAAAAGTAAGCCGCACCGATAATCAAACCTAGGATTGCAGATGCGATGATTAAGCTTTTTCTGCGATTCAAGATGGCGAAAAAGTCGATATCCATCAGCGAATCCGCAGCTTCACTGGCGTATTCACCCGCACCTGTTCGACTGTTCTCGGAGGCGTTGGAGTTGAAGCCCGGTCGTTGAATCATAATTCTGCCAAGAGGTTCAAAAAAGTTGCAGCGGTCTACCGTGAGCGCCAGGTCACTAGCCACGCCAGGCGACGATTTCCATTTGACGACTCATGGTTTTCGTCAGCTCAAACGGATCACGCAAAAAAGTTTGCGGACACCAGACTGTTGTTCCGACACCGCTACTCCAGTGTATTCCGACTGTGGCATTTTTAAAAGCAAGGTTTTGCGAGACGGCGAATTACTCCGAGCAGCTTCCAGGCCCGGAATATTCGGAAAAACCCGATCAACTGCGGTAACTACTACCCGATTTCCAGCCGTGCGACTCTTTATCGCAAGTCAACTCCAGGAAACGGACTGTCCATACCGCCTCAAGCGCTCGCTGAGTTATCATGTGGGAGTGACAGCTTCGGCAGTCAACTTCTCCTGCTTTACATCCCAATTCGGCGACCCCTAGCGAAAAAAGTATGCATTTGTGTGGTGGATTTTAACGATTGGATTGATTGTTCTATTCTTAGCCAACGCGTACTACCGTTCGCCGCAGTCCGCGATTGGACTTGTCGTTCCGATCGCGTTCTTGTTTCCTGCGTGGCTACTTCTTCCTCTGCAAAGTGGACCGGATGGCTCAATTTATGGCGCAGGAGTTGATGTCAAACTACTCGTGGGCGCGGCCTGCCTGATCTTGTACTGCTTCATGCCCGGTCGGACGTTTCCGTTGCGAATTGTTCCTTGCGACATTGCCGTGATCTTGCTGATGCTATTCCACGTGCTCAGCGATTGGCTGAATGATGGTCTTAATTGGCTGGTTCTAGGACGCGCTTATGCGGAGTGGTACCTACCCTATACGGCAGGTAGGCTGGCAATTCAATCGCGGCGGAATATTGAGCACTTATGGATCACAATGGCCTTCCTGTCACTCATGCTCAGTGGCGGAGCAATTTTGGAAGCTTTGACGAACATAAACTTGTTCGAAACACTGTTTGGCCTGCGCCCTGTCGAGGGCTTCAGCCGCGAAGCATCGCGGTGGAATCTACAACGCGCCTACGGACCTTGCATGCATCCGATTTATCTTGGAGTCGTGCAATTGCTGCTGCTGAGTTGGACTGGCTTGGCAACATGGCGGTCATTGCAGCGAAAGGCAGCCTGGCCTTGGGTATTTTCACTGGTCCCCTGCTTTCTAGGAATCGTCGCAACGGGATCGCGCGGACCTATCGTAGGCTCCATACTCTGCTGCGTCACATTTGTGTTTTACCTTGTTCCGCGTGCGAGGTGGCCTATGGCGGGCTGCATCCTGGCCTTGGCACTGGTTGGCCTAGCCAATCGCGAAGCGATCGTAGAGCAACTGGAGAAGTGGGCCGGAGAAGCGCGATTGCAAACGATTGAAGTGGATGACGAAACACTAGTGCAAACCGGCACTCGCAACCGCATCAATATATTTGGAGTTTACAAGATCGCATTAAAACGATCTGGACTCAACGGGTTTGGAACACAAGCCGTTTCCGGCTTCCCAATCAATGTCCCCCTCGGCCCACGCGAAGTAGAAACTATCCGACAAACAAAATTCGTCGACAACGAGTACATCCTCATTACCTTGAGATTTGGCTATCTCGGATTGGCTGCATTTACGGCCGTCGGTCTGCTGGCACTTGGGCAATTGTGGTGGCTGGCGAACCTCGCGCCGAGACAACTACCTCAACAGCTAGCCTGCTGCCTGGGAGCGGCTTTATTCAGCAGCCTGCTAACTCTGTTGACGGTCTGGATGCCTTACGAAATTGGCTTCGTGCTTTTTTGGACCTGTGGACTATCGAGTGGCCTACTTGGTTCGCAACTCCAGGGCCATCAGGCCAATCGAAATCGCCCCAAACAAGTCCACAGAAGGGCAAGTCGCGAACAGGGATGATTGGCAAGCTGGTCGAGCAGCTAGAAGCGTTTAATGACTGCTACTTGATCAAGTCGACAGTCTCGCGCATGATTGCTTTCCATCCATGCGAGGCAGCAAATCCGCCAGCCTGTTGCTGCCAGTCCGATTCCATGGATGTGCGACCGAGAACTTGCTCGCGCCATTGGTTAGATGAATCCGAAACATGAACGAAGCTCAAGAATGTCGATTGGCCACATGCTCCGGCCGCGGTCGATAGTATGGGCACACCGCGGGCGCACGCTTCAACATATTTGAGCTTGCTTCCAGCGCCGTATTCGAAGGGTAAAATTGCGAAGTTGGCTTCTTCGTAAAGCTTTTCCACTTCTGAATCCGAAAGATTCTGCCGTAGGTCCCAGCGGTTATCCCGGATCATCTTTTGCACTGCTCCCGACGGATTGGATCCAGCGACAATCAACTCCGTTACGTCGCTCAACTCGTGCCAAAAGTTACTCTCGAAAAACTTCAAAGCATCACAGTTCATTTTGGCTGACAAGCTGCCAAGGAACAGCAGTTTCTTTTTGGGTAACCGATAATCTGGAATTGATTTCCGCGGTTTCACGTCCACGCCATTGGCTGTTTGCACATGCCTCAAATCAGGGCGCAACGCTTCATACTCCTTTAAATCCGCATCGGACACATGCGCCATCGTGGTATTTGCGGGCAACGTTTCCAGAATCTGGGAAATGCGTTGACAAGAAAAATCGCAAACCCGGTGGACCATCGGATTGCGAGATGATTTCTTCAAACTTTGAAACCAGCCAAACTCGCTGTTCTGAGTATCAACCACCAGTGGCCGGCCACCAACTAAGTCAGCAATCAGCGGATACGTATAAATGAAATGGCAGTAGATCGCAGAGTATTCGTCAACTTTGATGTGACGCAAAAAATTCTGTCGCCACTTTTTGGTGCAGTGCTTGACCTCAACATAGTGACCGCGGCGCAGCCATGCGATAAAGCCTGACAGCAATTTGCTGGGAGTCCGCTGCAGCACTTTGACGGTGACCCCCTGGCTGGGTCGATAGATGAAGTTTCGCCCGACGGTAGTACTGGGCACTCCATTGGCCGCCAATCCGTCGGCAATCCCCATAATTCGACGAGCATCTCCGCTTCGCACTGGAAAACTAGTTGAAGGTGCAACTGCTAAAAGATTGGTACTCATGCGAATTTCGTCGTTCAATTGCTCTGTGATTCGATTTTGTTGACGAAGAGAAATGGCATGAACTCACTCTATTCTGCTTCGCCCAGCCAAAACTTCTAGTCTCAGCTTTTTATTTATACCTTTGCTCCAACTCCACTTCGTCATAGCCCTCCGATCTGTTCTAAGTGGCAGTGAGAATCTAATTCAATTGCTTTTACTGTGCAAATGAGCCCCCCGATAGCGAACGATTTTTTCGTATTCTCGCACACACTGTGGCTATGACGTCTGCGGTACCCCGCGCACCATATGCCATGCTGGGAAAACGCCTGTGATCCGATAGCACATCAAGCCATCGAGCAAACTTCGCCCCACGATCAAACAACTGAATCCAATCGCCGCCCCCAACGCCGAGCGGACCAAAGCTAGCGACAAGGCAAAATATACAGCCAGGCTGACTACTTGACTAACTAACAAATAGTTCCCTCGGAAGGTTACCGAGAGGATTGTTCCGCCAAACCCGGTTGCCGATTGCAAAACATACCCAATCGCCAACACCACAAGCACAGCCCAGGATAGACTCCAGTCCTTGCCCAGACCACTAAAAAGTTGGTTGGCCACTAACACCAATGGCACTGCGATCCCAATGGCACAGACGACAGTAATCATGCTGGCTTTGGACAGAGCTCGCTTGCTCTCGATCTGATCGAGCCGAAAATAGTTGACGATCGGCCGCAATGAAATATTGAACATCATGTAGGGATATCCAATTAATACGGCAATCCGCCGAGCTGCTCCGTATGCCGCCATTTCCTCCACCGGCAACCATGAAGCAGCAAGTACCACATCAAGCTGCGAGCCAATACCCGACAGTAGCACCCATCCCAAAATCGGCAGCGAATATCCAAACATTTTCGAGTAGCCGCTCGCTCGAAACTTAAATAGAGACTCGCGAAAAGCGTATATGCCAATATTCTTGAGCAACCACATGAATATCGCCAGCTGTGAAAAAACCAATACTCCCAAAACGTATGTCACATTCAATTCAACGGACCCGATGCGCGATCCTATCAGCAGCGCCAGGGAAATCAAACTCTGCACGAAACTCCCCGTATAACCCGCTAGCGAAGAACCGATGGCAAAACGCCCCACCCCTCGGTAGGCATCGCCGATGAGGTTCGTAAATGCCAGCGAAATAGCAAACAGCAACGTTAGAGGTAAGTGTTGCCAATGCTCGCCAGACCAAAGCTGGTTTCGTGTCAAATAAGAGAAAACAAAATACAGAGACGATACTAAAACAGCACCAGTGAATGTCATCGCCGTCGCAGTAACGACAGTGTCGGATTTGTCGCATTCCTCATTAGACGTCATCATGCCAATCATGACGTCGCAACAGCCAAATGAGATCGCAGGTGCAAGAAAAAAAACGAGCGAAGTCAACAGAATGTACGTGGCAAACTCCGACGTTTCCATCCACATCGCAAGCAGCATATTCAGGACGAGCGTCGATGCAACGGCACCAACACGCCCGAGCGTTCCACCTACGAGACTTTGACGCAACAGTTCCTGTATTCGAGAACTCGAAGCAGCAGGTTTCTCTACAGGAAGATCCATAAACTCTTTCAGTGAACACAGCTCGACTTTGGATCGATGTCGCGACTACGCAACACTCGCATCAACTAGCACTAAATCAGAGATAGCATCCATTCGCTCCTCTGGAACAAACACGCGATTAACGCCAACTGCGTCCGGGTGCGATAGGTTTTCATCCGTAGCTACCAATTTGTCGCCGGTCGCGATTGTCAGCGCCTGGTAATTCATCGCATCGAAAAAATCGAAGATATCCCTTTCGCAGACTCCATAGCGTTCAAAATTGCCTACCTCCAAAACCACGTAGGGCCGCGCTGCAGCCAACAACTTAGCTGCGCCTCGCAGTACAAAGAGTTCGAATCCCTCTACGTCAATCTTGATGAGTCTTACGGCGCGTAGTCTGGTGTGCTCTTCAGCAACCGAATCCAATGTACGCAGCTCAATTCGGCACTGGGCAGTGTTACCTGTGGACTCGTTACCTGTGGACTCGTTAGCTGAGGTGGCAGCCATGTCGACGTGACCTTCTCCCGACATCCGCACACCGCTTTCACTCACGACATTGAGCGCTGCATGTCCGTTTTGGTCCGAAAGCCCAAAGCCAAACAGCTTGACGTTTCTCAGCCCTAACAACTTTGTGGCTCGCGAGGTTGCTAACGCATAGTACGGATCAGCCTCGAAGGCATACACCGCGCCCGAGTCGCCCACTATCCGACTGAGGTGGTTCGTCCAGTCGGCGCCATTGGCGCCCACGTCGACACAGACATCTGTCACCCGCAGGATTTTGTTTACGAGCCCAAACTCAGGATCGCTTTTTGCATTCGTCTTGATCTTCCAAGCAAATCGAACCGCTTGAACGTAGGCGGTGACATTGGAACCGAGACTGCGCATCAGCACGGTCTTTACTTTCCCTAGAATCTGCGTCATTTTGCGATCTCTGCAATTCTGTTTTGAATGGTGGGAACGTTAATAAAAGGTACCGTGTTCCGCGTGATCGCTTCCCACCCATGCGATAATGCGAATGCGCTGGCTTGCTGCATCCAATTTGCCTCCATAGCATGGCGATTCAAAATCTGTTCGCGCCAACTGTTGGCTGAATCCGAAACGTGCACGAAGGTCGGGAATTCATTTTGGCCACAAACGCCTTTCACGGTTGACAGCACAGGCACTCCCAAAGCACAAGCCTCGACATACTTGAGCTTACTGCCTGCACCGTATTCGAATGGCAAAATTGCAAAGTGCGCATCTTTGAATAACTGCTCCAATTCTGCATCGGAGATGTCCTGATGGAGTTCCCATTGATTGTCGGCAACCATCTTGAGAACCGACTTTGCAGGGTTGGAGCCGGCGACGATTAAATTCGCTATGTCCCTCAACTCAGGCCAAAAATGCGATTCGAAATACTTCAAGGCATCGCAATTCATCTTGGCCGATAAGCTGCCGATGAAAAGCAACTTCTTCTTGGCGACACTATAATCGGCAACAGCCGTCCGCGGTTGAACATCCACGCCATTGGCAGTCTGCACATGCCTCAGGTCTGGGCGCAGCGCTTGATACTCTTTGAGATCTTCCACAGAAACATGGGCCATCGTCGTGTTCGCTGGCAAAGTCGCCAGTATCTGCGATATGCGCTGGCAGGAAAAATCGCAGACCCTACGAATCATAGGATTGCGAGACGACTTCTTTAGACTTTGAAACCAACCGAACTCGCTGTTATGCGTATCAACAATTAAAGGTCGATTACCAACCAAATCAGCAATCAGCGGATAGGTAAAGATGAAATGACAATAGACAGCAGAATACTCGTCGACATTGACCTGACTTAGAAAATTCTGACGCCATCTTTTTGTGCAATGCTTAACTTCTACATAGTGCGAACGTTTCAGCCAAGCGATGAATCCCGACAGCAGTTTGCTGGGCATGCGCCCCAATTCTTTAACGGTCAACCCTTGGTTAGAGCGATAGATGAAATTTCGCCCAACGGTGGTACTCGGCACACCGTTGGCTGCCAGGCCGTCGGCTATTCCAATAATTCGCCGGGCATCACCGCTCCTTACCGGATAGCTAGTCGAGGGTGCAACTGTTAATAAATTAATTGACATAGATTGAGAATTTTCGATTCGCTGCGCAACTCAGCCAGGATTTCATTGTGCTTCAGGAAGCCAGAGTTTCCAAACCAACTCTGGGATTAATTTCTCGACATCGAAAACTTCTGGAAAAGGCTCGACGCCGCTTTAGAATTCGGGCGACACGGATATTTCTACGTCCCACTTCTACAGCCACAAGCATTAGAAAAATTTGCCCCCAAAAATACGGCGTATTGATCGGAGGGTCAAAAAGACTGAGGATGAGTAGAAATATCCAAAAGACTTCGCTCTTACCGCGACCAAAATA
The DNA here is from genome assembly GCA_041736515.1 of Pirellulaceae bacterium. GTDB lineage: Bacteria > Planctomycetota > Planctomycetia > Pirellulales > Pirellulaceae > Aureliella. The sequence goes on from JBGSTP010000202.1 coordinate 54,023, forward strand.
CTTCTTGATCCAATAGATTCCAACCAATGCGAATATTGTGCCGACGACGCCAAACTGAATAAGGAACGCTGAATAGGCATTTCCAAACACGGCATGGTACATATCGGGATTATCCTGCACATAATCGGTACTCATTTCCGAATACAGAAACACATCCCAAACTTCATGCAACGCATTGTCTGCCCCCAATCCAAAACCAAACACCGGCTTCTGTCGAAGGGCCTCTCCGGTAACCAGCAACGGACCAATGAGGCGCACATAGGCGCTCGACTCGACTTCTGCACCACCAAAACCCAACCTTCGGTTGGCTTCGATGGTGACCCGCCAACCTACGACAGAAAACAACAGCATCGACGCCAGTAGAATTATCGGGTTGGTCAACAGACGCTTCCAACCAATAAGATTTCCCAGATTTGCAGTAACGGCAACGATACCTATCAGACACGCCGGACTACGAATCAACGCAGCTGCAGTTACGGAAAGAACCAACAAGAAAACATTTCGCCGCGCCGAGGGTGACGCAACCGCCGCCAGACAAAACATCAGCGACACAACCTTTCCCAAGTGCGACGGTTCGGCGGTAAAGAACTTTGGTCGATAGAATCCGTACTCAGAGATGACTCTGTCAAAGGATTCGTAGGTGAATTC
>JBGSTP010000216.1:0-39518 GCA_041736515.1 Pirellulaceae bacterium
AAAAAGTTGAAGTGCCGGACTTCGCGCATCTACTACCCAAGGAGATCCAAAGATTCACTTTACCCCAAGAAATACATGACGCTGAACACTTGTCGTTTGTACAGGGCGGTGGGCACGGCGGCTCCCATCCCCATTTAGTCAATGAGTTTGTCAACGCCCTACTGGAAGATCGCGATCCCTGGCCCAATGCCGTCACCAGCGCAAACTGGACTTGCGTCGGCATCTGCGCTCACGAATCTGCAACTCGTGGTGGAGAGATCGTGCGCCTACCAGATTTTACGTTGGCCTAGGCTGCGTTTATCGAGCACATAGGGTTAACACAAACGGGCACGTCCTAGCTGAGCGAATCGCGATTTTCGGTTTTAACATATACCGAGCGCAGCGCATCCCGATCAGGCTGCAGCGGAACTTCCGTGAATTCTGCATGAAAAAACAACCCAACGCGCCTTACCGAGCGTGGGTACGGAGTATTTTGTTGAGTTCTGGCTGCTTGTTTGACTGGTGAATTACCATGACAATGGATTCCAACCTTTGCACCTTCCTTTTTCTATGCAGAAAAAAAATGTTTCGCATTCCCTTACAACTTTTTTTAAAGCACGGTGTTCGGCTCGCTTGTTGCTCGGCCCTTTGGTTTAACCTCAGCTCGACGAATGCAGCAGAACCAGAATTGGACAAAGTGCCTTTAGGCTTGAAGCCAGTGCCTGTTGTGACAGACAATCCGCTAACGCCCGAAAAGGTTGCCTTGGGGCGACAGCTGTATTTCGAGCCGCGATTGTCAGTCGACAACACGATTTCCTGCGCTAGTTGCCACGACCCCAAGAAGGGTTGGTCCAATAATGACGCGACAGCCGTTGGCGTAGACGGCCAACGGGGAGGTCGCGGTGCGCCAACAGTCCTTAATACAGCCTATCAGCAGTTCCAATTTTGGGACGGGCGGGCAGGTTCGCTTGAAGAGCAAGCGCTGGGCCCGATTGCCAATCCGATTGAAATGAACCTGCCGATTGAAGAAGCCGTAAAACGATTGGCTGCCATCGATGGCTACGCTAAGCAGTTTCAAGCTGTGTTTGGCGAACCAGTTAATCCTAGCAATTTAGCGAAAGCCATTGCCGCATTTGAGCGAACCGTCCTGTCGGGAGACGCAGCCTACGATCGCTTCAAGGCTGGCGACTCCGGCGCACTCTCCGAACAAGCCCAAGCGGGGATGAAACTGTTTTTCGGTAAAGCAAATTGCTCCGGCTGCCATGTTGGTCCCAATTTCACGGACAATGGCTTTCACAATTTGGGAGTCAGCTTCCACAAAGAAGGTGCCGACTACGGACGCGAGGGAGTAAGCAAATTGAAAGGTGACCGCGGTGCGTTCAAAACACCCACACTGCGCGACATTGCCAGAACAGCGCCTTATATGCACGACGGCAGTTTAAAAACTCTGGAAGAAGTTGTTGACTATTACAGCAAGGGAGCCACACCCAATGATTATTTGGATGAGGAAATATTCCAGCTCAACTTGACCGACGAACAGAAAGCTGCGTTGGTCGCCTTCCTCAAAGAAGGCTTGAGTAGCTTGAGCTATCCAGAAATCGCTCCGCCCGAGTTGCCCAAATAGTGGCTGGGCATACGTGACCAAAAATTGAAACCCCGTGACCCAAGAATCACAAACGCGATTTACCACCTTTATTAATGGAGCCTTAAACGTGACTATGACTCGATTTGCCCTGCTATGGGCCATACTCGTCATTGGTTTGCCAGCCTTTGCCCAAGACAAGACGGATGCCAAGCCACAAGAAACCACAGAAGCCAAGAAAGAGTCGGACACAAAGCCAGATGCTGAAGTGAAGCCAGAAGTAAAGGCAGACGCAAAGCCTGAACAAAAAAAGGAAGAGGCTAAAGCCGAATCCAAGGAAGAAACCAAGCCCGAAGAAAAGGTCTCCGAACCCGCACCGCCACCCGAGGTGGCCAAGTCCGACGGAACCACCACCCGTGCCGAAGTTGTGCTCGACGGCCTCAACAACCCGAGCGGTCTAGCAATTCAACCGGAAACAGGTACGGTTTTTGTTGCTGATTCTGGCAACCACCAGATTGTAAAATTGGTAGACGGTAAAGCAGAAGCGGTGATCACCGACTTCCCAAGCGATGTGTACGGCAAGGGCCCCATGGTCAACATCGGCCCGCTAGGCTTGGCATTCCTCAACAAGAATACGCTCGTGATTGGCGGCGGGGGCCTTCCGGATGGACAGGAATTATTGCGAGTCTACGAATTGCCCGAAGATGGTAAGGCTATCAAAGCCGATGCGATGAAAGCGTCGTTCAATCTGGCGGAAACAGATGATGTAAAAGGCGAAGGCAACTTCTACGCCTTGGCCGCTTCACCAGAAGCCATTTACGTAACGTGCAACGGCGACGATACCAAAGGCTGGGTATCGAAAGCAACGCTCAACGAGGGAACAGTCGCCAGCTTTGAACGCTACCTGGCCACCAAAGAAGCCACCGAAGTCGATGCACCCGTGGGCATCACATTTAGCCCAGACGGCTACCTGGTCGTAGGCCAAATGGGAGAAATCAACGTGCCCGGCGATAGTTTGATCACTTTTTACGACGCAGCAACTAAGGAAATGCTCCTGAACGTGAAAACCGGACTCCACGATATTGCGGCCGTGGCTTACAGCAAACGAGGCCAGATGTATGTTCTCGACTACGCTTGGGCGGACGCAACTCAAGGTGGTTTGTTCCAGATCATCGAAGACGAGAAGGCCGAAGGTGGAGTGCGTGCGAAGAAACTTGCTTCGCTAGACAAACCAACTGCAATGGCGTTCGATTCGAGCGGAAATCTGTTTGTGACCGTAATCGGCGAAGCTACCGATGCCAACAGCAAAGGCCAATTGATAAAGATCCCTGCCGCAGCTGGTCTGTGATTTGAACACCGTTGCCGAGCAGGTGAGGCAATCGTTCGTAGAACTTGGGATGGTACGCCCTGCCTGCAGCGGAAAAAACTAAAGCGATTGTCCACCAACTGAATTCACCCTGCTGCAAACAGGGTGAATTCTTTTTGGGCATAGCGTCTGCAGAATGCTCCCACTCAAGAGAAGACCATGCAGCGTATTCGTATCGTCGACACACATACCGGGGGAGAACCGACGCGGGTAGTAGTCTCGAGTCCAATCCATTTCACTGGCCAGTCGATGCCAGAACGCCGACTGGAGTTCACCGGGAAGTTTGATGAGTTCCGGCGCGCGATTGTCTGCGAACCGCGTGGAAACGATGTAATGGTTGGAGCCCTACTCACCGAACCAGTCGAATCTGGAAGCGCCGCAGGAGTCATTTTCTTTAACAATGTTGGCACGCTCGGCATGTGCGGACACGGCATGATTGGAGTCGCCGCTGCGCTCTATTTCCTGGAATCTATCGATCTAGGCACGCATCGCATCGATACACCAGTTGGCACAGTCCAAATCGACCTGCAAAGCGATCGCCAAGTCCAATTACAAAACGTACCTAGCTATCGATGGAAAAGCGCTGTACCAGTCGGGCTAACGAGCGGTCAAGTCGTTCACGGCGATATTGCTTGGGGCGGGAATTGGTTTTTCATTTGCGAGGATCATGGGTTGGCAGTCGAACTTAGCAACCTCCGTCAGCTAGACTGCTTGAGCCGAGAAATTCGCGAACAGCTTGGCCGCAATTGCACAACCGGCGCACAGGGGGCTGTCATTGACCATATTGAATTGATTGGACCGCCCAGCTCTGCAGAGGTCGCCGATGCAAAGAGTTTTGTGCTCTGCCCGGGAGGTGCCTACGATCGATCTCCCTGCGGGACAGGCACGAGCGCTAAGCTCGCATGTCTCGCAGCCGATGGAAAGCTCCACGAAGGACGCGTCTATCGACAGGAGAGCATCGTTGGCAGCATTTTTGCCGCCAGTTATCGCTGGTTCGACGGTGCCAAGATCCTGCCAACGATCGTAGGTGCGGCCCACGTGAATGCTGAGGGTGAACTGCTGCTTGATATCCAGGACCCATTTTGCTTTGGAATACCTTCATGAGAACTTTCTATGGCTAATCCCGGCAGCGTCGTAATCGTTGGCGGCGGAATCATTGGCGTCGCCTCAGCTTGGTACCTGCAACGAGACGGTTGGCGGGTAACGGTCGTAGACCGCAGCGCGATCGGAGGCGCATGTTCGCTGGGAAACTGCGGACTGGTTTGTCCAAGCCATGTTTTGCCCCTCACGGAGCCGGGGGCCTTCCGTTCTGCCCTAAAAGCGATATTGACACCCGGTAGCCCATTTCGCATTCAACCGCGTCTCGATCCGGCGTTGTGGAGTTGGCTATGGCATTTTTCGCGTCGCTGCAATCACGGCTCCATGGTATCAGCGGCTCACGCCATTCAGGCTCTCTTGGCTTCCGGAATGCGTGAATACGAGAGCCTGGTACACACACATGGGATCGAATGCGAATGGCAAGCCAAAGGACTGTTGTTCGCCTACCAACAGACAAAAGAGCTCGAACGTTACGAAGCGACCAATCGCCTTCTGACAGAACACTTTAATGAACCGGCACGCAGGCTGTCCCCCTCAGAGGCTGTTGTTTTGGAACCGGCGCTGAACGATACGATTGCGGGAGCCTGGTTTTACGAACACGACGCTCATCTCCGTCCAGATCGATTGCTACATTCTCTCCGCACCCTGCTCGAATCCACGGGGGTTATTTTCGTGGAGCACTGTGAACTAAAACACGTCGCTGGAAGCGGAGCATCTGCCTCATCCGTCGAAACCTCCCAGGGCTCCTTCGCTGCAGATACATTCGTTTTTGCATGCGGCGCCTGGTCGCCCCAGTTGAAGGAGCATGTTGGCTGTAAAATACCGATCCAGCCTGGCAAAGGCTACTCAATTACGATGCCCCGTCCGGCAATCTGCCCGCACATCCCACTGATTTTTCCCGAACACCGCGTCGCGGTAACCCCGATGCATAGTGGTTATCGACTGGGATCGATTATGGAATTCGCCGGTTACGACGAGACCATTAGGCCGGAGAGGTTGGAATTATTGCGGAATGGCGCTGCTCCCTATTTACGCGAGCCTTACTGTCAGCCGGAACTGTCGACTTGGTACGGTTGGCGACCAATGACTTTCGATAGTATTCCCATCATTGACCGCACACCACGGTGGCATAACGCTTGGTTAGCAACGGGTCACAATATGCTCGGGCTTAGCATGGCTCCCGCCACCGGCAGACTCGTGGCTGAGATGCTCAGCGGCCAAACCACGCATATCGACCCAACACCATACTCTGTTTCGCGATTCGATTGAGCTACTTTGGCAACGTTCTGATGGGACTGCGATGATGAAATATCTGGCTAGGTGGATTGCCAACGTAGATCAGCAAGCCAACATCGCATTTCCCCTACAGGTTGTTTATTCGACGATACGCTGTTGTTTATCGGAGGGTTGTGTGTCACCGGTCCTTTGGGCCACTCATTTGGCAATTGTGTGGCTGGCCCTCAGTTCTTGTGGTTTGAGCCAAGTATTCAATGAACGCTTTGATGATTGGCCAACCAATCTAAAAATCAATGGAAAGATTCTGATTGTTGGCGAGCTCGAGAATGTGCAGCTCTTCAAGAAATTCATTGATCGCGACGACCTGGCATCTGGCTGTTTGGTGATTTGCGACGCAACTGATGAGCAGCGTCTTACTAGCTCTCTGCGCGCTGTGTTTCCGCAGCTGACAACCTGCACGACGGATCAGCTGTCCAGTGTACCAGCCGAATCGATTCCCGCTCAGATTGCGTGGTTCGGTCCAGCCTCGGACGGAAGCGACCAAGCGCAGGAGTTCCTGTCGTTTCAGTTGCAGCGCGGCAAGACAATCCTTTCGGCGGGGCGAGCGGCTTTGGATCTGGGTAGGTACTATATTGAAAACGTGTCAGCACGCGGCATGAACTTGTTGCCAGACTGTATTTTGGAACTCCAATTTGACACCTCCACACGCCACAAACTGCTCAGCTCGATTGCCGCACATCCCAGATCGGTTGGAATTGGACTTTTCGCCAATTCAGCTCTCGCGCTCCAGGGGCGTAAACTGACGGTTGTGGGGCCCAGCGAGGGCCATAGCGGCGCGACGTTAATGCTCATGGCAGATGAGAGACAACCGTTGCGCATCGAGACAATTGTTCCCAAACGCTCTAACCGACAGAGCGCATCGGAATGGACAGCCGATTTGACGGAGTGGCGTCGCGATGCGATCGACCGAACGCTCGAACCATTTCCCGAGCAATCAATCCAGAGGCCACATCTAGAGTCTGGCGCCTTGATTATTGTCGGCGGCGGTGGGATGCCTGCAGGACTGATGGATCGGTTTGTCGAACTCGCCGGCGGAAGCGACACAGCGCAGCTGGTCTACATTCCCTGTTCCGAGGAAGATCACGTCGCTGAACACCAGCCCATTTTAGAGCAGTGGAAGAAAATGGGCGTCCAAGTTGCGGGACTGTTGCATACGAAAGATCGACAAGTGGCTAACGCGGACGCCAGCTTTTTGGAACCGCTGCGACACGCTACAGGCATTTGGTTCGGCGGTGGCCGGCAGTGGAATCTCGCCGACTCTTATTATGGCACGGAGGCTCATCGTTTGATGAAGCAAGTGCTACTGCGCGGCGGAGTCATTGGCGGCTCATCGGCTGGAGCTTCCATTCAGGCTCGTTATTTAGCGCGTGCAACTCCCGTTGAAAATTTGCGCATTATGGCTCCCGGCTACGAACGCGGCGGATTAGGATTCCTGAGCGGAGTGGCCATCGACCAGCATTTCACGCAGCGCGGACGCCAACCCGACATGACGCAGTTGGTCAACCGCTATCCACAACTGCTCGGGATCGGTATCGACGAAGCGACAGCCATCGAGGTGCAAGGCTCCATAGCCACAGTAATCGGTTCAGGATCGGTCTTCTTCTACGATCGACAACAACCCGTTTTTCCGTTTCAACCCGACTACCTCAAGCTGTCGGCAGGGCAATCCTACGACCTGGGTAAGCGAGAAAAACTGGATGCCATCCAAAAGTTCTAACGCAAACTACTTTCGTTGGGCACGCGATAGCTGATCAAGCAGCGTTTCAAGTTCCGCGTCGATGTGCGAGTTTTCTCGCTTGCGCCGCTCGGCTTCAACGTCATAAGTGATCAAAGACACAGCCCCAATCGACTCGGGCGATTCTCCCTCAGGTCGCATGGGCTCTCGACTGGAAGAAAACGAATCGTCTGAGTTGCCATTGATCTGGTTAATGATGAGAAGGACATCGATTGGAGAGACAAGGCCGTCATCATTGACGTCTGGCATCTCGCTGGGCGACTCGCCTGTCCCAAGTCCACCGGTCGGCAGCGGATAGGTGCCGTGCGTATTGAGCAAGTTTATGATCAATAGAACATCCATGGCCGACACCACCCCATCGCCGTTGACGTCGCCGGGATTGAGCAGATTGTGGTAGGGCGAAGGACTGGCGATCAGCGTAATGGTGAATGTGCCGGCGGCCGAATCGCCTTCATCCCCAGTTGCAGTAGCAGTCAGGGTTACCGTGGGTTCAGTCTGGGCAGATATTTGCTCGTCATCCCGCAATTTAAGTACGCTACCAACTACTTCGAACCGCGGATCGGACACGGAGAAGTGGTAGCTACCGTTCTGTGGATTGAGCACCAACAATGGCCCCACGACTGCACCCGCGGTTGATTCGTCCAGAGTACGACCATTCAATTGGATAACGGACGCTCCATCGAGACGATCTAACACGTGAATCGTTACGATTTCAGCAATCTCGTAGATACCATCCGTGGCGGCAATGATCAAATCGATCACGGGTTCGGCTTCGAAATCAAGTGCCACACCTTCCGACAATTTCAATTGCTGATTTTCGATGGTAAAACGAGAGTCAAACAAATAAAATTCGAAATTAGCATTCGAGTCCTGATCGACTATGCTAACAGTTCCAATAGACGCTCCGGGCTCATTTTCGGGAACCGAATTGCCGTTCAAGCGTATGAGATTAGGTTCTTCGTTGACATCGACGACTTGTATTGTCGCTTGAGCCGAAACAAAGACGGAGGAATTGTGTAGATCGAGAGCGGTCAAGGTGATCGTAATCAACGGCTCGGTCTCAAAGTCCAATTCACCGCCAACATAAGTTAGGATGCCATCGATTACTTCGAACCTGTCGTCAGCAGTAGTAATTTGATAGCTACTATCTTGATCGGGATCAACAACTGTAACTGCCCCAACTGCCGTTCCGGGTTCGGCGTCCTCAGGCAGGAGAAACTCCCCTACAGAAATTGATGTTGGCAAGTCATCCACGGCCGAAACTTGCCAACTCAGCAATAACTCGCTCGAATTCTGGCCGTCGTGAACGAGAAACACGGCTGAATCTTCACCAGAGAAATCCGGATTGGGGATGTACGACCAAAGTCCATCTTCGGCCAATTCTAGAGTGCCATGGTTTGCGGGTGATGCCAGCGAAAACCATAAGGTATCGGCGTCCGTATCGAATACGTTCGTCTCGAGCAGTTCGAAGCGGTCGCTGGAATCTTCTGCAATCTGCCGCGTCACCGGCCCAGAAACTTGCGGTGCAGTGTTGGTGCCCGTTGGCCGCACGCCCACTCGTAGGTGACTTACCTGATTTGACTCGGTCAGGCTCGTTTGCAAAGGGACCGGCGCGGACAGAGCAACGGCAACTAGTTGGTTTCCGGCCAGAGCTAGCACGTTGTCGCCCACACTGTCGATGGCAAAGGTCGGCAGGACGAACGGGTTGCTGCCAGTTGGCAATTGCGTACGTCCCAGTGGCAACCAAGTTGCAGTATCCCAAGTAATCACTTCGCGTGGACTACGGATACTACCTGTCACAATACGAGCGTCGGTGGAACTGGCTGCAACATGCCCTGCGGCTTCGTGCAGGATGGCGGCCAGCGATAGTGAAGACGGCGTCAACGCAAAGGCTAATATTCCGCCTGCGGACAACGAAACGTACGTAAATTTGCCGTCGCTTGAGAAAGTAACATTCGAGGCGCTTTCGTCAAATGTTAAGCTAGCGGTTTCAGCGAATCCCATCTGCGGATTGAGCAATGCAAGTTTCGTTTGCCCGCTTGAAGTCGATGAAAGAGCAGCGACCAGTGGCGAATTGGCTGAACTCGCAATTGCATAGGCGGGTGTAAAGACGGGATTGTTGATTTGGGCGCGAATCACCTGCGGCGAAATCTGTGCAAGTAAATTGCCAGCAGGGCTGCGGAGCAACGCAATGGTCTGCTCACTGGTACGCGAGATTGATTGAAAGGTCGCGTCAGCCGGTGTTCCGTTGAGTGGCAAACGCGACATTTCCCCGGTCTTCAAATCGAAATCGAGGAACTCCCGTACGAACTCTCCGTCCGTGATCGCCAAGTAGTGGCTTTGCTCGGTTTGAGTTCCGACGAGGACGTGCCCGAGCGCGACCGATTCGGGCAGATCGACTCGCGCATCCGCTGGCGGTCTGGGAATCGGGTGAGCATAGCCCTCGGAATCTACCGACCAAACTGTTCCTAGATCGCTGGATGCCAAGAAACTCTTGCCGGCAGTGTAATTCGACAGCGGCTGCGGCTCTGCGATGCGCGTCGGTTCTGTCTGAGGCTGTGTAAACGGATTGGTGATGAGGCCGATAGAATAATCGCCGATTCCCAAGTCCGCAAAAAATGCGTTACCTGCCTCGTCGGTGACTGCCACCGGCTCGTTGGGCTCGCGCGTGCCATTGGTATTCAGATCAACGTAAACCAAACGATTGGGTGCGGCTGCATCGGTCGCCGGGTCAAAGCTGCGCGAATTATCTTGGTCGATGTAGACAGAAACCTGGATGCCCGCCAGAAGACGCCGGGCTTCCAACGGCTCGATGCGCAAGCGAAATGTTCCAGTTCGACGACTGGCTTGGAATCGATTTCTGCGCCATCGATTACTCATTCAGGTTCTCGCCTCCCAATAAAGCTGCCTGCTAATCAACTCCTAATCTTACCGATTTAGTGGGTAAGGTAAAGGAATTAGTGAGGTGGAAACTTCAAACTTGTCTCAAATTACGGGCTTGTAAGCTCCGCAACCGACCGCGCAGGGGAGCTTCGCTTCGCTTCTATCTCCCCAACGACTGCGGCACTTCTTCTCCACTGGGCTCCGACTGTGAGAGCAACAAAACCATGTGCGAACTAGCCATTCGAAGCCGACTTGATTTAGTAATCTTTCTTGATAACTGCAGACAGGTCATCAAGACGAGCGAGTGCAAACTGTCGAATCCGCCCCTCTAAGGTGTCGTTGCCCGCCCGGGTCTCACGAATCAGCGGCTCATCCAGCAAAAGTTGATAAGCCGAGATAGCCCGGGTAGGGTCCTGGTTTCCCCATCGCACGTCCGAAATACGGGCATCGATCATATAATTCAGGACCGTAGTGTGCCGCCGCGAACTTTCTTTTTCTACTTGTTCCACCAAGTCCGTGAACGAATAGCTGAGGGCTCGAGTTGAGTCGGGCGACGCACTATCGCTGCTGAGCAAAAAATAGCTGGCTACAATACACAGCGCGACAACAGCTAATTGCATCGAAGACTTGCTACGTTTGGCCGAATCGGCGGCCAGGGCACTCTCCCGAGCAACCTGTAAATTGACCAGATCGAGCGAGACATTCTGAGTAAGAAGCACTCGGCTACCGGCTGGCCACTCCCCCTGCTGGGATGAACTAAGTTCTACCTCCCCAACATAGATCGGATAGGGATTGAGGTTGCGGATAAAAACTGCTTCACCACGCACATCTAGTTGAGCGGCAACGTTTGCGACCTCTTGAAACTCAATACAGATCTCGCACTCTGGGTTGCAACCAATCCGATAGCGCCCGTCAGTCAATTGGGTTTCGACTGGTGCGGAATCCGCTACGTTGACGAACAGAGCATATGCCACAATTGCTAACCTTCCGGATTGAAAATAGCAGTTAGTACGAATGGTGCTGCCACGAGAATCAAGCAAGCGACCATGATGAGCATCGCGGGAAAGACCAGAGCCACCTCTGCCTCTGCGGAGGATTTCTCAGCCCACTGTGTCCGTTTCTGTCGCATTTGTTCAGCCTGCACTCGAAAAATCTTAGCCAACGGAGTGCCCAGAGCTTCACCCTCGATAACAGACATGACGACTTCTTCGATGTCATCGTCCTGTGTTCGACGCGAAAAATTACGCAGCGCGTCCTCCCGCTTTCCCATTGTCAGGTCGCGTCGAACAATGGCCAGTTCGTCACCCAGCGGATTACCCTTAGATTCCTCCGCAGCCACTGTTAGCGATTCCTGAAAGCCCGCGCCAACTTCCATCATGAGCGCCATCAGGTCCACGGTCGCAGCAAAACGGCGCTTTAATTTAATCTGTCGACGAATGGCAACGCTCTTGAGCAATCGTTTGGCGAGGACTTCGTAAATGTAGAATCCTGCCGCGCAGCCAATCAGGGCGCTGGTCAATCCTCCCCACGCCCAGCCCAAACCAAAACCGATACCTGCCGCACCAAAGGCTTCGATGCGCTTTGTAGCCAGGAATTCGGCCGGTGTCCAAGGCACGGCGATACCAGCAGATAACAAGTGTTGCTGCACTAAATCCAAACCATTATTAGCACGCAAAATAGGAGCAGCAAGCTCGTCTACCCAGGGTTCGAACAATCGATAGGTTGCTGAAGCGGCACGCATTTTCTCGCGACGATCGACCTCGAAGCGGCCAAGACTTCGGCTCACGACTCGTGGACGCAACATAATGTCGATCAAAACGTACGCAACGCCAGCGACTGCGATACCGATCAATAGTGAAGGAAGTTCATGCATGCGTATATTCACACTGCTGTAGGAGTCACTAAAAGTCTTTATCCAAGATTGCCATGCACCACTTAAATGCAATAAATACAATAAAGCCTACTAGCACCAGAATTAGATTCCCAATGAGCGTCGAATAGAGGAGGCCCATCGACACTGGATCGAGCATAGTAAACAGCCCCAAGAAGAACACGGGAAACAAACTCAACATCAAGGCTAGTTTTCTTCCCGATGCTGAGTCGGCTTCAAGCTTGCGTTCCAGTCGCTGCATCTCCTGGAGTCCTTCGCTGATTCGCTCCAGCGCAAACGACACATTGCCGCCTTGTTCCAAAGAAACAATCGCAGAGGAGGCAAATACCGTAAACGACTCCAGTTGCAATCGCTGCTGCACTTCTCGAATCGCCTCCTGAATGCGGCTGCCACCCTTGTAGAAACGTACGATACGTGTCAATTCGGTTTGCAGAGGCTTGGGAGTCTCGATCGACACTTTCTCGATGCTCTGCGCCAACGACAATCCTGCCCGACAGCCGTTGGCAATTCCCACCGTGGCCCGCACCAGCTGATCTCGTAACTTCAACCTCCGAGCCTCAATCATTCGGTCCAGCACGAATCGTGGAGACACAAAAACTACAAAGGCAAGCCCAAGACCGATGGGGATCATTTGCATCAGCACGCCAACAACCAGAAAGCAGGAAAACATGGCAATTCCCCAGTACCTCATCCAAACACTCACGCTCTCTTCGTCCATGCCCAGAGCCTGAAGTCTTGGTGTTATATCTTCTATATGACGTTGGGCTACTGCGTCCCAAGCTGGACCGAGCCACTGTGCCGTCAGATAGACGCACGCGAAGATCAAGATGCTTGTGGCAAGCAGCACGACGGGACTGGCCGGTAAGGTGCCCATCACCTCCGTAGAGATATCCGACGGCGCGGTCTGCGCATAGAGAGCCCCCGAAAGGCTCCAAAAGACGATAAATAGCAGGGCATTGCGAAACATGGATTGATTAACGGTAGAAATTCTCAAGTTGAATGAGCGGAGGGTCCTGTTCCAACAGCTCGTCCATAAACGTGGGCAATGAGCCGGTGGCACACAAAACGGCTTGTCTATTGTCGCCGTTAAGAAGATACAAATCCTTGGTGCGTATGCGTTTCTCATGGGGGTCGTACGTTACAAACTCCGTAACCTGAGAAACCTTGCGAGAGCCATCCCGACAGCGCTTCAATTGCACCACTAGATCGATGGCCGATGCAATCTGTCGTTGAATCGATTCGAGCGGCAAGTCGGCGGCCATTTGGACCAGCACCTCCAATCGTTGGATAACATCTTCAGACGTGTTCGCGTGGATTGTTGTCATGGAACCGTCGTGTCCCGTGTTCATGGCTTGTAGCATGTCCAAAGCTTCCGGACCGCGGCATTCGCCAACTACAATCCTGTCGGGACGCATCCGCAGTGCATTTTTAACCAAGTCGCGGATCGTGTACTCTCCCCGCCCTTCGACATTAGCGACTTTCGTTTCCAGGGTAACAACGTGTTCTTTCTGCAATTGCAATTCAGCGGTATCCTCAATCGTGACGATCCGCTCTTTGTCCGGGATGAAGTCGCTCAAACAGTTCAACAGAGTTGTCTTTCCGGTACCAGTGCCACCGGAAATCAAGACGTTCTTACCGACAATAACTGCCGCTTCGAGAAAGTCTGCTACAGAGCTGGTGATAGCGCCCCAGCGAATTAGGTCTTGAATTACAACTTTCTTGGATGGGAACTTGCGAATTGTCAAACACGGCCCGCTTACTGCAACTGGCGCGATTATCGCATTGACTCGACTACCATCGATAAGCCGCGCGTCAACCAACGGCTGAGATTTATCGATACGTCGCCCAACTCGAGAAACAATTCGTTCAATAATCGTTTCCGTGACGCGATCAGAAACAAATCTTCTTCCAGATTGTTCGAGCACACCATTCTTCTCGACATAAATCTTGTCGCGGCTCACAACCATAATCTCGGAGATATTCGGCAATCGAATCAGGTCCTCAAGTGGACCATAGCCGAAAAGTATGTCTTTGATTTGCTTTTTAAGGTATCGATGCGCAGCGTACTGCACAAAAATACTGGATGCGTTCAACTGTTTCGCTTGTAGCTCTCTTTTCCACTCTGACCAAAAATTGCGATCGATCAATTCCATTTTCTTACTAATATCGCTGGTTGCATTGGGGTCGATGCGCTGCTCGAGCAACTCTGCGCGGAGACTCAACTCGCGTTCCAGCTCCCCCGAGGCGGTCACCATTTCGGACCATTTTCGATCGGAGTTCCAGGTTCGCAAGTTGGATACGTTGTCCTCGATAACTTTTCCCAACAGGACGCTTTGCACGCTCATGCCCGCAGCATGCAGCAGGCAGTCGGCTTCTGTAGGATCCAGGAAGCCATGCAGCCGCGCGATCTCGGTGATGTCGTCTTCGATCCGTTGCAATTGTTGTCGAGATAGGCTGGAGCTATCCGCATCCAGCAACTCTTCCATGCGTTCGAGTAGTTCACTGTGCACGGTCAAAATCAAGTGCGACAGTCGCTCGTCAAGTTTCGCGCCGGCAGCGGCTCCACTTCGTGTCTCAACTTGAAGAACAAACGGGAAAATCTCGATGGGATCCGCTGCGTTGATGACCGCACGCTCACCATTGAGTAACTTTTGAACGCCAATCAGAATTTCGTTTTCGCCGAGATTCGTCAGCTCCCAGTGGCCATTGTTGCGATTAAGTATGGCATGTCGCGGCGAAACGTAGGGATTACTTAAAATCACGTCGTTACTTGCATCAGCTCCAATGCGCACCATTTCGATCTCTCGATCAAAAACTCGCTTGCTGGCATTGCCTTTAAGACTATACGTGATCCGCATGAAATCATTTCTACGAATTATTGTTCGAAACAGGAATTCAAAATCGCCGCTGGGCTGGACTACTTACGATTGCTTACAATACGGACGCCAAGAATTTGAGCTTTGCCGAGTCGCTGATCATCGCAAAACTCTTCGAGCCGCTGCAATTGGTTATCGGTACGTTTCAGATCGTATGCGATACCAATTTGAATAGCACCTCCACCCAGCGAGCTGTTTCCACGGTCAGAAAAGTTGTTGTTGATTTTGGCGCCAACCGCGACAATTCGAAAAGGACCCAACCAAGGAGGACTCGTCTCGCCTTCGCTTGGCGGCACACGAATGCGTATCTCATTTCCAATGCGCAGAAGTTGTGAATCGACCGAGACACCGTCAAGTTCGAGAGGAAACAGCTCTTCCGACGGGTCCAATGCTAACCACTCACCACCTAGATCGGTGTCGCTGAAGAATATCGGATCGCCAGCTTCGATGCGTCGGCGGACGATCCGACCACTCAACACGCCCCGATCGCGGTAGGGAACAATCGTTTGCGAAAGGTCGCGAAAACTGGGAGGCAAGCCCAATTGTGCCGCCATCTCCAAGCGAAATGGTTCACCTACATTGATTGCCTGCTTAACTGTTACATAGTAAACCGGCTGTGTTCCACTCGAGACAACCGTCCAATTGATGACTGCCGCGATCACGCCCAGCGCGAGTGGTATCAGTAACTTAATTGCATAGTTCATGATGAATAAAAGTTGGCAGATCTATGTTGAGTAAGAAGTGGTAGGAATGAAGCCGCCGTCTAACTAGGGAGCTCGAATCAGCAATAGGGTGCGCGGAACGTCGCCCGCAGCGGGAGGTGCTATAGCGAGGATGGTCTCCAAACCGCGGGTAAACACAATTGGTTCTTCCATGGATGCTTGGTAACCAACAATTGCTTCGTGCCCATACTGATTTCTTTCCCATCCAGCCTTCGTCCACGTAGATTGTAGTCTATCAAAGTCGATGTTGAGTTGAATTAACTGGGCGCAGAGCTGTCCTTTTGCGTCGAATCTCATGGCCAACCGCACATTCTCTGCAGCCTCTGGTAGCAAGGGAAGCAGGTTTCCGTCGCCAAGTGATTCCGATTGTGGCCGTCGCCCGATTTCAATCATGTTCCAAGCCGAATCGTTGATCCGCTGGGCTATTCTGGCGATTTGAATTTTTTTGGAGTCGCTTCGCGGCGCCCACGCGATGCACTCCAAACCGTCTGATTGGGCTCGATAAACTACGCACTCACCTTCAGCGGTTTCGGCTGCACCGAGCATTCCCAAAACCGCCAGAACAAGCGTGCCTGCCTCATCGAATTCAGGCGCGTCGGCTTCAGTGACGAACGAGCTAGTGTTCGGAACCTGACGCAGCAAAACTGGCAGTTCAGCAGATGCCAGTTCCTGTACCCTAACCGACCAGGGCGAACCAGCGAACTGCCAATTGCCATTCAACGCATCTTCCATCGAGTTGGAGCCCAACGAAATCGCTGGAACTGCGGTGGGCGGGCTGTCGGTGGATCGCATGTCCTGCACAATCAACAACGAAAGGACGACAGCCGCAGCGATGGCCAGACATAGCAGAATTCGTCCTATGTTATTCGCGGCGCGGGCAATCCCCGCCAGCGAAGCAGTGGATCCTTGCGAACTGGACGAATCGTCGATGCGGCGGGATTCCGATCGCTCCGAAGTCATCGCTACAACCCGGGAATAGAGGTTAAGCCGCCCACTGAATTGACGGCACCCGAGTTTGAAGATACTCCGCCTGACGAGACCATGTTGAGCAGGATCCCCACATGAGGATAAATCGGTTTCCATCCGCCTGGTGAAAATTCAACTTGGCGATGGTCCCAGGAACCAGCCAATACAACATTGCCCCACTCAATTTTTCGCGGAACGTTGGGATACCACGCGCGATAGGTCTCGACAGTACGAGACAACTCTTTGCGCGCTTCTCCAGAAGTATGCGCATTGAGCAATCCAAACGGGCTCGAACCGGTAACTTGGCTCAGGTTAGATCGAATCCTCCACGCTTCATGACGAACTTCCATCGTCAACTGGGACTTCTTCATTGTTGCAAAGTATAGTGTCATGAGCATGGCTACTAGGAACATTAAAATCGGAGCGCTCATAACCAGCTCGAAACTAGCAATTCCAGCCCGGGCTTTAGCTCGGGCCAGCAAGATTGTGGGGCGGGTCGTCATTGGTCGAGCCTTATTCCTCTAATCAGCACCGCTGGGAGCGCGCACTCCACAGCGCGGAGCGGAAACTAGTGATTGAATACATCGGGATAAACGGCGGGTGCCCACAGTACAGGTAGCAAGCTGTGCATCCGCTCGCGAATTTTCGAGTCATGAATCATGAGCACTCTCGTCCTTAGAGTCTTGGGAGCCAAGGGAACCAATTTGGCCTGCCAATTCAAAACCACTTTGGGCGTGGGGGGACCTGCGATGGCGTCCATCGATGGTACCGGCGGAATTTTAACATCCGGAGGGTAAACAAATGGCGCATCCATAGCAAGCAGCTTGCCAAGCGTCCAATGCCAATCCATGGGCAGTAAATTGAAGTAGGGTTTGCCTTCCTTCCATTCGGTAGCGCCCTCAGTCCAATTCAATGTATCCCAACCCTCCACCGGCTGTCCTTTACGATTCAGCAGCCAAAACATAATGTCGAGTCCTTTGGATTCCCATTTCTTGGGGCGATTGCTGTTGTAGATCATGGCTTGGGACAACGCAGCTATCGGCTTTGCGTTGGTGTTGGGCATAATGTGATTGTGGGTTAGGGCGGTTCCCTTTACCTTGCGTGCAAAGCCGACAACACAGAACAGTTTGTCAGCCTCCTCGGTGTTTTGACGCTTCCGCCATGACTCCGTACCTTTGTCCGTTCCGGAATTGGTCGCATTCATTTTCTGCATGACGTACAGCTTGAATCCTCTTTCATCGCGAAACTTCTGGCAAGTTTCCTTCGCATAGCGATCGGAGTGGTATTCGTAAAAGCGGGCCGCTCGGGATAACGTAGCCACACCATCGAAGGCCAATAGCACGGGCCAACGCCACTCCTGAATCCAGGGGTATGTCGCACGCATAAGTTGCGTACGTTCGATTTTCGTAGTGCCATCTTTCTCGATGGGCAACCTACCTGAGTGGCCCATTGCTGCCGCTACACTCAGCTCCGGGCGACCGACGACTTCGCCGACACATTTGTTTTTTTCAGCCGCAGTTTTCGCAGCGCGGGCCACCTGCAGTTCAGCACCTAAGCCCGGAGCAATATCTCCCGCGATCGTTTGTTCGTAGACCCACAGTGCACTCAGAATGCCGGGAATGATGTCTTTTTTTATTGACCGCGAGCCAATCGCGAAGTCCTCCAGCAAGATGATGAATTCATACTCTTGTTTGAGCTTGCGAATCATCATATTGGCAGCCTGTTGCTGAGCGATGCCCGCTTCGATCAACGCTAAGCCGGCGCCAAAAAACCAGGCGGTGGCTATCCCCTCAAGAATGTCCGTAGAACCTTTCATGTGCAGTGCGTATTGCTCGATCATCTGTTCTTTGAGCAAGCACTTTGCATCGTAGACCGTGGCCTCTCCGCGAGGAACATCGGTTGTCGACCCCGGAGAGACAGGAGTTGTCCCGCCCACCCACAACGTGAGTAGCGATTCTCCCCACGCTAAAGCATATGCGCCTTGGAGCGCCAGGTTCAATCCAAACACCACATAGTTATTCTTTGTCCCCCCTTCGTCCAACACCTTTCCGCCGATGGCATGGTGCATCGTATACAGTGCGGTAAGTTCACCCATCATGTGATTTGAGGCGGTAAGCGCGTTCATGGCTCGCGCTTGCACCAACGATGCAGAATATGCTGCCGAGTCCGCAGCGTTTTGAGCTTCGAGTTTATCGTTTGCTACCCTGCCAACATTGAAAACTATGGCAATCAATGCGCAGAACAAAACTACCGCAATCAGGGTCGCCCAGGTAATCATTCCTTCCTCGCCCCCCAGGACCGGCCGCATGCCAGCCCACGCCGAACGAGTACCACTGGAACTATGCAACCGCCGAGCATACCGCGGGTAGGTAGCCGCTTGCGCCGACAAACATTCATCTCCCAGAATGACTTCTAGCAACAAATTTTTGCAAACCGCAAGCATATTGCTTTCCTAAACTAGTTCTAAGTTCCCTGCTGGAACGAATGTCACTGAAGCCCAAAGGCCTCACAGCAAGGTGGAATCGTATTGGATCCCTAGCCTACCGTCTGGCGAGTCAGCTGTTTCGAGGGGAAGCGTTGCTTTGGCTTTGACATCCCGGTAGTAGCCTCCAAAAATCCAATCGCGTGTGCCAAGCAGCCTTCCTGTTCCGGGAATATGAATTGGCATTCGAAAAGAAACTTCAGCGCTGAGCGCTTGATTAAACCGGTTGCTGTGCTGCAGCAATTCGACGCTCGTCATCCCACTGGCGTACTGGTATTTGCGTCGCAAGAAGGTTGAGTTTGCCAAGGAGTTTTTGGCTTCTGAATTTTGTGCAAGTTGCCTATAGAGCAAATCGTACTTGAATCCATCCACCAACCCGCTGAACTGAGTTTTCAGATTTTGGTGACCTGACAGTCCGCTGGCGTAGGGAACAATAGCAAGTACGGCAGCTTGCTTCGCCTCCTGCTTGGCCTTTGTCAAGCCTGCTGTATGATCGAATGGATGCGCCGGACGCCACACGACCGCCGAGCGGGCCGACATATGGGCTGCGTGCATGACTCCTATTTTGACGATGATGATCATGGTGCTCTGCACCGTCCACAGCACGAAGAACATGTAAAACGGAAAAGTCATCAAATAAGGCAGCGCGTAACTGGCTCCTCGTTCGTCGCGTAGAAAGACTGTCAACGATCTCCAAGGTTGCAACCGCGTTGCCCGGATGATCAGTGCCAATAAAGAGGACACGCAGCAGAACCAAATCAGCCACACATCTTCGATCGAGTAAGTTAGTTCACTGATCATGATTTGAGAATTCGCGTGATGTTTATGAAAAACTAGACGAGCGGTGAGCCAATCATTGTGCCAAGCACGGACATAAACGCAGCCATAGCTCGGAATCCAGCGTACAACAGCAACATCAGGGAGGGGATAATCAGTCCCGTTGCCAAGACTACTTCCAAGGTTGCGACTCCGCGTGGCAACCGGCGTTTTTCTCCACTTTCCCGCAATCTAGTGGTCTCCCACCTGCTCCAGCCAACTCTGTTCATTAGTTTGGCCCCCACATGAATGGCAACGATTCCAAGAGCTGTTGCAAGTTAACGTTGAATACGACCAACAGTGTGCCCGCAGCGAACGAAGGACCAAGCGGCATAGCTTGTTTCATAAAGCTGATTTGCTCGGCATTAGGTGGTAGTACCCACAAGGGTACAATCCAATGTGCAATTTTGCGAAACACCATCTCAGCCAAATTCTTAGGACCTTGCAACCATACACCTCGCATCAGCGCAAACCCACCCGCGAATACAAACGACAGCAAAATTGCGTCAATGACTCGATTCAATCCCAGCAAAGCTCCCATCGCCGCCGTCAACTTAACATCGCCTGCACCGCCGCCCGTGAGCGAAAAAATCACCAGCATAAAAAAGAACGGAATAAAGGCGCCCGCCAGGGAATCGGCAAGCCCAACCGCACCCAGAATTCCAGCCACCGAATCATTGGTCAAATGCGATACGGCGTTGATGAGAATTGCCCACCCCAAAGCACTGTAGGTAATCCAATTGGGAATTTTCAACCAGATGAAATCGGTAACAGCTGCCGTCCCCACCATTCCTAGCAGAATTATGCCAGACACTGTCTGCCAAGTGCTCAGAGGCAAGGGTGGTGCCACTGTGGCCACCACGCAGATTACGACACAAGGGAAAAAAAGGGCAAGCTGCCAGGCCAGTCGCCGCTGTGGACTAACTTGCGGGGGATTACTGGTCATGCTCGAGTTTACACATAAGTCCGTCATGGCGACCGCTTTCGGGATAATCCATTGATCATCCCACCGGACTTCGCGTGCGCTACCGGGCCGAGGCATGCGTACCAGGGCGTAGGTAGTTTCGCGTTTGAAGATGCCAAGGCGAGATGATCAACGAATTGAACTTGTTTAAGACGTTTAGGTTCACCAGATGCTCCACCGCCACGACGGAACTTCATGCTTGCAGTCCGCGCGGCCTGAATTAGGGCTGCTTCCAATTGTCGCCGCCAGTACCCTGGCCCATCACGGACTTAAACCATTGACTAATATTGTTCCACTGAGTTTTTACCGCGATCAAAGCAACGGCTGCAACAGCCAGAATCATTACCACTTGCAGCGCTTCCAAGCCCGCTTCATCGTTGTGAAATCGTCGAAGGTTACTCTGAATCTTGTTCATTTTGTGTGCCTCATTTTTGCAACAGAAGAATTTGTTTAGACTGTGCCGGAGTGCGACTCTCGCGAATCTACTCAGAATATTGCTTGTGTTCTTAGCCGATACGGTAGCCAGGTTGGCTCAAAGCCCTACGGTTGCTTCCACTGGCTGCCACCTGTACCCTGGCCCATTACGTCTTTGAACCAGGTGCTGACTGTATTCCACTGCGTCTTGACAGCGATGAGTGCAACAGCCGCAACAGCTAGGATCATCACCACCTGCAACGCCTCGAGGCCAGCTTCGTCTTTGTGGAATTTCGAAACAGCATTTTTTAGAGTATCATTTTTCATCGCCACCATCCCCGTATTTGAGTGTTTCGCGGACAGCATTCGATTGCTGTCAAGTCTAATAGAAACAAACTCAGTAACGGACCCGTGGGCGCGCATTTTTCTCAAAATTCTTTGCGGACTCCGATTATGGATTAATTTCTGCGTCAAGCTTTACCAGCCATGCTTATTTTGCCCAAGCGGACGCTGGGATTCGCCTTACTTCGTTAGCTAACGCCGGCGATCCACTCTATGGCGGGGCGTTTGGGCCCAATTCTCAATCAAGATTCCACGCGTTCGATCACTCTCGATTTTGAGCTTTCAACAGCATGATGGAACCTTTTACAGCGGCCGCCGCCGCGCAGCTTGAGCAACGCTGGCAATGGAGCGAAGATCAGCTCAGGAACTGGCAACTGCAAGAGCTAAACAAGCAACTGCAAGCCATACTGCCGTCGAACAGCTTTTATCGATCTAAATTCGACGCTACGCAACTGCAACTAAAGCAGCTTGACGAGCTGGCTAGTCTACCGCTGACAGAAAAATCGGAGTTGGTCACCAGCGCTGGCGAAAGCCCTGCGGGGGTTAGCGCTCATCATACCTTCGATCGCACGCAATATTCGAGAATTCATCGCACTAGCGGTACGACCGGCAAGCCCTTGCTGCTGCTCGATACAATGGAGGATTGGAAGTGGTGGTCGGCAACTTGGCAGAATGTTCTTCAGGCTGCCGGAGTTACTTCGGACGACCAGGTCTTTATGGCTTTCTCCTTCGGGCCATTCATCGGCTTCTGGTCGGCTCACCAGGCGTGCGTTGACCGCGGAGCAACGGTTATTCCAGGAGGCGGCCTATCTACCTTGGCTCGTCTCGAGTTCATGCTACAAACTCGACCAAGCATCGTTTGTTGTACGCCCTCCTATGCTTTGCACATGGCCGAGGTTGCACAACTGGAGAATGTTCCTATTGACCAAATTGGTGTGCGACGATTGATAGTTGCGGGCGAGGCCGGAGGCAGCATCGCGGCGGTTCGCCAAAAGATGGAGCAGGCATGGCAAGCTCAGGTGGTCGATCACAGCGGCGCAACGGAGATTGGCCCCTGGGGCTTCGGCTGGCCAGACCAGCCCGGTCTACACATTATCGAAGCCAACTTTATTGCGGAATTCTTGCCGATCGAAGCGGCAGACTCGCACTCTGGCAAGCTCCACGAATTAGTGCTGACTTCGCTCGGACGACTTGGCGCACCTGTGTTCCGCTACCGGACTGGAGATATTGTTCGCTACCAGCGCATGAACGAAGGACGCTGTCGCTATATCTGGCTGCCCGAGGGAGTGTCTGGGCGAGCTGACAACATGGTCACCATTCGTGGTGTCAACATATTCCCAAGCAGTATCGATGCGATTGTACGTGAGCTGCCGACGGTCAGAGAGTATCAAGTCATCGTTGCCAGAATAGGTGAGCTTGACCAAATGGAAGTAGAGGTTGAGGCCGACGAGGAGACAGCAGTGCAACTCGCTAAGTTGCTTTCAACGCGGCTTGGCTTGCGGCTAACCGTTCGGCAGGTCGCCGCCAACAGCCTGCCGCGCAGCGAGTTCAAGTCTCGCCGATGGATCGATAATCGCAGCAACTCGCGCTCGCCCTGACTACAATGTTGACAACACTAGCACGCTTTCTCAATTGTCTGCGGGTTTGTATTCACCCTACTTGCCATGAAACCTCCAATGACTCTCCGCCAATTTCAGTGCAGTTCGCTTCTTCTGTTCCTGCTGGGGTGCAGTCCTGTAACGTTGATGTCGCGCAGCGAGCGTCAACAGACGCTACAGAAACTGGAAAAAGAGCTGGCAAGCCAGGTAAGCACCAACCTGCAGTCGCAGATCGACACTAGTCTCGCGCAGGGCTTACAGCAACGGCGGCTCGATTCGCAGGTCAATGCAGCCTGGCAAATCATGCATGCGGTTATCTGCTACGGAAAAGACTTGCAAATCGATACACCAGACCGAGGAACAATTGGCGCGCTCGACTATGTTTTTTCGGGTGGCCAGCTCATGGGATTTGAATTGATGGCGGGCAACGAGATTTTGCCCAGCACGGGACGAGTCGGCCTAAAGGCTCGACTCGAACCGGGCAGCTATATCGGCCAGGGACACGTAGACCAATGGTTGGCTATTTTCGCCATGGCAGATATCCCCTTGGAAACCGAAATCCAGCTCGGAGACCAGAAATATACATTGCTCGATTGGGCGCGGCAGGCGCAGTTCGATACGAGCAGGAACCTACTGGATGAGTTCAGTTGGACATTGATTGCCTTGGCGCATTACTTTCCCAACGAGCCGACATGGGAAGCTGCCGATGGGCATACTCTGTCCTGGGAAGATTTGGTGGCAGTGGAATTAAGCTATGAAATCGACTTGAGTCCGTGCGGAGGGGCACATCGATTAGCCGGCATTACTCGCGCCATACAGGCTAAAAACCGTCTAAACCTCGAGGACTCGCCTACATGGCAGCAAGCGCAAGATGTCGTAGACGAGTGCTTGCTTGGAGCCAAAGAAAACCGCGGCGCCGATGGCAGCCTCTCGAGTCGCTATTTTGAACGCCCCGGTCGCACCGCCGACCTGTCTGCCGTCCTGGCGAGCACTGGACACGTACTCGAGTTCGTGTCACTGGCAAGTGCAGCTAAGGACCTGGCAGATCCCTGGGTCGAATTGGCAGTTGTTCGACTGTGTGAAACATTGTTGCAAACACGACATGTGGAACTTGACTGCGGCGGACTTTACCACGCGCTCAATGGGCTCAAAATCTATCGCGCGCGGCGGTTTTCTAGCCCGGCCGAATAGTTCTTTCTCAATAGCGCTTTCCTAAAATCCATTGGCTTGAATCCAATGCCCCGCATGCACGATCCATGTGGCGATCTGCGATCCAGGAACCTCGCGCATTCCATAGCCGTGCCCTCCATTGCCGTACACGTGCAGCTCCGATGCAATGTTTTGCTTTTTGAGTCCGGTGTAAAATAGCACAGCCCCCAACGACGATGATCGGTCATCGTGCGTATGGGCTAAGAACGTCGGCGGGCAATCGGCTGGTACGGAAACGCCCTCGATCAAGCGATCCTGTTTTTCGTCATAAATGTTCCATGGATAAATCAGCAACGCGACATCGGGCAGATGCGAGTAGTCATCGATGGAGTCAACGGGTGCGTAGGCAATTTTACCACCGTCGCAAAGCAACCGAGCAGCAACCTGTCCCCCCGCCGAAAAGCCGAGCAAGCCGACCTTCTTGGCATCCACTTTAAACTCGCTTGCCCGCGACCGTACGACTTTCATCGCTCGCTGAGCATCCTGCAAAGCCCGTTGCCATCCGACTTGCTCGGCACTATTCTGCGTCCGGTAGTTGAGCACAAAACAAGAGATCCCCTGTCGATTTAGCCACACGGCTGCTTCTGAGCCCTCTTTATCGGGAACCACCTTTGAAAATCCACCGCCCGGTAGGATCACAACACACGTGCCAGTAGGCCGATCGGCCAGGTAAAGATCCAGCGTGGGCCGCGTGATTTTCTCCACTCGAGTAATGGTCGGTTTCTCCTCGGGACGAGCGGGCTGGGCAACTCCCAGTTCGCGCGTGGTTTCTCCGGGAGCCAAGTCCGGCCAAATATCGACGCGCTCTGCGGCCAACGCTGGCGTGAGACATGCAACAGAAACCCATAACAGCGACGTGGGCAGCGTATAACAAGCCATTTTCAATCCTTGGTTGTAGAGTTTGGAAACACAATATTTTATCGAAACGAGTCTACTTATGGGGCCCGACCGACCTCCTAAATGGTTAAACTTGTGGGCTGCGTCTTGCACCGTCCAAGTTGTAGAATTCAATGTCAGTGGAGTCTCGCAATGAAGCTATCATTCAGTCCTCTAGGTAAACCAGTGCGAATTCTGGGAAGTGTACTGGCGTTTCAATTGGCCCTCGCCGCCGCGATGAGTCTGGCACAGGAAGAGCCTGCTGCAAAGCCAGCGGCGCAAGCCGCGACGAATGAAGATGAGTCTGGCGATGCAACCGAAAAGGAGGGCGAAGAACCGGATCCGTTCGCGTTTGCGGCCGATGCTTCTGTGGCAGACTTGATTAAATTCATTGATAAAACGAAACGCATGACTCCGCCTAAGCGCGACGCAAAGAGCGTTTCAGAATTTGCAAGGAAATTATTCCCCGCCATCATCGCCGCTGCTGATGCCATCTTGGCTCAAAGCGATGCCGACGAAGATCAAGCCAAAGCGTTGACCGAGAAATTTGCTGCCTACGGTATACTTTCGCGATACCATCCACCGGCCAGCCAAGATCTAAAAGAGTTGGCTGCGAAATACGCGGAAGACGCTCGGCCTGCGATTGCCAAGATCGCAGTTGGACATAATTTGTCTAGCAAAGCGTCTTCGATAAGATCCGTGACGGAGCAAGAAGCTAAAGATCTAGCGGCCGAAGTCTTGAGCTACCTGGAGCGCTTCGGTCTGGACAAAGCCACGTACTCCACAACTTCCAGTGTGGCCCGCTCGCTCGGCTACAAGCACAGCGAAATCGCAGCCAATCTGTACGAAGCCATGGTGCCCTACTTCGAGAAATCGGATGACCAGGCACTACGCGAACGCGCCGAGTCGACTATGGGTGCTGCACGACGACTCCGGTTGCTGGGCAACACAATGGAGCTACAGGGTCTTACCGCTGATGGCAAAGAGTTCGATTGGTCAATCTACAAAGGCAAAGTGGTGCTGGTCGATTTCTGGGCTAGTTGGTGTGGCCCCTGCCTGGGCGAACTGCCAAACATGAAAAAGAACTTGGAACTCTACGGCGAAAAGGGATTTGATATTGTAGGCATCAACATGGATAGCACGCGGGCAGCTTTTGAAAAGTGTGTCAACGATCGTGACATCCCTTGGGCCAACATCGTTTGCGAGGAAGAAGGCAAAACCGGTTGGTCCGCCCCCATGGCGACCTATTATGGTGTCACGGCAATACCGACCGCGATACTGGTCAATCAAGAGGGCAAGGTCGTTTCGCTAGCCGCCCGTGGCCGAGAACTTGACAAAGCCCTGGCAGAATTGCTTGGTCCGCCCGAAGAACCGACGAAGCCCACTGTCGAAGACGGTGCCGAGGTTGCCACCGAAGACAAATAGACGCCGCCTCGTTGACTAGGGACCGTGGCACCCGGTGGCGACCATCGCCACCGCTGCCAACGGAGTAGCCTAGCTGGGGTCCGCTGTAACAACACCCCTGATTCCCCGGTAACAAAACCGTAGCCTGGGAAAGGTCTGGGGCGGGAGAGTTGCGGCGAGAGATGGATGAAGAAGAATCCATGAAGAATCCAGTAGATCCCAGGCAGGATGCGCAGGATGCCTAGGCTACAATGCTCCCGTATCGATTCTCCCAAATCAAATCCCGCAGTAGGCTCCAAGCATGCGCAAGTGCACTCTCAGTCTGCATTACCCTACGATCGTATTAATCGCCAGCTTATTTGTTTGCCAGACAGCAGCGATCGCCAGCGATGACCCGATCAAGAAGTTGCTTGTTGAAACGCCGGCCACTTCCATTACAACGGACGCTGCGGCTTCTACGACTAACTGGAGCGAGGCAGCTTTCTGGCAAATGCAGGATGGACGGCCAGTCGACGATTCCTGGCAATTCGTCGATGGCGAAGTGCGTTTGCTGAAACCTCAGGGTGGCAACGGCAGCTTGCTAAGCCCGATACTTCCATCGCACTTTGACTTGAGTTTTCAATGGAAAATTGGTGCAAAAACCAACTCGGGGCTTAAATACCGCGTCCGTCAGTTCGATGGCAAATGGTTGGGGTTGGAATACCAAATCATGGATGAACCAAGTCCGCTGGAAAGCCCCAACGTTGGTTCCACCGCTTCGATCTACGAACTAGAAGCACCCAGCTTGAACAAGCCTTTGAATCCGGTTGGTCAATGGAACGAAGCCCGCATCGTGGCCGTGGGTCCAAGGCTCGAGCACTACCTCAATGGCCAGTTAGTAGCCACGGCAACGATTGGAGGACCAAACTGGGAGGCTAAAATGGCGCGAAGCAAGTTCTACGGCCGGGATGGATTTGGTGTCGCAACCGATGGCGACCGCATCATGTTGACCGACCACGGCGGCGAAATCGCGTTCAAGAATTTCAAATTCACGGTGCTGGCCGCTCCGCCTGCGTCTTCAACTCAGACTATTTCGCCTCAGTTGGCAAACGGCATGCGAAATAGTTGGGCTGACCAAAACTCAATCGTGCTTTGGACTCGCACGACCCGAAATGCAGAGATGGTAGTCGATGGCCCACAGTTCGAAACGCTGTCGAGCGAGGATGTCTCAAGGCTGAGCAAGTCGACGAACGAACAGGAACTGCTGAACAGTCAGTTGCCGCCAGGTAAGATCCTCGACCAAATGGAGGGAGCCTGCCCCGGAGCGCCGGGCGAAGTTCGATTGACCTATTTTCCAGAAAGCAATCGAAAAAGCAGCCTATCGACAGACTGGAAAGTCACGCATGCAGGTGAGGATTACTCTGTCCAATGGAAGTTGGAGGGGCTGAAGCCTGGAACAAAGTACGCGACGATCGTTGAGACACGTCCGATTGGTTCGCAAGAATTGACTGCCGTGCGACGTGGCGGCTTCCAAACGGCACCCGCCCTCGATGCGATCGTGGATCTAAAGTTTTGCATGACGACCTGCCATGACTACATTCGTCGCGATGATGGCATGAAAGGTCACAAAATATATCCGGCAATGTCGGCTATCGACCCGAATTTTGTGGTTCATGCGGGCGATATCGAATACTACGACAAGCCGTATCCATGGTCTTGGACGATCGAGCTAATGCGGTTTCGTTGGTCGCGGATTTTTGCGTTACCGCACAATCGCGAGTTCTATGCGAATCGGACAACCTATTTTATGAAGGATGACCACGACACTCTGAAAAACGATTGCTGGGCTGGACAGAGCTACGGAGCAGTGAACTTTGAACAAGGCGTCAAACTCTTCGAAGAACAATTCCCATCGCGTGCTCCTCGCTATTCCACTGTCGCCTGGAGCAAGGACGTGCAGATTTGGTTGCTGGAAGGACGCGACTATCGAAGCCCAAATACCATGCCCGATGGCCCTCAGAAGACAATCTTAGGACACACCCAAAAGGCTTGGCTGTTTGAAACGCTAAGGGAATCCAAGGCAACTTTCAAACTTGTCTTTAGCCCGACGCCGATCGTGGGTCCGGATAGAAACAACAAAAAGGACAATCACGCGAATGAGACGTTTTTCCATGAAGGCGAAGAACTGCGAAGGCTGTTCAGCGAGCTCGGCAACGTAATCGTTTTTTGTGGGGATCGCCACTGGCAATACGCCTCGGTCGATAGCCAAACGGGTTTATGGGAATTTGGATGCGGTCCAGGAAGCGAAGAGCATGAGTTGGGCTGGAAAGAAGGCGACGTGAGGCCGATCCACCGCTTTCTCCGCGTTCAAGGTGGATTTCTCAGCGGAGAATTGCAACATGTTGCACCGGACAACACGCCTCAATTGACGCTGCGGCACCACTCCGTCGGCGGCGACGAATTGAGCAAATTCACCTTTCCGACCCGATAACGCCTCCGCTTTCACCTTTTGAAGTTGCGCCTATTTAATCCATCGCAAACCGACGCGTGACGGCTGTTGATTTAGCATCGTGCTGGTCCGTACTATTCGTTTGCGGTGAATGTACTGCGATGCTTCGTTAGTTCGAAGCGCTCGCGGCTAGCGTTGGCCGTTCAGCCCTGTTCGCAGTCACAGTCACACTAGTTTTACAGCAAGGTCGCGAATTTCTTCCAGCAACGCAATTTGGGCGCTGTCCCAAGTTTGAGTGGGCGCTGGCTTATGCTCGTGGGCTTCGTCGCCAAGTCCGGCCGAGCGACTACTTTGCCATTTGGCCAGGATTAAATCGCGAACCTCGGTTGCATTGCCAATTCCCTCAAGCAGACCATTATGGCCTGCGGCGGAGGCGTCTTCCTTGGAGTTCGACGCAGCGCCGCCACCCGCAGTTTCCACTAGTACGTTCGAGAATCCAAAGTAGCGCTCCACGGGGCCTTGCCGAATCGAAACGTTTTGAATGTTGTCGTAGGTAATCGTCGTTTCTTGAATGATCCAAATGCCTCGTCGAATGCGCATGCTGCGGTCGCTCAGGACGTACCATGTCGTGTCATAGCGAAGGTGAATCGCGATATAGGCCACAATGTCAGGCAGAATCATGATCGCGAGAATAAAAGGAGCCGCGATCACGCCAATTAGGGGAAAAGAAATCAACAACGCGATCATGCCCACGAACAACAGCGCATCGATAACAGTCAAGCCGATCCAAAAAAACAGTTTCAGGTAGCGCAGGAAGCCATCGCTGGGACGGAAGCTGCGCACATCCACGTCGTTGGCGCCAAGCAGTTGGGGCGGCTCTTCCGGAACCCGCAACCACTTTGTAACGACACTCCAGATACCGCGATAACACCACTGGCTGGCTCGCAAAACCGCTTTGTCGGGAACGATCATCGGAGCTCTCCCTCTTGTTGCTTCTGCTCGACCAGCTTTTCGAGAGCCACTTTGATATCCACCAGAGCTTGCGTCGCTCGCACGTAGTTAGCATCGCCCTGTGCGCCGCTGGAGGACTGAGGCTCAGGCGTATCGCCTTTAGCTCCGCGCATGCGGCTGTACAGGAAATCCCGCAGCAAATCCGGTTGCAATATGCCTTCGATAGCCATCTCCGCTTGGCTACTGCCTGCGGCAGTCTGCAAGCTGATCTTTGCCAATCCCATCCAACGCTGCAGCAAGTTGCGAGTGATGTGAATGTCTTGAATGCGGCGATAGGTCAAATAAACTTCCTTGCGGAACAGAATCCCCCAACTCATCGACACTCCATCTTCGTCGAACTTGTATCGCAGAGTAGCAAAGCGAAAATAAAGCGGCAGAAACACCAACGGGGTTAATGGCCCGGTCAAAAAAGAAACCAACAGGTAGTACCGCAGCAGCGATGGATTGGGCCGCTCTATCTTCGTAGGATCAAACTCACCAGACGTCATGGGGTTACTCTGCCTAAGGGTTGAATTCTGGTTACAACCAAGGGATTGGCCGCCTAAGAACCAAGTAGTGGAGCGGGAACAAGAAATGCGTGCTGAAAATACATGACGTAAGCACCTTGCCCTGCTACCAGTTGAGCTAAATACAAGGCACCCACATAAACCAATACGCTCGCCAAAGCTACAACTCGGGCTGGCCAGCGCACCAACCAGTGCCTGATTTTCGGCCTATCGGAGGACTGTCGACCGCTAGCGTATCCCATGGCAGCTCCAAGTAGTAGTTTGGCAGGAAGCATAAAGCAAACGAATACAAGACTGGGGGCCCACACCAGTTCCGCTGGCGTAGCTTCAATTCTCAGCAAGTAGAGCGGAATGCTGAGCAAGCAAAGTACCATTAGGCTTAGCGCATGTGCCCAGGGCGCATACAAGAAACGCCGACGAATTGCCGTGAGTTCAAACATAGCGGCGAACCGATTTGCCGCTGCCATTTGTACTTGTAAAAACGGCAGGTACAACGCGACAAATGTCATGCTAACCGCTCCCACGAATCCCACTAAGCCCGAAAACTGCAACTCAAACGCTCGCTCGCCGATGATCATCAACGAAACTGGTATTGCAGTCCACAACAGTGCCCCTAAGGCGGCTCTGGCACCAAGCCACCACAAGCGAGGAAAATGCAATGAAGTGATCAAATCGGCTAGATGCTCGCTGGCGAGCGACCACGTGCGTGCCTTGATGACTTCTTGGAAGAATCGCATTGGAGCTGGCCAAATAAAATGCCAGGCTCTACCGCCTCGTATTGCCGCCCATCCTACGTGTGTCACCCATGCTAACGTGACGACAAACGCACCTAATCGCCACCAGCCAGCAGTCGACGAGCCCGGCTGTAACAACTGCGCACTGTAGCTCAGGTCGGTTACCAGCCAAACCGGCAGCCAAAACAAACCTGCCAATAGGAGAAACAACCCGATTTGGCCCGCCCGCCGATAGCCTGGAAGCACTGAGGACCAAGGACGGCGTTTGGCGAGGTTTGCGGCTGAGTTCATTAGGTATCCAAGACTGGCAAGTTGAACCAGCGGTATGGCCGCCACAACCGCCAACAGTACGCACAGGCACAGTGTGCACCACGCAGTCTCGAAGATGCAGCTTGGCCAGCGCCACCACTTCCAACGCGGAGACTGTACCACCGGTTGTTCCACTGTGACTGGCACGATTTCAAATTCTGACCCAGCCACGTTGGTTGCATCGTTGATCGCTTCGGGGAGTGGACTCCCATGTGGAATAGCTTCCCTAAGCTGCGGCCATGGTACAGCTAGAATGGGTGGTTCGAAAATTGGTGGGTCGGTGTCCATCGGAGCAAAGAGTACCCAAGTAACCGTTTCGAAATGTCGCCAATTGCCTGCACGTCGCTGACGACGCTCATTTGTGAAGTGGACGCTGTAACTCGAGCAACTCCTGTTATATTCGCTGGCAACGAAATTTTCTTACCAATATTATCCAAAATAGATCGAAACTACGTAGACAGCACCCAGCACGGTAGACTTCCAAAATGCCTACGACCTCAACACAATCGACCATGCGACGTATCGCCCGTTGGCTGCTTATGACGTCAGCTCTGTTCGTCGCGTTCGTGATCGTGGCAACGACGCTGAACGGGCGACCTGAAATCGATGTTCATCGCGTACAGGATCGCAGAGTTGACTCCGATTTTGAAGAGACTCTGCGGACAGCTAATATTCAGCTGTCGGATATGGCAAGAGCGGCAACCGTGGAGTTGGCTCCACCGGCAGATAATTTAGCCATTGCCCGAAGATTGTCCTTGGCATTGGTTGGCAGCGGACTATCGCTGGAAGAAATTCGCGCTCTCGAGTCGATCCCAGCTGATAAACAAATTGACTGGTGGACTGACTATCTTCTGTCCGACCAACGCTGGGCAGACTATTTCGCGGAGCGTTTTTCGCGGGCCTATGTCGGTACAAACGATGGACCGTTTCTCCTATTTCGCAAGAGAAAACTAAACACATGGTTAGCCGAGCAGTTTCGCGATGAAGAAGTCGGTTACGACCAAATCGTGCGCGCGATGCTAAGTTCTGAGGGATTGTGGACCGATACGCCCCAAGTCAACTTTGTTACAGCCACAATGGACGCAGCCAACGAGGGCCGCGGCGATCCCATTCGTTTAGCCGGACGGACCAGCCGCGCTTTTTTGGCTCAGCGCATCGATTGTTTGCAATGCCACGATGACTTTCTTGATGAACTACATTTTGGGGACTCGGAAAATCCGATCGGCGGTACACAACAGCATTTTCATGAATTAGCCGCTTTTTTCGCGGGCACGGCGCTGGCGGATCCGGTCTTCCGTGGCATCAAAGACGACGGGCAAGTCTACAAGTTTAAGTACCTTGGAGACTCCGAGCCCGAGGAAGTTCAACCTGCAGTACCGTTCCAGTCGGAGTTACTACCGGTCGAAGGCAAACCGCGAAAACGCTTGGCTGAGTGGGTAACCCATCGCGAGAATCGAGCTTTCTCGCGGGCTACTGTGAATCGCGTTTGGGCTCTCTTGTTTTCGCGAGCACTAGTTGAGCCTGTTGACAACATTCCGTTGGACGGTTCCGTTCCAGCCGTTTTGGATACTCTAGCAAACGACTTTTCCGAACATGGGTTTGACCTTCGTCGCTTGATTCGGCTCATTGCTGGTCTAGACGCTTTTCAACGAGATAGCCGCGCTGAATTCAAGGTTACCACCGAACATGAGAATGCTTGGGCGGTATTTCCAATCACTCAATTGCGACCGGAACAAGTTGCAGGTCGACTATTTCAAGCGTGTAAGTTGACCGCGTTGGATTCGTCGAGTTCCATTTTTACTCGGCTTAAAGCATTTGGTGATTCACAGAATTTTCTCAAACGGTTTGGCGATCGCGGCGAGGACGAGTTTCAAAGCGAAGCGGTGACTGTGACTCAGCGTCTGGTGATGATGAACGGAAATTTAGTTGCCGAGCGCACCAAAGTCGACTTGGTAAACAATGCTGGCACTCGGATTGCTAGTCTAGTTGCCGACGATCAATGCGCGATTGAGCTGATCTTCCTCAGCGTACTAAACAGAACGCCAACGTCGCCGGAGCAAATTGAATTTATGAAGTACTTGGATGGTAAGATGCGGAATACGCGCCAGCGTGCGTTTGCCGACATTTGTTGGGCAATGATCAATTCAACCGAGTTCTCTTGGAATCACTAAAAGATGTGTCGATCCGCCCCAGAAGTCTCAGCAGCCTGTCGTGGCTACCAGCGTTGGAGTCGTCGTCGATTGTTACAAACTTCCGCATCGGTGTGTGGTGCGAGCTGGCTAACACGTTTTGCAGAAGGCTTGTCGACTGCCGCGGATGCGAATCGGCGAACGCGTCCAAAGTCGCTTCTGTTCCTGTGGATGCAAGGCGGGCCGAGTCAACTTGAAACATTTGACCCGCATGCGGGATCCTGGATTGGCGGAGAAACCAAGGCCATTTCGACTTCGATTCCCGATGTGCTCATTTCGGACTCTCTGCCCGCGACTGCGGAGCAATTGAAACACGCCACGCTCATCCGTTCGATGATCAGTAAAGAAGGGGATCATGAACGGGCTTCCTATCATCTGAAAACCGGTTGGAGACCTGACCCAACCGTTCGCCACCCTGCCATCGGCTCGATTGTTTGTTACCAATCGCCTAACAACCTAGAAATCCCACGTCACATTTCCATACTGCCATCGCAATGGCCAGCGCGCGCAGGTTACTTGGGCCCAAGCTTCGACGCGTTCCAAACGAATGACCCTGCCGAAGGCATACCGAATCTAAAAGCTCGCGTTGATCAGCACGCGCTGAACAACCGTTCTGGCCCACTTTTGAATGCGTTAGAGAACGAATTCCAGCGGGGGCGATTGGCCAATTTGGACCTCTCTCGCACTCTGCATCAATCAGCCACGCAATCCGCACTGAAAATGATGTCGAGCGAACAGTTAAAAGCATTCGATATCAAAGCTGAAGGCCGTGGGACCCTCGATCGTTTTGGAGACACTCCGTTCGGACGTGGGTGTTTGGCTGCCGTGCGACTGTTGGATAAAGGCGTCCGCTGCGTTGAAGTCGAACTGAATGGCTGGGATTCGCACGTCAACAACCACGAGCTACAAGCTGGTCAAGCTAAAATACTCGACACTGCACTGGCGGCAACATTACACGAATTGCACGCACGCGAACTACTACAAGACACAGTGGTCTTCTGCGGTGGTGAATTTGGCAGAACCCCGCAGATCAATTCAGCAGGAGGTCGAGATCATTGGCCCCACGGATTCAGTGTATTGCTCGCTGGAGGAGGTTTTCGGAGGGGTTATGTGCATGGAGCTACCAATGCGAATCCGGATCGCAAGCTTTTCGAACGCCAGGCCAACTCGCAGCTCGAGCCCAGTAATTTTGCAGAACGAACTGTGACAGTCCCCGACCTGCATGCAACCATCCTGCACAGTCTAGGCATCGATCATCAGGTCGAAGCGATGACTCCCATCGGTCGACCGCTACGCTGGAGCGATGGGAGTGTAGTAAAGGATTTACTGAGCTGAGACTCGATGCGCCGCTCTAGAATCGCCGGCGAATTATCATCAGGCTGCGATCTACGTCGATTGTGTTCGCATCGAGCATTGGCAACATGCGAGCTAGATGATCGACAATATCTTGCACAGCATCTTCTTGCATATCGCGAGCGATTTTAAGCAATTGATCCTGACTAAAACCACCTCGTTTCAACCCGCCGGCCACGTCTGCAGAGGCGAGAAGCACCAATTCACCCGCTTCCAGATATAACTGTTGGTTATCAAATCTGCTATCGGGCTGAAGCGCTAGGGCCGTTGGAGTACCGTTCAGCATTCGATAACCTCGACTGCTGACGATAAAGCCCTGGATGTTACCTGCCATGGCAAGCTGCATCGAGCCAGATTCTGGATGTATCTGCAGATAGCACAGCGAGCTCCGCCAGTCGCCATCTTCGGCGGCCCATAGTATGTCGTTCGCCTTGCGAAGCACCTGACTAGGCTTGTGATTGGCGTTCCAGCAGGTCTCTACTACGGTCTGCAGACTGGTCGCGACCAGTGCTCCGGCGGCGCCGTGGGTAGCCGCCGCGCCGATGGCTGCACAGATCAGCTGCTGACGATTGACGGTCCAAGTATGAAAGTTTCCACCCAGGGCTTGTCCCTGAAAAGTCCAACCCCCAATTTCGTAGTCCGCGTGCAAGGGCTGCGATGAAGGTAGTCTGGAGGATTGCACCAGGCTCGCCGACTCCACCTGCCGATTAAGACTCCGTGTCTTCAGCACCTCGTCAGCTAACACGCTTCGCTCAATATCGGACAGTATCTTGTCGCCAGCCGCTTTGGCTGCATCGATATCATTGGAGCTGAAATCGCGTACATGGTTGCTCCAAAGCCATAACGTGCCGTGAGGCATGGTAGGGGATCCAATGGGAACACACATGGCGGCAGCGTAGTTTTCTGGACAGCTCCACTCCGGCGCCAACTTGGTGTTCTCCAACAACACCGCATTGCCCATCAGAGCTTCCAGGTCCGCCAGCGAGCCACGCAACTCGCGGGGCGGTTTCGACAATGCCGAGATTGGCATGCCCCAGCAACTGCGCATTTTAAGTTCGCTCGTCGTGTCATCCAGCAGGTACAGTGCCGCTGCATCGCTACCGGTCAGCTGCGCGGCTCGGTGAAGCGATTCTGCTAAGCGACTGGCCAGAACCTCCGATTCATCCTGCCTGATACTAACGCCTAGCGCAGTAGCAAGTTGAGCCTCCTGTTGCTGGATCATGCGCTGCGACTTGTTCAGTTCTTGAACCAAGGCATCGATTCTCTCCAGTAAACTCCACGCCACATCTTCGCTCGTGCCGTCAATTTGGGAGAAATCTTCCGCATCGAGCAGCCCATCCATCGGATAATTACTTACCAATTGCATGCGTTTTCGTAGCGGCAAAAGCGGTGCCTGTTCGTCAACCGCTATATCGACTGGATGATGAGGCGTACCTCCAATTGGTCGTGCTACCCAGCCTGTCGCATCGGCAAACGCCCGCATTGTCGCCGCCAAGTCCACTACTGCGGCATCGCTCGCATCGCGTGCTGCCGTCGTTTCATTGTCCACATGCAATTTCAAATGTGCGGGAAGCTTCCTAGCCACGTGGGTTTCCTTCAGGATGATCGCTACGAGTAATGTTGGGCAAGCTTTGTTTTCGACAACAGCAGATATCTGTTCGCTCACATCCCTGTGAAATGCACTGATCTACACGCAACTGCTGTTGGCAGATGCTGCTAATGATCAAGTGACTGATTCTTCAGTAGGCTTGCTATCGGCGAGGAGAACTGTAGCGGCTAGAGAAAGTTTGAGACGTATTGCCGAGATTCGTAAATGCGTATCGAACGTAACGGTCATCGGGAACGACACGGCCCAGATGCTCCCTGTCCAATTTCACTTACGAGCTGGCGCTGGGGGACGTTCTGTGGCAATTTCAAACGCAGGTTGTCCGCCAACAATGGGTAAAGTTAGTGAGGTAGCGTCCAGATCGATAGTCAACTCGGTGCCCGGCTGCGGGTGCAGAGTGAACTCGCGATCGCTGGAGAAAAGCATCAATCCCAACTGTTTACCGGCTGGAATCACTTGATCATCTGGCTGCAATTCAAAGCGGAGTCGATAAAATGTGTCGGGCTCAAGTGGTCGTCCGTTGATCTGTTGGTTGTAATTCTGCGGATCTGCCCAGCCGCGGGTAATGATATTGTCGGTAATGCGTGATTTACTATCGCGCGACCAGGGCAAGGAAACTAGCCAAACCGACAAATTGGCCGCAGGCTTACTGGAAGCCAGCCGAATGTCGAGCTCAACGTGACCAGAAATATGCAATGGGGCGGTGAGTAGCTTGGAAGTGTACAACAGTCGATGGTTCGTCCACTCCGCTTGAGCCAGCACACTGCCACTGAAGGAGAAGTTGTCGACTAGTTTTTCAGTCCCTTGACCGGCCAATTGCGCCGTTCCCATATTTCCTCGCTGGATTCCACCTTTCTGCAAGAAGAATGGAACATTCTGCGCGGCGGGATGGGGATAGTCTGCGTACGCTGTCGGCTCGTCGCGCTGCTTGTCCTCCCGGACGATCCAAGCTTTGGCATCCAATTCCACTTGATTCTCAATGCCGTGCAGGTAGCGAGTAAACCAACGGTTCATCATCCGTAGCGGCGGTGGTCCACCATGACCGCCCTGATGAAAGTAAACTTGAGTCGGGAGCCCCATACGTTTGGCGGCTTCATAGATTCTGACGCTATGCTCGGGCATCACGTTCCAGTCATTGAAGGCATGTGCCATCAGTAAGGCCGCCTTCATTGGCTGCATCGCATTG
Organism: Pirellulaceae bacterium; assembly: GCA_041736515.1. GTDB lineage: Bacteria > Planctomycetota > Planctomycetia > Pirellulales > Pirellulaceae > Aureliella. Next base: position 37,822 of record JBGSTP010000216.1, read on the forward strand.
AGATAGTCGCGGCCCGCCCAGAACTCGTTGTAGTCGCCGCTGGTGCGATCCATGCCCTGCCGCATGACGGAGTCGCGAACTTCGCAATCACAATAATCTCGTCGATCTGGATTGCCACTGTGGATGAACTCGTAGAGTACATCGATATCTTCACCAATGTAGCCACCTGGATGTCTGACCAGACCATTGGAGCGGTAGTAGTGGTAATACGATGTGTTCGGGGCAACAGGAATGATTGCTTCGAGCCCCTCTACGCCGGTGGTTGCTGCAGCTAAGGGTAGCGTGCCGTTGTAACTGGTCCCCGTCATGCCTATTTTTCCGGTGCACCACGTTGCTTCCACTGGCTCGCCATTCTCAATCTCAGTAAATCCTTTCGCGCGACCACACAACCAGTCGATCACTGCCTTGGGGGCCAACGACTCGTTGATACCGCCTACCGTGGGGCAACCCTGAGATAGGCCAGTGCCAGGCGAGGAAGAGTGCACGACAATATAGCCGCGGGGAACCCAGTCTTTCAGCAGAGAATTCGAGATGATCGGCCGTTCGCCTTTTCGTTTGAATTTTGGTGCGAATGCTCGCGGCGGAGGCGGACTGCCGACCTCCTGATGTGGATTCCAAAAATGGTCCTGATCGTTGCCGCTAGTACCCGCAAAGTAAGGGCTAGTCTCATAGATCACGGGCAATTTGAGATTTTCCGATTCGGTTTGTTGGGGTCTAGTCACCCCAACGTGCATCCGGTCCAGCTTACCATCCCCGTCCGAATCGAATTCTGTTTCCACCCAGAGGTCGTGCCGAATCCAGCCCTTTTCATCTTTGAAGCCATCAATGATCTGAGCTTCTCCGTCCTTAAACTCTGGCACGCTCCGCGTTACGGGGCCATCATGCCCTAAAGCAAAAGAAGTTGTTGCTATGAGCGCTTTCAATCCGAGAACTGCCGAACGAAAATGCATAGTTTTGACCGTCACCAAAAAGCAGTAGAACTCGCAAATACCACCCCAGCCAATCATAACGAAGCATAATCGCCCCAAGCCGCTCTGTTCGTCAGTCGCGAGAGATTTCGAGCAAAAATCGTGGCCCTGCGATAACGTCCCGGCCTGGCAAGGCCACAACGCCACGACGACCACCTACATGAACACAGCCAGACCGAACGAGCGAATCGGTCGCTGGTGCGTCCATTCCTTGAGTAGAGGGACACACCCGGTTATAATGCAAGGGACGAGCGAGCCACTTTAAACCCACCATCTGCTCGTTCGCCCGCCTTTGACTTGCTACTAACTTGGCCGTACGTTCCGCACTCTCGCTACGGTCGACAAACAATAAGTGAGAAGAGTTCATGATGAAGCTCAACGCTTTTTCCTTGCTACTATCCTTCCTCGCGGTGATTTGCGATCAGCTCGTCCAGCCTCGATTCGGTTGCGGCGAGGAGGCAACCCCGGCCAAGGTAAGTTACTCGAAAGAAATTGAGCCGCTATTGCGCACGCATTGCCAAGGATGCCACCAACCGGCCAAAGCACAGGGGGATCTGACGCTCACCGACTATGCTCACCTCCTTAAACGAGGTCGTGCAGTTTTGAAGTTGGCGGTGCTCTGATGCTAGCAAAAAATGACCTTCGTGTGACTTGGTATTTCGCACAGAATGTGCGTTCTATCAATTCCATCAGCCACACGGAGGTCGACATGAGCTTAACGGAAGTTGA